>JAEZRJ010000068.1 GCA_023412855.1 Bacillota bacterium | reverse complement strand
AGCGGCTGCGACGAGTCAATGGCGTAGTGGCTTGAACAAAGTGAAAGCCAGCGTCTTTAGGCGCTGGCCGGTAACAGAGGCTTATAGCCTCAGAGCAAACCACGTCTTTTAGGCGTGGTTCTGATTGTAACAAAATATAAGTAGAATATTGTGGAGAAAATATGAAGTATGAAAAAAATAGTTAATATATGCCCCTATATATATTATCGTAATGAGCAATTTATGAAAGACTGTATTTTGCTGCCATATACGTTTCAGAAGGTATATGATTTTCAAACGGTTATTGTGACGGCAAAACGAGAGGAATATACTTATCTCCAATTGCTGCCGGGTTTACAGGTTGAGATTATTCCTGCTGTGGAAACGATGGAGCAATGGATTGCATTTGCATGCAGCTATGTGAAACAAGCTTATGAAGAAATTGATATTCTTTTTTGCTTTGGCAGTTATGATACAAATAAGTATATTATACCTTTATATAAGAAGCTTCGACCAGGCGGCATAGTAATACTTAAATTAGATATTAATATCATTTGGGCGGACAGGTTGACCTTATCTGACTCCAAATTGCAGGAAATGTACGAAAGTTGTGATTTAATTACTTGTGAGTCAAAGAGAATGAAGAAATATTTATCCGAAAAATGGCCGTATCGAATCGACTATGTAGTGAACGGCTATATGGATGATATTGCTTCTCATTACGGCGTACGTTATGATGAGAAGGAGAATACCATTATTACAGTGGGAAGATTAGGAACACAGCAGAAAGCTAATCATATTTTGGTGGAGGCGTTTGCCAGATGCGCTCACCGGCATCCGAAATGGCTGATGAAACTGGTGGGCAGTATTGAACCTGATTTTCAAAAGTATATGGATGAATTTTATATCAGATACCCTAAACTCGTGGACAGAGTCATACTGGCTGGAAAGATCCTTGATAGGAAGCAATTAAATGAAGAATATCGGAAAGCCAAAGTTTTTGCTATGACGTCACTTATGGAAGGAGGGACCCCTAATGTGTTTTCGGAAGCAGCAAGTAATGGATGTTATATAATCAGCAGTGATATTGAGGCAATAGATGAAATGACAAATTGGGGAAAGTGTGGAAGAAGTTTTCCGATTAACGATATAGATAGTTTAACAGAGGTCTTGGATGAAGTGCTTAATGAAAGCTATGAGGCAGTATTACAGCAGGCTTGTGGTCATATTCAGGAATATCATAGAAGATATTTTGATTACAAGAAGATGGTCAAAAAAATGATGCATCTGTTGGAGTTGGAAGAAAAAGTGGAGCTGCAGGAATGGGAGAGCGGAGTATGATATTGCCTGATTTTCAAAATCTGTATACGAATAAATCTTGTATTAGCAGGGAGGAGCAGGTGCATTTATTTCGTAAGATGATAGAAATGCTCAATCTGCAAGTAGCGGATGGTGTGCAGCGTTATATGTATATGAATTTACATGGACTTCTCTTTTCTATTATTTCTGAGACAAATATTAATAAAACAATATTTATGGCTGCAGAGACAATTTCAAATGAGTTGCTGGCGGTTTACGCTGAGCAATTAAGGCCGGATAATATTGTGATAACATTGAATATAAATGAGACAATGGATTATGGTACAGATGGCCTTGATGAAATGTTGATGAATTATTTTGATTTACTACAGCAAGAAGCAACAATGCCATTTTCTCTCATAATATTATCTTATCCCATGCTTAATAGGAACTTTAGCCGGTGGCAGGAACGTATCGATAATATGCTGGCATATAAAGGGCAGCTCATATTATATAATTGTCCGGATATTGTGGAGGTAGCCGACTGCTTCCATATTGTCTCCGATTATGAGGCAGGTAGTGCATGTACGATAAAAGTACTTCAGACGAATAAAGCATTTACTTATAATAAGATTCATCTTGAGCTATTTTCCGATATAAAAGAATTACAAAAAGAAGTTATCCGATTTGCAGAAAGCAAAGAATTCGATATTCAGGCGTTGGACAAACTTATCAGAAAGGCTTGGATGTTAGAGAAGGAAGCTATAAAAAAGAGTGATATATTCCCTGATACAGATTTAAAATATAATTTAAATGAAATAAAAAATGCATTATTGGATGTTCGTTATTCGGAAGAAGATTTTGAATTTTTTACAAATGTATTAGTGACTTCTGCTATTTTTCTGCGTATTCTGCCGATATCTTGCCATACAGAGGTGAGAAGTGGTTTTTCGGGGGATGATGCTGAGAGCGTCTTATGATTCTTGAGTTGTCCCAGCAGCATTATCTTCTTCAAAGCTTCGTTCTCGTCCTGAAGTGCTTCAATCTTTTCAGAAAGCACCGCAATTTGTGACAAAAGCTCTCTTTTCTCATCGACGGCATTCTGCAAAGCTTTTTTATCTTTCATGAGTTCATCTTCTAAGAGGCTTACTTTGGTGTTTCCTTCGGACACAATGTTCTCCATCTCAGTTTTCATTGTGATAATGATGGCATTTAAGCTTTCATTTTCTTCGCGAAGAGCATTTAAGGTTATATTTGCCTCGGAAATGTTATAGCCCAATAGGCTTTTTTTCATAATGGTTCATTCCTTTATTTTACGTCTTTTTAATAATATTAGCCCAAGCAGATTGCGTTGTCAATGCCGGGCGGATTTTGACATTATTCGGGCCGGAGTATGCGTGGAAAACGTGTCTTTATCTGGCTGATATAGGATTTTCACTTGAATACGTACAAGTGATGTATTATAGTTATATTCAAGACTTGATTCGTGTTCATAAAAAGCGGGAGAAAAAAATTATAGTATGGGTAGCATATTGATCGTAGGTGGCTACGGAACCTTTACAGAGGAATTGATCAACAAATTCTATAAAGAAAAATGGCATATTTATACGCTTACGAATAGTCAGAGGCTTGTGAAGCCTGCACATGTATTTGAGCAATATACCTTTGCGTATGACAGTGCCAGCGTGGAAGAGGTCATAACGAGCTGCCGTCCGGATGCAATTTTGTTCACGGGGGCTTATGACCCGCTTTATCGGTGGGAGGACGACCACGTGCAGGAGGAGTCACTGAGCTATATTGCCGGACTGAGTAATCTCCTCATGGCGGCTGCGTCCTTCGGCGTACGGCATTTTGTCTATGTGTCTTCGGATAGGGTATTTGAGGATGAATATGCGGTGGATATCAGGGAGGAGATGCCGGCTTCGCCGAACAGCTTTCAGGGAATGACGATTTCTCAGGGGGAGAATCTGGCAATGCACTTTAATGCGACGACGCAGATGGAAGTAACTGTTCTGCGTATCGCCCGTATGTATGGTATTCCGGTGGATCGAGACGCTTGCACCGATATCTATTCCAAGATGTGTATGAAGGCGTTAGTATCCGGCAGATTGTACGTGAACGCGAAGAAGGTACTGTCTGCGCTGTATGTGAAGGATGGCGTGGAGGCGGTGTATCTTTTGATCGATGCGCCGGAGAGAAAGTATAAGCTTTATCATGTTTCTTCCATGGAAGAAGTGACGGAGGACAAGGTGGCTGAGCTTATCCGGGAAAAATATTCACACCCTGTGGAAATCGTAGACCGTACCATAGGCCTGCGTCAGCGGGTCATTTTATCCAATGAAAGATTTTGCGCGGAATTCTCCTTTCAGGTGCGGACCGGGTACGAAGAAATGATTCCTATGATTATCGCTCATATGAAGCGCCATAAGAATCTTTTTTTACATGGTGATGAGCAAAATGGAGGTAAGAGACTTCGCGACCGGATGCTTCGCCTGCTGAAAAAGGCGGTTCCGTTTTTAGAGACGGTAGTCTTTTTCTTTCCTGTTTACATATTGAACAATAGGGTAGCGGATAGCGTTTATTTAGGACAGATTAACTTCTACTTATTATATGTGCTTCTTTTCGCAGTGGTACACGGCAGGCGGCAGGCGATTTTATCCGCTTTGCTCAGCGTGATCGGCTACTGCTTCGGGCAGATGTATACGACGCCCGGATTTTCCTTATTAATAGATATCAATACTTACATATGGACCGCACAGATTTTCGTTGTTGGCTTGACCGTGGGACATCTGAAAGATAAGTTCCGTGAGACGGAGGAGGATAAGAACGAGAGAATCGATTTCCTTGCGGACAGACTGAGTGATATTACGGTAATCAATTCCAGCAATACGAAGCTTAAGAACTATTTTGCAGAAAAGCTGATCAGCAGTGCGGAAGGTGTTGGACGTATTTATGAAATCACTTCGAGGCTTGAGCGGGCTAAGACAGGCGAGGTACTGTTTTCCGCTCTCGATACTTTATCGGAGATTATGGAGACGAAGGATGTTTCCATCTATCTCGTTTCCAACGAGAGCTATTGCCGTCTGGCCTCCGCTTCCAGCGAGAAGGCCCGCTCTCTGGGCAAATCTTTGGCAATGGCCGACTACGCGGCAATGTTTGACGTACTGATAAAGAAGCGGGTTTATATTAACCGGTCGTTAGACACAGAACTTCCTATGATGGGAAGCGCACTTTTTGACGATAAAGGTAATATGAGAATCATCGTACTGCTTTGGAATATTCCCTACGAGCAGATGACTTTGTATCAGGCCAATCTCCTATCGGTAGTGGGTGCCCTCGTATATGCTGTAGTGGTCCGTGACGCAGATTATATGGATGCGCTGGTATACCGCCGATTTCTTCCCGGAACCGGCATCCTTCAGCAGGAAGCTTTCGAGTCGATGTTAGATATTTACCGGAATGCGGGGGAGAAGGGATATGCGCAGTCCAGCGTTCTCTATATCCAAGCGGAAGGCATGTCGCTTACGGAGCTTAACGATAAGCTTCGCTTGTTGTTGCGCGAAACGGATTATGTGGGCATGGCACAGGGCGGCAATATTGGGGTGCTCCTGACCAACACGAATAAGAACGAGTCGGCATATGTAAAGGCACGTCTGGAAGAAAACGGAATCGCTACTTATGAGGAGAAAAAGATATAATTTCGTTACTGGGAACGGTGTGAACAGTAAAATAATTTCTAATAAAAATGAGAAGGGTATGGTTGCTTTTATTATGGATACGACAGGGCTTTGGCCGGTTATGGCAATTTGCATAGGGAATGTACTCGTGGCATTTGGCATATTCGTCTGGGCCTGCTTCCAGAAAAAGGGCAGGCGCGGCACAGGGTTTTTGATCGCGTGGTTCATTTTTATCGTTCCTTTTTTCGGCTTGCTGTATTTGCTGCTCAGCCGTTTTATCGGATTTCTGAACCGTAGGAAGAACGTGGATATGAGCGATGTAAGCTTCAGCCAGGAGAGGGAGAAACTTATTCTGCCGCCTGATATAGAGACAGAGATGAATTATGTGCCGATTCAGGATGCCATGGCAGTTTCGGATACGCTCAGCCTTCGCCGCCTGATTCTTGATGCCCTTAGAAACGATGCGAAGAGAACAGTAGCCAGCATTGCGGTAGCCATGAACAGTAAGGATACGGAGACTTCCCATTATGCAGCTTCGGTCATTCTCGATGCGCTGTCAGAGTTTCGTTCCACTGCACAGAATATGATCGAGCATACCCAGAAGCTTCCTGAGGACGTAGAGATGAACCTTCTTACCTTTAATTACATCCATGATGTCCTGAAGATGAAGATCATGACGCATATGGAACAGGAGGCTTATATTTACACTCTGGATAATGTTGCGGAGAATCTTTTTACCCATAATCTTTGGTATATGAGTGCGACTCATTATCTTTGGATGGCGGATTGGTTTATTACCATTAAGGAGTATAATATGGCGGATAAATGGGTATCCAGAGCCGTACAGTACAGACCTAATATGCTGGATACTTTTAAGGCGAGATTGCATTTATATTATAACCAGCGCAATCAATCTGCTTTTTTTCATTGCCTGGACGAGTTTGGCGAGAGCGATGTGGCGGCAGATGAAGAGATTCTGAATCTGTTTCGGCTGTACGGCAACCAGAAGGATAGAAGCTTATGATTTCAAAAGGAAATTATTTTGTGATTTTTATATTGCTGTTTATGGTCTTTTTCATGTTCATGTTTGCCGGTGTTTCGTCCCATGTGTTGTCGGATACGTCGGAAAATGTCAGGGCTGCGGACAAGGCAGAGGTAAGCTATGAGGATAGAGAGGTCTTTTCGGCAGAGCAGAAGAAAAGAGCGGCTATCCTTTCGTCGGATGGGGAAACTGCTGCGGCCAGGCTTCTTGAAGAGTGGTGTATTTATAATAAGTACTCCTATCAGCTTTATACCTCGTGGGTGCCCGAGGAGGAGATTGATACTTATGATTTGCTGCTGTTTAGCGATTATGAACTGACGGCAGAGGACAGCGACATTCTTTATTCCTATGCGGATCTGGGAAAGACTATGATTTTCACAAAGCTTCCGGATTACAATGCAATCGTTGCAGACCCGCAGTTCGCCGCTTTTTTCGGTATCAAAGCGGGAGTGAAGGAGGAGATGCAAGCGGATGGAATCAAGATATTCTCTGATTTCATGCTGAGTAAGGAACGGGTGTATAAAGAGGGCGATTACTTCGGCGAGGAGGACGATACGCGGATCGATGTGCCGTATTATTCTTTGACGTCGGGCTATGAAGTGTATGCGGTAGGTCTCTTGGACAATCAGAAGGAGCTTGGCATCGAAGATAAAAATCTGCCGCCTCTTCTTTGGAAGACTACGACTGAAAAGTCTTTCGTTTTCGCAGTGAATAGCGATTTCTTTGACGGAATGCCCTTGCTCGGCATCCTTACAGGCTTCATGGCACAGGAGGGAGATGTCTTTCTCTATCCTATTGTGAATGCGCAGACGATTTCTGTGCTGAATTATCCATATTTCTCCGGAGAGAACGATGAGACGATGCAGATGCTATACAGCCGTAGTTCAGAGGCAGTAGCCAGAGACCTGCTTTGGTCAGGCATCATCCAGATATTGAAAAATTATGGCAGCTCCTATAGCTTTTTTGCCTCTTCGAAACTGGATTATGCAGTGCAGGACAAGGACCGCGCAGATTACCTTAACTTTTATCTGAGGGAAATAAGTAAGCTTCCGGGAGACATGGGCCTATCCTTTGACCATGTATCGGATACAGGCCTTGCCAAAGTACAAGAAGATAATGAGCAGTTCCTGGAGGAAAACTTACCGGAATACGGCTTTGCGGCTTTGTACGCGGCAGACTTTAAGCCTGAGGAAATCGCCGGGAATGCGGACTATGAACATTTGAGAGATATAAGGCTGATTATGTCGGGATACGAAGAGGGGGATTCCCTGATAGACTTTTTGAATGACGGCGTCCTCTCCGTAAAATTCAATCTGGACGGTTACCGGCATGAAACGATGGACGACCTGCGTATGATCTGTGTGGAAAATGCCCTCGGAATGTGTAACATGGAAGTAGATATCGGACGGGTGTTTTACCCGGAAAGCGACGAGGACGAATGGAACAATCTAAGCTTGAAATGGTCTAAGGGAGATACGTATTTCAAAGATTTTTCCAAGCTGGATATGGTGTCCTTATATGAAATGGAGAAGCGTATCAGACGTTTTATGGCGTTGGACTATGTTTATGAAAGGGAAGAAAAGGGCATAACGGTTCGGATGAAGAATTTCGAAGAAGAGGCTTATTTCGTGCTTTGTACCTATAATAACAGCGTAGAATCCGCAGAGAATGCCGATGTGGAGAAGCTTTCCGATACGGCCTGGCTGATCAGGGCCCTGGCTCCGGAGGTAAGAATTTATCTGACGGAGGAAAATGTCTTGGAAAAGCCGAAAAATAACAAGACAGTTCCCAGTAACCCACAGTAAGACAGAGCAGGAGGATTGGATATGATTGTGTGTATGATAGCAGAGGGCTGTTATCCTTATGTTGTCGGCGGTGTATCCAGTTGGATACATAGCATCATTCGGTTATTTCCGAATATAGAATTTAAATTGATTACGATCGTTGCAGACCGCAGCGTAAGCGGTAAATTCGCCTATCAGCTTCCGGATAATCTGACGGAAATCCACGAGGTATATCTTCAGGATGTGGATTGGGTGGGACACCGTAAGGCGGGGAAGAGGCGTCTCCATCTAAGCGGTGAGGAGACTGAGGCCTTGCGCAGTCTGGTCATCGGCGAGGATGTGGATTGGATAAGAGTATTTTCTATGTTTAATAGGAAGAATATTTCCATTGACCGTATATTGATGAGTCCGGAATTTTTAGAAATCACGAAGGAATATTATTCCATGAAGTTCTCGGACATAACCTTCTCCGACTTTCTATGGACACTGCGCTCTATTTACCTGCCGCTTTTCTTTGCGTTAAAATGTAAACCGCCTAAGGCTGACATTTACCACTGCGTGGCGACGGGCTATGCTGGAATTATAGGAAGTAAGGCATTGTCCATGTATCCCGATTCCAAGCTGCTCGTCAGCGAGCACGGTATTTACACAAGGGAGAGAGAAGAGGAAATTATTAAGGCGAAATGGGTGCAGGGAGTGTATAAGACGATTTGGATCGAGCAGTTTCGAAAAATGTCTCAATGTGCGTATTATTATGCGGATTTGGTGACCTCACTTTTCGAGCATGCGCGCACCTTGCAGATAGAGCTTGGATGCCCTGCGGGAAAGGCTATCGTGACGCCCAACGGCATTGATACGGAGAGGTTTTCGTCAGTTCCGGGGAAGGATCCGGATGACCCTTATATCAATGTGGGTGCGATTCTTCGTGTGACACCGATTAAAGACGTAAAGACAATGATTAATGCATTCTATTACGCTCATGAAAGGGAGCCGATGCTAAAGCTTTGGATTATGGGACCGGATGATGAGAACGCTGAATATGCCCAGGACTGCAAAGATCTGGTAAAGGCTTTGCAGGCAGAAAATATCGAATTTACAGGAAGCATTCAGACCACGGATTATATCGGGCGGATGGATATGACGATTCTTACTAGCATCAGTGAGGGACAGCCGCTTACGATTCTGGAGGGTTTTGCTGCGAAGAAGCCTTGCATCGCCACTAACGTAGGCAACTGCTATGGCTTGGTTTACGGGGAAGATGATTCCTTCGGAGAGGCAGGTATTGTGGTACCTGTTATGAATATTTCCGAAATCACCCGTGCGATTTTAAGGTTGGCCGAACATCCTGATATGGCCCATCGGATGGGCGAGAATGGTTATAAACGCCTGATGCGCAAATATAAAAGCGTCTACATGGAAGAAGCTTACCGTAAGATATATCAAACGCTTGGTTCGGCGGAATATACGGAGGAGATTTTCGTGCCTCCGTCCATAGCAGAGAGCTCTTCAGGAAAAAGAGATAGATAATGGCAGAAAGGAAAACGTAGTGTATGGCTGGTCTTGGCATTCAGTTAAATAAAATATTCGATAAGCGGTCGGTAACCGCCGCACTTTATGGGATAGGCTTTAGCTTCGTATATACGATTGCACCTATGCTGGTGGTCATCGGCTGTTTGTTTGCAATGTATAAGGTGCTGGGCTTCGATACGGTAGGATATCTGGAAAGGGAGACATTTTCCAGCAGTATTCTCTACATATTTATCTTTTCCCTTCTGACCTCTGCCCCTTTTAACTCTGTGCTGTCGAAGTTCCAGACGGATAGGATCTATGAGCAGCGGTATGAGGACATCAGACCCTGCGTTTATGTGGGAACGATCACAAACCTGACCTTTTCTTCTATGGTGGCGATTCCCTTCTATATTTATGAAACCATAGTGGGCGGTGTGCCTGTATACTATGTGTTTACTACTTATATGGGATTTTTGGGGCTTTCGCTGACCTTTTCGACGATGGTGTATAACTCGATTTTAAAGCAGTATAAGAAAATATCCTTATATTTTATATGCTGTATGGGTGTTAGCTTTATTTTGTCCGTCATTTTCCGTTTCGGGCTGGGATTTTCCATTACGTATAGCATGCTGCTTTCACTGACCATAGGCTTTTTGTTGATTGCATCTCTGGAGCTTGCCAATGTGCTGCAATATTTCCCTGCTAACAGCCGAAACTATAAAGCAGTGCTTCGTTATTACAGAATATACTGGAAGCTGATCGCTTCTAATTTCCTTTATACGCTTGGGCTGTTTATTCATAATTTTGTATTCTGGGCTCAGCCGTGGCATATGGTTGTCCGTAACACCTATGTCAGCAATCAGCCCTATGATATGGCATCCTGCCTTGCCATGTTCACTAATATTTCCGCCAGCGTGCTGTTCATCTCCAGAGTGGAGATGCATTTTCACGAAAGGTATAAGGATTATACGGAGGCCGTTATAGGCGGCAAGCTGGACAGCATTCAGAAGGCGAAAAAGCGGATGTTCCGAGGGCTTTCCTCGCAGCTTCTTTCTCTTGTGCATATTCAGTTCATCGTATCGGTCATTATCTATTTGGTTGCGATTGTGGTACTTCCCTTTATGGGATTTTCGGGGATGGTTATGGAAATATATCCCCAGCTTGCAGTGGGATATTTTATTTCTTATCTGATGTATTCGGAGCTTTTATTTTTGTATTACTTCGATGATCTGACCGGAGCGATGCTAAACGGTATTATATTTGCGGGTGTGGCGCTTATAGGCTCTATATTTTCCGCTGGACTGCCAGCTATCTGGTATGGTGCGGGATTTACTGCAGCAGCGTTTGCGGCGTTTACTTTTTCTTATCTAAGGCTCCATTACGTGGAGAAAAACTTGGATAATCACATTTTCTGCCGTGGAACGGTACTGAAGCAAGTGGCTTCGGATATGCCGGAGGAAGATGTTTATAATATATACAGAGGAAAAACAGATTTGAAAAAAACAAAGGGATAATGACAAGGAGGGCACATATGTCGATTACACTTCGAATTTTTGTATGTTTTACGGGTATTGTTCTGATTTATATGGCACGCAGGGCCAGTATCGTCCGTAAGATGACGGAGAAGCAGAGTTTGTTCTGGATTAGCGGGGGATTTATCATCATTTTATTCGGACTGATTCCCCAGCTGGTTTATTTTATTTCCGATTTGTTTGGGGTGGAATATCCTCCTTCTATTATATTTGCGCTGGCTGTCGTTCTGGCGGCTTATGGGATATTCAACTGCTATAATTCTATCGCGGAGCTGTCTGCCAGAGTGCAGGAGCTGGCGATGCAGGTTTCTTTGCTGAATGAGGAGAACAGTCATTTGAAGGTGCTGATAGAAAGGGATGGGGAACTGGTACATCTGCATGGAATCACTAAGGCTCATGCGGACATTGAGGAACAAAAGAATTCCGGAGAACCGATGAATTCCGGAGAACCGACAAATTCCGGCATGGAGCAGACAGAATGAGAAAACGTATATTGTTTATTATCAACACGATGGGCCGGGCCGGGGCAGAGACCGCTTTGATCGAGCTTCTTAATAAACTTGATTCTATGAAGAAATATGAGATTTTCCTCTACGCGGTCATTCCTTACGGAGAGTTGTTCGACAAGGTGCCCGAAGGTGTCCACATTTTGAATAAGCATATAGGGAGCGGTTCTGTTCTCTCTTTTAAAGGCCATGTGTACATTGGTGCAGAGGTGTTACGTTCGTTCTTCTATAAGCTGACCGGTTTTCGCTTGCTTCCGTACATGTGCCGCAATATCCGCATGCAGAAAAAGACGGGAAGGAAGCTGCAATATGACAAGCTCTTCTGGCGGCTGTTAGCGGATGGGCGCGCTGCGATAGCGGATGACTATGATTTAGCGGTAGCTTACATAGAAGGGGCATCGGCCTATTGCCTTGCGGACAGGGTAAATGCGAAACATAAAGCTGCCTTTATCCACATTGATTATGAAAAGGCTGGTTATACTTTAGATATGGATAAGGATTGCTATAAGGAAGCGGAGAAAATCTTCGTTGTATCCAAAGAGGTAGGAGAGAAGTTCTGCAAGGTCTATCCACAGTACCGGAATAAGATTCGGCTGTTTCGCAACCTTCTGGATATCCGGAGAATTAGGAAAAAAGCGCAGGAGAATGCCGGTTTTACGGATGATTTCCAGGGAATACGCCTTGTTACCGTAGGACGGCTTCATTACCAGAAGGGCTATGACATCGCGGTGGAAGTGTTAGCCAAACTGCGGGCGCAGGGCTATGACGCGCGCTGGTATGTAATCGGAGAGGGCATGGAGCGAAAGCCCTTAGAGCAGTTGATTCGAAAGTTTGGGCTGGAGGATGACTTTCTTCTCCTTGGGGTAAAGGAAAACCCTTATCCTTATATAAAACAGGCGGATATTTACGTTCATGCTACCCGCTATGAGGGGAAAAGCATTGCTATAGAGGAAGCGCAGATTCTTGGGAAAGCCATTGTGGCGTCGGATTGCACCGGCAACCGGGAGCAGATCGAGCACGGCTACGACGGTATGCTTCTGGCTTTGGAGGCGGATAATCTGGCGGAAGGACTAAAAACAGTAATTGATGATCCGGAGCTTAGAAAAAGCTATGAGAAGCATGTACTTGAGAAAAAGCTGGAATTTCCCGAGGACTTGGAAGAACTGCTTTCGATGCTTGAGGAGGAATGCACAGTTTAGCCGTAAGGCCAAACTGTTACGAAGGAGGGATTGCTTTATGAATAACGTATTGATCATTGTTCCCGCATTTAATGAGGAAGCAAATATGACGGCTTTGTTCGATCAGCTTTGTAAGCCGGAAATACGCAGCTTCGCCGATATTCTTGTAATCAACGACGCATCCAAGGATATGACGGGGAATATCGAAAAGTCGTACCACGTATCTCTTGTTACCCACGTTTTCAATCTGGGATACGGCTCTGCACTTCAAGTAGGGTATAAATATGCAGTGCGCCGGGGCTATGAGTATGTCATACAGCTGGATGCGGATGGGCAGCACAATATTTCCAATATCGCTCATATCTATCGATGCCTGACGACACCGGACGAGGGCGGGAGCCTGCCGGACATCGTCATAGGCTCGCGGTTTGTGGAGGGAAGTGAATCCTTTCATATTTCCGGCATAAAGAGGATGTCCATCAATATGTTTTCATGGCTGATTAAGAGTATGACAGGCAAGAAGATTACGGACCCGACGTCCGGTCTGCAGGGACTGAATAGAAAAGCATTCACTTATTATTCTATGTACGGTAACTTTGATTATTTTTATCCGGATGCAAATATGATAATACAGATGCTTCTTTTGGGATATCGGGTGGAGGAGACTACCGCAGTTATGCACGAAAGGACGGCAGGAGTGAGCATGCATACCGGGCTTTTGAAGCAGCTGACCTATATGATGATCATGCCGCTTAGCATTTGGACGGTTTTCATTCGGGTAAGAAGAGGATTACAGAGGTAAGGAGATGTAGAAGTAAGATGATGCAGAAGGGAATTTTCTTATGGAATACAAGGATAAGGTTATGAAATTGAAATGGATTCCGCTTCCCCGAACGGAGAAAGCGGAGGCTTTACACAATCCATACTGTGGATTCTATTCCATCTACCGTTTTTTTGCTGACAGCAAAATAGAGGCTGTAGAGGGAATTCCTATTGAAGCGGTGCGAGTGGAGCCTTCGAGGCAGCTTTGCCTTGTGGAGATCAATCTTCTGCACTTTAATGAGACGGAGCTGACAGGGGAAGCTTTGGAAGTGGTGCGCATGATTTTTGAGCGTTTTACGAAGCTGGAAAAACAAATGGTAGTGCGTTTCCTATATGATTGGGAAGGCAAGGGGATATTGAGCGAGCCGAAGGATATTTCTGTTATCATGAACCATATGAGCCAGCTTGCTCCGCTGTTGAAGGAATATACGAAGCATATTTACATCCTTCAGGGCCTCTTTATCGGAAGCTGGGGGGAGATGCACAATTCCCGTTACTTAAGCGAGCGCCACATCGCCAGGCTGGCCAGACAGCTATATGAATGTTCGGGTGAAAGCACTCAGATAGCGCTTCGATGCCCGAACTTTTGGCGGACTCTTTTCAAGACCTACCAGCCATTAGAAAGGGCTAACGCGTTCACGGATATTCAGAAGGCACGATTTTCTTTATTTAACGACGGCATCATGGCTTCGGACACAGACTTTGGAACTTATGGAAATGTGGGTATGAAAGATTCCAAGTCCTATAGCGAAAAGTGGATACGGAAGGATGAACTGGAATTCCAGAACCAGTTGTGCCGGTATGTCTCCAACGGAGGCGAGGTCATTAACGAATGTCCGGGCAACGATGTGGGACCGGCGCTGGAGGGGCTTAGGAAAATGAGGATTTCTTACCTTCACAGCGATTACGATGAAAAGGTGCTTAATAAATGGAAGTCTTCTAAGTCAGGGGTAAGTGAGGCGCCGTGGAGGGAGAAGACAGCCTTCGAATACATAGAAGCGCATTTGGGATACCGGTTTGCTGTGGAAGAAGCATCCCTGTCTCTTGTCCCGGATAAAACCGGAAGGCTTAAGGCAGCGGTTAAGATAGTCAATCAGGGCTTTGCGCCCAGCTATCATAAATACGAAGTGAAGTTCGTGGTTCGTGACGCTTCGTTTTCCGGGATATACGAATACGTGGTAGATACGGACACACGCATGTGGATGCCGCAAGAGCCGGTGAGCCTGGAAGCGTTGATTCCTCCGGAGCAGTTTAACCGGAGCAGCTATATTTTATGTATGGGAATTTATGACCCGCGGATGGATAGGGTGATTCAAATAGCCGATACCTTCTCGACGCCGGATCATATGGGGAATTATAAGCTGGGTAATTTTACGGTGGGTTTTTAGGTACTGTTCACACAGTAGCTTAACGCTTGCTGTTAAGCTACGTAAGAACGTGATTAAAGAGATGATTTCTGCTTCGCGGAGCGAATATAAATGCAAAAAGTTTGCATTGCAGAACATCATGCGTTGCGGAGAACGGAGTGAACAGTAACGTTTTTAGGGAGTAAAGGAAAAGTTATGTCGGATTCATTACTGAATGTTATCTTAATCGCAAAAAGAAATACCTCGTTAAGCTTCGTCCGGGCGTTGCAAAGTGTCCTTCGCCAGACCTATGCGCCTATTAAGGTGCTGGTGGTGGATGCCAATGAGCCCGACAGTTTGTACAGTCTGGGGATGCAGGAGGATTTGATCGATTTTCCGGAGGCAGAGTATGTACGGCTGGACCCCTCTCTTTCGATTGCCGCTATCCGCAATCAGACGCTTAGGAGTGCAGAGGGAGAGTATATCGCCTACTTGAGCAGCAATGATATATGGCTTCAGGGTAAGGCGGCATTGCAGATAGCCGGTCTGGAAGCGTCTCCGGAGGCGGCGGCCTCCTGCAGCGGCGGGATACTCATGGATGAGCGGGGAGCGGAGTTAGAAGTAGAGCCTTTACTGGAACATCCGGAGGAGGATTCCGCTCTATGGCTGATGAACAATCCTGCGAGGAGTCCGGGGCAGGTCATTTACAGAAGAGCGGCGGTGCTGGAAGCGGGTGGCTTTGATGAGCAGTTTATCAACTTTAGTGACGGAGATATGCTGCTTCGGCTAAGCCGCGGAAAAAAGGTTCTGTTTCCTGCCGATTCCTTGTGTGAATGCCGGATTACGTCTGCCGACGAAGCTTACGACTGGAATGATTTTATGGATGGGCAGAAGATTTTATATAAATATACAGAGGTTTTTGTGGTGAATAGGCGCATGGCCCAGAATTTTTATGGGCGTATGCTCTTTCTTGCCAGAATCAATTATATGTGGCTGAACTATTTCATCTATATTTATATGTACTTTGTCAAGTCGCCTGCACGTTCGGTCTGGATGTTTTTCAAAAGGACAGCAAAGAATGTTTATTATATGGTGAAATGGAATAGGCGCGCTTTTTCTATGCTGACCGGGAAGCTTCGTTTGAACCGTGATATCCGTATGATTCAAAAAGGGAAGCTGGAAAGGGTAAAAGCGCTGAAAGTTCTTTACGGACCGGAGGAGGATGAAGAAATACCGCTTGAGTTTTCCTCCGCCCGTGAATATAATGAGAAGAAGTCTCTCGATTTTTGCTTCAATAAAAAGCTTAAAAGTATTGTCATTCCCGAATATGTGACAGTGATCAAGAAAGGCATGTTCTATGGCTGTGATAACCTGGTCAGCGTAGAGATACCGAATACAGTACTGGAAATTCAGTCCTACGCTTTTTATCAATGCCAAAATCTGCGCCATGTTACCTTTAAAGAAGGCAGTCGTCTGGGTAAAATCGGAGACTACGCCTTTACGGGCTGCCGTCTGTTAAAAACGATGAGTCTGCCCTCCAATATCGTGCAAATCGGCAGATATGCTTTTGCCGAATGCTGTTCCTTAAGGCAGCTATCCTTTACCTACCTGCATAACGGGGAAGAAAGGGCGAACCATTTATATCCCACTGCGATCGGCAAGCTTCCCCGCTATGCGTTTTTGGGATGTACCGGTCTGCTGTCGGTGGAATTCGGTGTCAACAGCATATTGGAAACGATAGAAAATGGTGTCTTTTTAGGTTGTTTAGGACTGCAGAATGTGGTTCTGACCGGAAGGGTAAAAGCGGTGGGCAGCTATGTCTTCGCATATTGCAGGGAACTGGAGACGGTGGCGATTCCACAGATCGATGCGCTGAAAAGCATAGGAAAGTGTGCGTTCATGCACTGCGATTCCCTGGATTATTTTCTGTTTCCGAACCAAATCGAGCGGATTCCTATGCGGACTTTTTATGGCTGTCAAAGCTTAAAGCTCGTCAAGATACCTAAGAAGGTGCTTTCCATTAATCACCAGGCTTTTGCGAAATGTACCTCGCTTACCAATGCAATTATAATGTCAGGAGATACCTCTATCTCGCCTACGGCCTTCGACAGGCATACGCAGGTGCGAATTCCCGAAATGGAAGGGAATGAGGCCGCTTCTGCCGGTTAAAGGATGTTACCAATGGGTTCACAAGTGAAGAAAAATTATATATACAACGTAATATACCGGCTGTCCATCTGTATTCTGCCGTTGATCGTCACTCCCTATGTGGCCCGCGTGCTGGGCGCGGGACAGGTGGGGCTTTATGCCTTTTCCAGTACGGTAGCTTGCTATTTTATCATGTTCGGCAAGCTGGGATTGGATAATTACGGGAACCGCAGCATTGCATCCTGCAGGGATGATATAGAGAAGAGAAGCAGAGTGTTTTGGGGAATCTACGCCATGCAGGCGGTTACCTCCATCATATCCATTCTCATTTTCATCCTTCTCATCGTGACGGTTTTTAAAGCGGACAGTGTCGTATATTGGATGCAGCTTATGTATGTGGGCTCTATACTCTTTGACGTCAGCTGGTTTTTTTACGGCATGGAGCGGTTTCGCATCACGATGATTCGGAGCCTGATTTCCAGAACGCTCATTATCATCGGCGTTTTTGTATTCGTACATTCGGAAAAGGATTTATGGATTTATACATGTGTGATGAGTGCCTGCTTTTTGTTAGAGCAGCTCCTGCTCGTTCCGTATTTGTACCGGCAGATAAAATGGGTGCACCTCAAAAAAGAAGACATCACCTGCCATATCGTCCCGAATTTAAAGCTGTTCGTTCCATTGCTGGCGCTAAGTAGCTATCATTGGATGGATAAAATCATGCTGGGTGTGATGACGAAGAGTACAGCCATCGTAGCATTTTATACTTATGCTGAGAATATCATCAATCTGCCTAAGGGAATAATGTCCGCTTTGGATACCGTAATGCTTCCGAGAATTTCCAACCTGGTGGCGAACGAACGGATCGAGGAGGGCATACGGAAGATGCGGAATGCCATCCGGTTTAACAGCTTCGTGAGTTGTGCGCTGTGCTTCGGAATCGCCGGAGTCTCTCCGGTATTCATTCCGTGGTTTTTCGGAGAAGAGTATATGCCGGCAATCGTACTGACGATGGAGCTTGCTATGGTCATGATTCCGATGAGCCTGGCGGAGATGGTGCAGACTCAATATTTGATTCCGTTTAAGCGGGAAAATATTTATATCCGTTCGGTAACGCTGGGAGCGGTTACGGATATTGTCCTTAACCTTCTGCTGATTCCGTCCTTCGGGGCTTCGGGTGCGGTAATAGGAACCCTATGTGCGGAGGTATTGGTATGTGTTTATCAGATGCACTATATTAAGGACGTCTACCGGCTCAGCCAGCTTGTTAAGATGCTTTTGCCCTTTATGGTCTGCGGAGGGCTGGAGTTTGCGGTGACTTATTTCATGTGCGGACTGAATATAAATCCATTTCTGCTGCTTCCCATGCAGATTCTTGCGGGAGGTGCGGTATACTTGCTTGGCTGCGGCATCTATGTGATATTTATAAGCAGAGAATACCGGAGTGTGAAAGACATGATTCATAGCCTGAAAGCATAGGGTATATCCGGTTGTCAGGAAGCCATGGGCTGAATAATAAAAAATTGATAATAAAGAGTTGATAATAAAGGAGGGGATGCAGAAGGTGATCGTCGATACTAATGCTTATATATCGTCTATGATAATGGTTTTGCTAGGCTGTGCGGCTCGTGATTTCCTGATTCCGCTTTTCGTATGGAAAAATCATCTTAAGAACAAAAGCTATGCGTACCGTTTCTGGTTCTGCGTGATTACGCAGGCCAGCCTTCAGATTAATCTCGTACTCCTTCTTGGTTTTTTGGACATATGCAGCAGAGGAACGGTAATCAGCTGCAATATCGTTATTTATCTTCTGATTCTCTGGAACTTTTCGGATAAAAAGTTTTTCCGCCGTCTTAAGGAATGGTCCGACGCTTTCTGGGAGGCATACAGGAACGACAGGCTGGTCAGCTACCTTCTGCGAGAAGCTGCCGGATGGTGGAAGAGGTTTATAAGAACAGCGGGCGGCTGGAGGATTTGGCGCTATATGCTGAAGCACTGGCTGGAAATTCTCATTATGGCAGGATTGATCGTATATAATATATGGTTTTTGACTCACAACGTTATGCAGTATCATTGCTATCAATTTTCCGACATACCGGTGCACCAGTCCTGGATTTATGAGCTGGAACAGGGCAATTTGTTTTCTGACGGAATCTATCCCTTCGGGATGCATGCCATGACATATATCATACGAGTGTTGTTTGGCCTGAACCTGCGTGAAATACTGCTCTATGCAGGAGCCTATCAGACGGTTCTGCTCTTCATCGGATTATTTATTCTGGCGAAGGAAATTTTCTATGGGAAATACACTCCGGTTACAGTAGTTGTGATTATCAGCCTGATGCTGAATCAGGGCCGCTACGCAGCTTCCCTTCCGCAGGAGGCAGGGATGTATGCGGTAGTAGGGATAGCTTATTTTATGATCAGGTATTTGCACGGAGATAGAAAGAAGTTTGTAATTGAAGGCGATTCGCGTTTTCGCAGAATATTCCGTGCGGGCTGCTATATCAATCGAAGATATATCCGCTCGGAGGAGATTCTCTTGATGCTCTGCGTAGGGCTTGTCATCGCATATCATTTTTATACAGCGATCGCGGCAATCTTCCTCGTGGCGGCGATAGGTATCGCCTATATTCCGAGAATATTTAAAAAGCAGTATTTTATTCCCCTATTGTTCTGCGGCATCATGGGAGCGTTCATCGCGGTACTTCCCATGGGTGCTTGTCTGGCAAAAGGAATCCCGTTTCAGGAATCCATGGCCTGGGCTACCAGCGTTATGACCGGAGAGGAATGGGTGGGCAGCGATCCCGATTACCAATCGGAGCTGGCACAAGCGCTTGATAGAGGCGATATAGGAGGCTCCTTGGATGCCGATGAGGCGGCAGAGGAGGAAACGGAAAAAGTGGAGGTAGATTATTCCTCCATGACACCGATGGAAGTTCTCCGGTTCTATTTCAATGCGCTGATAAATTTCGGCATTCTTGCCATGTTCGGTTATGCTGCAATTCGGCTGATGTTCCTCTGCATGCTGTTTGGAGCTGTCTGTGCAGTGCTCTTCATGCTGCATAAGAAGACGAGATGCTATGGACACGATTACATGGCAATGATCATCAACATGATTATCCTCTGTACAATGGGAGCGGCACAGCAATTAGGGCTGATGGAGCTGATCGCGGCAGCGAGAGCTTCTACCTTTGCGGAGCCCTTCATCGGATTCATCTATATGCTCCCGGTAGATTTTGCTTTCCGTGTCTTGGGGGGCTGGAAGAATAAGTATTACCGGGCTGTTTTAAATATGATTTCGGCAGCAGTCTGCATAGGGACGGCTTATATGATCATTACCTTGGGCTGGTACCATTCCTTTTTCGATATCAATCAGGCGTATTATAACGAGTCGGAATATCTGCTTAGAAATATAAGGAAGTCCTATGAAAAAAATACCTTTACCATCGTATCGCCCACGGACGAATATTATGATGTGTTGGATTACGGCCGGCATACCCAGCTTTCAGAGTTTATCAACATGGTAAATGGGAAGCAGGAGGCTTTTACCTTCCCTACGGAATATGTTTTCTTCTTCATAGAAAAAAAGGTCTTGCAAGACTACTTTTACGGGCCGGTAAACGTCGATTTGAAATATGCAGCGATGGACTTCGTATATTTCGCCAATACACAGGATTATTATTTCGAAAGGGCGACGATAGAGTCTCAGGCATATTACTGGGCGCTGAAATTTAAACAGATGTATCCCCGCAACTTCAAGGTGTATTACGAGGATGATATTTATATCGCTTATATCATGAAACAGAATCCTTACAGTCCTTATGACCTGCAGATAGATTATTTGTCGGATTATGCGGATGAGATAGAGTCGAACGGGTGGTAAAAGTGAGCGAAACATGGGAAGGAAATAAAGACATGACAGATGAAAAAAAATTATGCGTCGCATATGCGGCCGATGATAACTATGCAAAATATCTGGGAATTTCCATGCTGTCCTTATTTCGCGCGAATGAGGGATTTGAGGAAATAGAAGTATTTGTTCTGGACTGCGGAATTTTAAAGGAAAATAAGAACAAGCTGGAATCTATTGCCAAGCAGTATAACAGAACGATTGGGTTCATTTCCATGGAGGAGGCGGTATCCGGCCTGGATTTGCGTATGGGAGCCAGAAAAATATCTGTCGCTTCCTATGCGAGGCTGTTTCTCGCATCGATTCTGCCAAAGAGTTGTACGAAAGTGCTGTACTTGGACTGCGACACTATCGTGCGGGGGAAGGTAGATGAATTCTGGAACGCGGATATGGAGGGATATTTGGTAGCCGGAGTGAGGGATACGGTGGATAGCTTTTTTATGAAAAAAATAGGGCTGGATGAGGACGAGTATTATGTGAACGCCGGAATCTTACTGATCGATCTGGAGGGCTGGAGAAAAGAGGAGCTGGAGCAGCGCTTTATAGCATTCATCCGGAAGTTTGAGGGTAATGTGCCGCATCACGATCAAGGCACCATCAACGGAGTATGCAGAAAACGAAAGCTGGCAGTAAAGCCCGGATTCAATGCGACGTCGAATATTTATTCCTTTTCGGCGAAGACCATACGGCGTATTTATTTCATGGATAATTTTTACTCTCAGGAGGAACTTGACGAGGCGAAGAGAGATCCGGCGATTCTTCATTTTACTACCGGTTTGGTAGGGAGACCGTGGGAGGAGAACTGTATTCATCCGATGAAGGAGGAGTATCTTAAAACGGCAGCGCTCTCCCCGTGGAAGGAGGATCCGCTTCTGCCGGATGGCAGAAAGTTTTCTGTAAAAGCGTTCTCGTGGTTTTACCGTCATATGCCTCTGTTTCTCTCGGAGGCAGCATACCGGTCCGTCTGCTGGCTGACTCATGTCAGAGAATAGGCATAAATTATTGGTAAGATCGGGTAAAAGAGTATAAATATACAATTATTAAATTTTTATAACATATTTTGCAAACCGATGACCAAAAAACGTATATATGTTATAATGAAAAAGCCTCAAAGGTGTATACATGTATGCCAGTGGGGCAAAATAGATGAAGGAACGATTATAAAAACACGAACAGAAAGACAGGAGGATGTTTAGGTATGATAAAAGCAGAAATTTTGAAAAAAGAGATTTTGTCACAGTACAAGAGCGTACGGCAGTTTGCAATTGAAATGCAGATTCCGTACAGCACTTTGGTCACGGCTCTGGATAGAGGAATTGAAGGAATGGCATATGGAACAGTAATTAAGATGTGTGATAAGCTGAATCTTAATCCGGTAGATTTTTCCTCTCTCGAAAAAGGGGCGGTGCTCGGCGAGAAGATTTTGGAGAATCGTGTTATGCAGTATTATGTGAAGCTGAATAAGACGGGACGCAAGAAGGTTCTCGAACTGATGGAGGACTACGTACAGTTAGAAAAATATCAGATGAAAGAGTAAAAAGGCTTCAGCTTGGCCTATGAGGAAATTTTATGCATTACGATTACTTGGTAGTAGGAGCCGGCTTATTCGGTGCGGTGTTCGCCTCTGAGATGAAAAAGCATGGGAGAACGTGTCTGGTCATCGATAAGAGGGAGCATATTGCTGGAAACATTTATACGGAAAAGGTACTGGGGATTAACGTTCATAAATATGGAGCCCATATTTTTCACACCTCCGATAAAAGAGTGTGGGATTATGTAAATCAATACGCCGAATTTAACAGATTTGTGAATTCGCCGGTGGCAGTATATAAGGATGAATTATACAACCTTCCGTTTAACATGAATACGTTCAGCAAGATGTGGGGAGTACGGACTCCGGCGCAGGCTAAGGAGAAAATTGAATCCCAGATTGTCGGCTTGGACATTGGACTGCCTTCGAATCTGGAGGAACAGGCCTTGTCGCTGGTAGGACAAGATGTGTATGAAAAGCTGATCAAGGGCTATACCGAAAAGCAATGGGGCAAGGACTGCAAGGATTTGCCGGCATTTATTATCAAGAGACTTCCTCTTAGGTTTACCTTCGACAACAACTATTTTAACGATTTATATCAGGGAATTCCTGTGGGCGGCTATACGGCAATTGTAGAAAAGCTTCTGGAGGGAATCGATGTCCGTACCGGTATACAGTATAGGGCATTTCTGAAAGAAAATGAGTTATCGAAGGCGGTTTCTTTTGGGAAGGTACTTTATACGGGCATGATCGATGCGTATTATGATTATCGTCTGGGCACGTTGGAATACCGTTCCCTGCGTTTTGAAGAAGAGGCGCTTTCCGACTGTGATAATTATCAGGGAAATGCGGTAGTCAACTATACAGAAAGGGAGGTTCCGTATACGAGAATTATCGAACACAAGCATTTCGAGTTCGGTACTCAGCAAGGAACCGTCATTACAAGGGAGTATCCGGCGGAGTGGAAGCCGCAGGATGAGCCCTATTATCCGGTAAACGATACGAGAAATGACGAGCTGTTCAGACAATATGAAGAGCTGGCTCGCCGGGAAGAAAACGTATTGTTCGGAGGACGCTTGGGACAGTATAAATATTATGACATGGATAAGGTGATCGTTCAGGCGCTTTCTATGGCGGAGGAACAACTGCACGGCAGCAGAGCTTGAATGTGAGATTGCAAATAAAGTTCAAAAAGGGATAATTATCGGAAGAAATGCTCCGGTAATTATTTTTTTATGTAATAGGAAAGTGCTCCTATTACATAAAAGCCCTTCGGGCAAATAATGCGCAGCTGCGCGCGCGGAACAAAAGCTGTGCTGCCGAAGTTCTTGGTCGCGAGAGTGTGAGAAGCACAC
>JAEZRJ010000063.1 GCA_023412855.1 Bacillota bacterium | reverse complement strand
TTAGAGACGTATACAAGCAGACTGAAACAATTAGAAGATATCACAAACAATTTCAAAGGTGTTGACAAATCTTTTGCTATACAGGCGGGTAGAGAGATTCGAGTAATGGTAGTTCCTGATCAAATCAGTGACGCAGATATGGTATTACTGGCGAGAGATATTTCGAAGCAGATTGAATCTGAACTGGAATATCCGGGTCAAATCAAAGTCAATGTAATCAGAGAGTCAAGAGTAATAGACTATGCGAAATAATTTTTTCGACGAAGTCTAAAATAAGAAACCGTTATAAACGTGAAGTTTATAGCGGTTTTTCTATTTTTTATAAAAAAGTTCTTGTGCTATCGTACTCCGTGTAGTAGAATAAACGGGATGTGTATGATTGTATACGATTATCCAATTACAATATGAGGTGGATAAATGTATGAATTATAGCATTCGGATAATTAATAGGATGGTGAAAAGATGAAGTCGTACAAAGATTTAAGCAGAGAAGAATTATTGCAGTTGCACGCAAAACTTAAAGCAGAATACGAAGATGCAAAGGGTAAAGGACTGAAGCTCGACATGTCGAGAGGAAAACCTGCATCCTCCCAATTAGATGTGGAAATGGACATTATGGATGTTTTGACTTCCTCTTCCGATTATAATACGGAGGCGGGAATGGATTGCAGGAATTACGGCATTGTGGACGGTATTCCCGAAGCGAAGAAATTGATGGCTGAAATGATGGGAGTGGAAAGTGCGGATAATGTTATCGTATGCGGAAATGCCAGTCTCGCTATTATGTACGATACGGTTTCCCGTTCCATGACTCATGGAGTGCTTGGCAGCACACCGTGGTGCAAGTTGGATAAGGTGAAATTTTTATGTCCGGTCCCGGGATATGACAGACATTTTTCGGTGACCGAGCACTTTGGAATAGAGATGATTATCGTACCGATGACTCCTCAGGGACCGGATATGGATACGGTGGAGAAATTGGTAAGTGAAGACGCTTCAATCAAAGGAATCTGGTGTGTACCGAAATATTCCAATCCTCAGGGTTATTCTTATTCAGACGAAACTGTGAAGAGATTTGCGGCGCTTAAGCCTGCGGCGGAGGATTTCAGGATTTTCTGGGATAATGCTTATGCAATCCATTATTTATATGACGGCGCTCAGGATAAAATCCTCGACATTATAAGTGAATGCGAGAAGGCGGGCAATCCGAACATGGTATATGAATTCGCTTCTACCTCTAAGGTAAGCTTTCCGGGAGCCGGCATTGCAGCTATTGCGTCCTCAAAGGCGAACCTGGACGATATGAGAAAGGCTATGACCATGCAAACCATTGGTTATGATAAAATCAATCAATTGCGCCATGTGAGATATTTTAAGAATTTAGATGGTATGATCACTCATATGAAGAAGCATGCCGATATTATGCGTCCGAAATTCGAAGCGGTGTTAAATGTATTGGATGGAGAGCTTGGCGGTTTGGAAATTGCTCAGTGGACTACACCTAAGGGAGGTTACTTTATTTCTCTGGAGGCTATGGACGGCTGTGCGAAGAAGATCGTGGCGAAATGCAAGGAAGCGGGAGTGGTACTCACCGGTGCGGGAGCAGCGTTCCCCTATGGCAGTGACCCGAAGGACAGCAACATTCGTATTGCGCCTACCTTTCCTACTTTGGAAGAGCTGTGTGAGGCGGCTGACCTATTTGTATTATGTGTAAAGCTGGTCAGTGCAGAAAAGTTGTTAGATTCCGTTCAGGCAGAGAAATGCGCTGTCTGAGAACGAGGTAGAGCGGATATGGCTAACGAGTTTAAGCGGCTGGACAGAGAGCTTGTATATCATGGTACTATTGTTGATTTTTATAAGGATACTGTTCAGGTTCCCAATGGGAACGTGGTAAATTGGGATTTTATCGGGCATAAAGGAGCAGCGGCTGTCATTCCGGTAAGGGATGACGGCAAGCTGTTAATGGTGCGGCAATATAGGAATGCTTTGGATCGTTATACTGTCGAAATTCCTGCGGGCGGTTTGAATACCCCTGATGAACCGACAAAAGAAGCGGCAGCAAGGGAACTGGAAGAGGAGACGGGCTTCCGCTCGGAAGATTTGGAGCTGCTTATTACGATTCGCACGACAGTCGCTTTTTGCAATGAAAAAATCGATATTTATGTGGCAAAGCATTTGATAAAGAGCGAGCAGAATCTGGACGAAGATGAATTCATCAATGTGGAGTCCTATGAAGTCGATGAGTTATGCCGGATGATTTATAACGGCAGGATAGAAGATTCGAAGACGATTTCAGCTATTATGACCTATAAAGATAAATATTGTAATAAATAGTAATGAATGTCATTCATGAGAGGCATGGAACATATATTATATAAACTCGTATATGGCGGTGCTGCACAGCGGATGTATAAAAGAAATGGTACAAACAGCCGGCATATTAGCTGGCTGTATTTGTTTTTAGGCGGTTTTCTGATAGGGATACTGGTAATCAATATTTGGAAGAGTACCTTTTTCGGAGAGATGGATTTGCTGAGTGCTGCGTCCTTAAACCGGTTAAAATATCTGGATATTAACGGCAACTCCTTTCTCGCCTACATATTGAAGGAAAGGATGGGAACCCTCATCGTGCTCTGTCTGCTTGCGACCACGTATGTAGGTACGGTGACAATTGCAATGTATGCGGCATGGATGGGGATGATGGCGGGAGTATTTTTATCTGTGGCAGCTATGCGTTATGGGCTTAGAGGAATCTTTCTCATATTGGCAGGGGTTCTACCCCAGTACCTACTGCTCGTTCCGGCCTATATCATGCTTATGAACTGGTGCTATCAGATATGTACGGGCCTCTATTATCCTCATAAGGTGTATGAGGAAGGGTACGGAATGAAAAGACAGTACTATATGAAAAAAATAGTACAGCTTTTTATTATTGTGATGGTTGTCATAATCGGAAGCATGGTAGAAAGTTATGTTAATCCAATTCTGATTTCACGTTTTCTAAAAATATTTTAAATGAAATTTTCTACATGTGGTATGACGTAAAAATGTACTTGCCGATATGTTGTGCTTTGCACAAATACTTACTGAAAAGGGCGTAAAAACGCCAAAAATTCCATTTGCTTTTCTCTCATATTCTTATTATAATGAACTTTATACAGCTCGGGGATTGACATAAAATGGCATGGGGAAGGGTTATATATTAGATGGAAAAAGAAATTGTATCATTCATTTCGTATTTACATAACGTTAAAAAAACTTCGGAAAATACCGAGATGTCTTATAAGAGAGATTTGACGAAGGTAAGGCGCTTTATGGAAGAGCAGGGGGTTGTGGATGTACGGAAGCTTACTGTTACAAATTTAAATTCTTATGTTTTGTATTTGGAGAAAAATAACTTTAAGGCGGCTACCGTTTCGAGGAATATCGCGTCGATAAAAGCCTTTTATCACTTCATGTACAAAGAGGGAATCGTGAAGGAGGATATAGCCGAGGCTTTGAAGGCTCCGAAGATAGAGAAGAAACTGCCGGAGATTCTGACCACGGAAGAGGTAGTACGCCTTTTGGAACAGCCGGGGGGAAGTTCTCCGAAGGAAATCAGGGATAAGGCGATGCTGGAGCTCCTTTATGCTACAGGAATAAGGGTTACGGAATTAATTTCGCTGAAGGCTCAGGATGTAAATCTGCAAATGGGATTTATCATGTGCAAGGATTCGAATAAGGAAAGGGTCATTCCCTTTGGAACAGAGGCGAGAAGCGCTTTGCTCCGTTATCTGGAGAATGCGAGGGAGACAATGGTTCATGGCTCGGATTCGGATATTCTCTTTGCCAATTGCTCCGGCCAGCCGATGAGCAGGCAGGGGTTTTGGAAGCTGATAAAATATTATGCGAAGAAAGCAGGGATCACGGCGGATATTACGCCCCATACGCTGCGGCATTCCTTTGCGGCACATCTGGTAGAGAACGGAGCTGATTTAAGAAGCGTTCAGGAGATGCTGGGGCATTCTGATATTTCTACGACGCAAATATATGCGAATATGAATCATAATCGCATCAGAGAGGTATATGCGAAGGCGCATCCGCGAGGATAAGAGGAAGTTTTTATACAATAAAAATATTGGGCTGCCGTACTTTTATGCAAGTACAGCAGCCCTTAGCAATTGAAACCGGTAGTTCTTATTCATACTCAGCAATATCATAGATAAGCTTCTCCGAATCCTCCCAGCCGAGGCATGGATCGGTAATGGATTTTCCATAGATGCCTTCGCCGATTTTCTGACAGCCTTCTTCGAGGTAACTCTCAATCATGACGCCCTTTACCAATTGGTAAATATCCTTGTTTACCTTGCGGTTATGCATCACTTCCCTTACGATTCGCATCTGCTCCATAAATTGCTTGTTGGAGTTGTTGTGGTTGGCATCGATGATGCAGGCAGGATTTTTCAAATCGCGCTCATTATATAAGGTAAGAAGTGTGTTCAGATCTTCGTAGTGGTAGTTCGGAAGGCTGCGGCCGTATTTATTGACAGCACCACGTAAGACGGTGTGAACCAGTTCGTTGCCGGAGGTATTTACCTCCCAGCCCCTATAAATAAAAGAATGTGGATGCTGCGAAGCGTAAACTGAATTCAGCATGACCGAGAAATCGCCGCTGGTAGGGTTCTTCATTCCTGCGGGAACATCGAAGCCGCTGACGGTAAGTCTGTGCTGCTGATCCTCGACGGAGCGGGCTCCGATAGCTACATAAGAGAGAATATCGGAAAGGTAGCGCCAGTTTTCCGGATAGAGCATTTCGTCGGCGGCAGTTAGTCCCGATTCCTCAATCGCCCGAATCTGCATCTTCCTCATGGCGATAAGACCAGCGACAAAATCGGGCTTTTTCTCTGGATCGGGCTGATGGATGATTCCTTTATATCCTTCTCCGGTGGTACGAGGTTTATTCGTGTAAATCCTCGGAATGAGGATGAGCTTGTCCTTAACCTTTTCATTTACTCTCGCCAGACGACTTACATATTCGCATACGGCATCCTCGTTGTCCGCGGAGCAAGGTCCGATAATGACGAGGAACTTGTTGCTTTTTCCAGTAATGACATCGCGTATTTCGGCATCTCTTTCTTTTTTCAGCTCACTTAATTTTTCCGGAACGGGAAATTGTTCGCGTATTTCGTCCGGAGTGGGCAGTTTTTGTACAAATTCAAATGACATTTCAGATACCTCCATGCTGTTGATCGCAATATTTTCATAAATATACAGATAAAACATTTTAATTATAATATAATAAAAATGTTTAGGCAACAGCAATAATAGACAACGAGGAGGCACAATCGTTACAGGCTTTATGAAATATTATACATTTTACTCCTATCTGCCCGCTAAGGTGGGCGTACGAATCAAGGATGTTGAAAGTGAATATCTTTCAACTTTATACCTCATGTCCGTTTTGGCGGACGGGGAATCAATCATTGAAAGCGCTTTTCTTTCAACCGTTTATTTCAAATACTTTCTCACCGCGAAAACGCAAAGCGAGGTCTGGACAAGCTGGCTGACGAGCAATCCCCACAAATAACCCTGGATGCCGAAAATAGGAAGGGCGAAGAAGACGAACAGCAGGCGGACGCCCAGGCTTATCATACTATAGGCGAAGGTCTGCCCGGTCTTTCCAAGACCGTTCAATATACTGTTCAAGGTGCTCGCTACGTATAGGAAGGGACAGACAAAACTTAAGGTGATAATAAAGCTGCCCGCAAGGCTGCTGTCGTATAAAAGCATGCCCGTGTACCTTCCGAAGACGAGAAAGAGTCCGGTGCATAGAAAACCGAGAATAAAGCAGTACTTAATGGATTTGCGAACAGCTTTTTTAATGGCGCTTTGATTATTTACGGCTTCAGCCTCCGATACTAAGGGGAGGAGAAGGACGGAGATGGAATTGGTAATGGCAGAGGGAAAGAGGATGAGAGGAAGCGCCATTCCTGTGAGAACCCCGTATACGCTGAGTGCTGTGGCGTTGTCGTAGCCGTATAATTGCAAGCGTTGAGGGATGTAAATAGCTTCTACGCTTTGCAGAAAGTTAATCAAGGTACGGTTTACGGAAAGCGGTACGGCAAGGCTAAGAAGCTGTTTGGTATCTTTTACGTATACACCAAAGGACTGCTTTACCTTAGCCAGCATACAATGAGAATTGGTAAGCATATAAAAGCGGTGATAAATGGCGGCCAAAGAGACTAACATGGAAGCGCTCTCACCGATAACGAGCCCCACTACTGCGAAGCTGATAGTAGGAACGCCGCCCCGCGCCTTAATGATTTCATAAAGAAAGAAAATGCTTCCTACGCGGACGATTTGTTCTGCCAGTTGGGTGGCGGCCGGTATGGCAGTCTTACGAATTCCGTAGAAGTAGCCGTTGATACAGGAATGAACCGTTGCCATAGGAATCGAAAGGGAAATGATGCGCAGCAAAGGCGCCGTACGCGGCTCAAATAAAAACTTGGCAGCAATCATTTCGGAAAAAGTATATATATATGCGGTACAGCCAAAGGATAAAAGCATGGCGATGGAAAAGCCTACTAATAGAATGCGAAAGGTATACTTATAATCCCGGGTGGATGTCTCGCTGGCTACGAACTTGGATATTGCAGTCTGCATGCCGGATACCGTAACGGAAAAGGTGAGTGCCAGCACAGGGGAAATCAGCTGATAAAGGCCCATGCCTTCTGCCCCGAATACGCGGGATAGAAAAATGCGGTAAAAAAAGCCGATGAACCGGCTGGCGAAGCCGGTAACTGTCAAGATAATGGTTCCGGCGATGAGAGAATTCTTTTTCTTCATGCATTACCTTAAAGGGGAGGTTTGTTTATAAATATATGCAATTTGATTTATTGACAGAACATAAGAGGAGTGATATAGTGAAATTACTGAATCCGTAGTGGTTTACTAGGAATTGAATGAGGAGTGAGAAATATGGGAAAATTAATATATTTAGATAATGCAGCCACGACCAAAACGGCGCCCGAAGTGGTAAGCGAGATGCTTCCTTACTTTACTGAGAATTACGGGAACCCAAGCAGTATTTATTCCATCGGAGGAACGGCCAAAGAGGCGGTAACGAAGGTGAGAGAGCGCATAGCATCCAGTCTTGGGGCGAAGAACAATGAGATTTATTTTACAGGCGGCGGTTCGGAATCGGACAACTGGGCACTTATCGCCACGGCTCAGGCTTATGAGGCGAAGGGCAAACATATTATTACTTCAAAGATAGAGCACCATGCCATACTGCATACATGCAGCTATTTGGAAAAACAGGGCTATGAAATAACTTATGTGGATGTAGATGAAAACGGAATTGTCAAGCTGGACGAACTGGAAAGAGCGATAAGGCCGGATACGGTTTTGATTTCTGTTATGTTTGCCAATAATGAGATAGGAACGATACAGCCTATTAAGGAAATCGGGGCGATTGCCAAAGCCCACGGCATTCTCTTTCATACGGATGCGGTGCAGGCATATGCTCACGTGCCCATCGATGTAGACGAGATGAACATCGATATGCTCAGCGCCAGCGGTCATAAATTCCATGGACCGAAAGGAATCGGCTTTCTCTACATCCGTACGGGCGTCAAGATTCGTTCCTTTATCCATGGCGGCCAGCAGGAACGCGGCAGACGTGCCGGGACGGAGAATGTAACGGGTATCGTTGGAATGGGAAAGGCTGTGGAACTGTCCTTTTCGCGCATGGAGGAAAGCGCGGCAAAACAAAAGGAACTCCGCGACTACTTGATAAAGAGAATCAAAGAGGAGGTTCCTTATTGCAGACTGAATGGTGACGGCGTAAGACGTCTGCCCAACAATGTCAATTACAGTTTCCAGTTTATCGAAGGAGAGTCTCTTTTGATCATGCTGGATATGAAGGGAATCTGCGCTTCCAGCGGCTCTGCATGCACTTCCGGCTCTCTGGATCCTTCCCACGTGCTCCTATCTATCGGTTTGCCTCATGAAATCGCTCACGGCTCTCTCAGACTGACGGTGAGCGAGGAAAATACAATAGAAGAGATGGATATCGTAATAGATGCGATAAAGGAAATTGCAGATAAATTGAGAAAAATGTCACCCTTATATGAAGATTTCATAAAGAAACAGGGGAAATAAGATAAGATTTGGAGGAATAAGTATGTATACGGAAAAGGTAATGGACCATTTTGAGCATCCGCGCAATGTGGGTGAAATAGAAAATGCCAGCGGCGTCGGTACGGTAGGGAATGCGAAATGCGGGGATATCATGCGCATGTATCTGGACATTGACGAGGACGGAATCATAAGAGACTGTAAATTTAAGACCTTTGGCTGCGGTGCCGCAGTGGCGACCAGCAGTATGGCGACAGAATTAGTAAAGGGAAAGAGCGTGCAGGATGCTTTGCTTGTAACGAACAAAGCGGTAATGGAAGCTCTTGACGGACTGCCGCCGGTTAAGGTACACTGTTCTTTGCTTGCAGAGGAGGCAATTCATGCCGCACTCTGGGATTATGCAGGGAAGCACGGTATCGAGATCGAAGGCTTAGTGAAGCCTAAGTCCGATATCCACGAAGGGGAAGAATCGGAAGAGGAAGAATATTAATTCATGAAAAAGAAAGTAGTGGTAGGCATGTCGGGAGGCGTTGACTCCTCCGTGGCTGCCTATTTGTTAAAAGAAAAAGGCTATGATGTCATTGGCGTGACCATGCAGATATGGCAGGATGAGGAAGAAGGAGAACGGGAGGAAAATGGAGGCTGCTGCGGGCTGACTGCGGTAGATGATGCCAGAAGAGTTGCCCAGTTTCTGGGGATTCCTTATTATGTCATGAATTTCAAGCAGGAGTTTAAGGATAAGGTAATGGATTATTTCGTGGAGGAATATCTTCACGGGAGGACTCCTAATCCTTGTATTGCGTGTAACCGCTATGTGAAATGGGAATCTCTTTTAAAGAGAAGCATGGACATCGGAGCGGACTATATAGCTACCGGCCATTATGCAAGGATAGCGAAGCTTGCAAACGGAAGATTCGCCATCTGTAATTCGGTGACAGCAGCTAAGGATCAGACTTATGCCCTCTATAACCTTACTCAGTATCAGCTGGCCCATACGCTCATGCCGGTGGGGGACTATGAAAAAGATGAAATCAGACAGATTGCAAAACAGTTGGGGCTGCCGGTCGCACATAAGCCTGATAGTCAGGAAATCTGTTTTATCCCCGATAACGATTATGCAGGTTTCATCGACAGAGAAGCAAAGGACAGGGTACCGGAACCGGGCAATTTTGTCTCGGTAAGTGGAGAGATTCTGGGACAGCATAAAGGAATTATCCATTATACGGTGGGACAGAGAAAGGGACTTAACCTCGCTATGGGGCATCCGGTATTCGTTACGAAGATATTGCCGGAGACGGATGAGGTAATCATCGGAGAACATGAGGATGTTTTTTCGAAGGAATTGATTTGCAATCATATTAATTATATGGGAATGGAAGCCTTGCCGGAGAGAAGAAAAGTGACGGCCAAGATTAGATATGCTCATAAAGGAGCTCCCTGTTTTATTGAAAAGATTGGGGAGGACGAAATCAGATGCAGCTTTGAGGAGCCCGTCCGGGCAGTAACGCCGGGACAGGCTGTAGTATTCTATGAGGAGGACTATGTCCTCGGCGGAGGCACCATTATCGGATAAGGCTTATAGTTTTACGTATTCCGGCATCCGCTTTGCAAAAATAGTATAATATTTGTATCCGCATTCTTTCAGGATGTCTGCAGCGCGGTCAAAGTCTTTCAAGATGCGGTCGGGAGAGTGAGCGTCGGAGCCTATGGTGATGATTTCTCCGCCAAGCTCCCTATAACGCTTAAGGATGCCGGTGCAGGGATTCAGCTCTTTTAGCCCGTAAGAAACTCCGCTGGTGTTTACTTCGATGCCTTTTTCCATATCGATCAGCTTTTCGAGGATAGGGTCCAGAACGTCCTTATATTTTTCATAAGAATACTCCTTGTCCCGGTTGGGGCCGTAGCGGACCACGTAATCCAGATGGCCGTATATATCGAAGTTCTGAAAGACCTTCAGGTTGTTCAGTATGGAGGAAAAATACTCGCGGTAAGCTTCCTCCTCTGGTCGGTTCTCGTAAAAGTAGGGAAAATAAGGGTCTTTTCTGTTGCAAAGGTGAGAGGAGCCTATTACGAAATCGAAGTCGTATTCTCTCACATACTTGGACAGTTCTCTCGCCAGATGGGGCTGCAGGCCAAGTTCTACCCCGAAATATATATTGATTTTGTCTGAGTATTTTTCTTTGTATTTAATCAGGTCGAACAGGTAGGAATCGGTATTTAGGTCGAACATACCGGTCTCCTCTTTCTTTATATAGACGTAATCTATGTCCATATGTTCGGTAAAGCACATGTTTTTCATACCCAGAGAAATGGCCCTTTCTATCATGGTTTCCATGGGCGTCTTAGAGTCTCCTGAGAAAGAGGAGTGTAAATGATAATCGGATAAAACAGCCATATGCAGATCCTTTCTTTGCAGTTATTCGCGCTTGACATAATAATTCGGTTTATAAGTTGAGTTTATAGGAAATGGAAGGAAAAGGCAATGCTGTAATAATATTTAGCATTTCCGCCAATTATAATCAAGAAATGCAAGTAAACTGTAAAAAAACAAACAAAAAAGAAATATTTTCTAATTACGACTTGAATTATTGGGACAAATTAGGTAAAATAAACGTGCTGATAAAATTTTGACAATCAGTCAGTTAGATTGCAAAATAATATAAACAAATACATTTTTAGGAGGAATCTAAAATGGCAGTAAAAGTAGCAATTAATGGTTTTGGTCGTATTGGCCGTCTCGCATTCAGACAGATGTTTGATGCAGAAGGTTATGAAGTGGTAGCAATCAATGACTTAACAAGTCCTGAAATGCTCGCTCATTTATTGAAATATGATACAGCTCAGGGCAATTACAAATATGCAAGCGCTGTAGAGTACGGTGAAGATTCCATTTCCGTAAACGGAAAGAAGATTACAATTTATGCAAAGGCTAATGCAGCAGAACTTCCTTGGGGAGAACTGGACGTAGACGTAGTACTTGAGTGTACAGGTTTCTATACATCCAAAGACAAAGCAGCCGCTCATCTTACAGCAGGCGCTAAGAAAGTTGTTATCTCTGCTCCGGCAGGAAATGACCTTCCTACCATCGTTTACAACGTAAACCATAAGGAATTGACAAAAGAAGATACAGTTATTTCTGCAGCTTCTTGTACAACGAACTGCTTAGCTCCTATGGCAAAAGCGTTGAATGACCTTGCTACAATTAAATCCGGTATCATGACAACTGTTCATGCTTACACTGGTGACCAGATGATCCTCGACGGACCGCAGAGAAAAGGCGATAAGAGAAGAAGCCGTGCAGGCGCTTGCAACATCGTTCCTAACTCTACTGGTGCAGCAAAAGCAATCGGTCTGGTTATCCCTGACTTGAACGGCAAATTGATCGGTTCCGCACAGCGTGTACCCACCCCTACAGGTTCTACGACAATCTTAGTTGCAACTGTAGAGAAGTCCGTAACGAAAGACGAGATCAATGCAGCTATGAAAGCAGCAGCTACTGAGTCCTTCGGTTACACCACAGACGAAATCGTATCCAGCGACGTTATCGGCAGCACATTCGGTTCTTTATTCGATGCTACCCAGACGATGGTTGGTTCCGACAATCTTGTTCAGGTCGTAGCTTGGTATGACAATGAGAACAGCTATGTATCTCAGATGGTTCGTACAATCAAATACTTTGCTGAATTAGGCTAATTATAGAGCGTTGAACTGCATTTAAAGACCTATAAGGGTCCGGTCTTATGGACCGGACCTTTTAATAATTATATCAAATGGAGGAAATCATTATGGGATTAAACAAAAAATCAGTGGATGATATCAACGTTAATGGCAAACGCGTTCTTTGCAGATGCGATTTCAACGTTCCGCTCAAGGAAGGCGTTATTACGGATACAAACCGTTTGACGGCAGCTCTTCCTACCATTAAGAAATTAATTGCTGATGGCGGAAAGGTTATTCTTTGTTCACATCTTGGAAAACCTAAGGGAGAGCCGAAGCCGGAGTTATCTCTCGCACCGGTTGCTAAGAAATTGTCCGAATTGCTCGGTCAGGAAGTAAAATTTGCAGCAGATCCCGAAGTAGTTGGTCCTAACGCAAAAGCGGCTGTAGAAGCAATGAAAGACGGAGACGTAATCCTTCTTGAGAATACCCGTTACAGAGTGGAAGAGACGAAGAACGGAGAAGCGTTTTCCAAAGAACTGGCTTCTCTTTGCGATGTTTTTGTAAATGATGCTTTCGGTACTGCTCATAGAGCACATTGCTCCAATGTAGGTGTAGCAAGCTTGGTAGATACAGCGGTAGTTGGTTATTTAATGCAGAAAGAAATCGAATTCTTAGGAAATGCTGTTGAGAATCCGGAAAGACCTTTCGTATCTATTCTCGGCGGTGCAAAGGTTGCGGATAAGCTCAATGTTATCTCTAACTTGTTAGAGAAATGCGATACCCTTATTATCGGCGGCGGTATGGCGTTCACTTTCTTAAAGGCGAAGGGCTATGAAGTAGGTAATTCCTTAGTAGACCTCGAGAAGCTCGATTATTGTAAAGAGATGATGGACAAAGCGGAGAAACTTGGTAAGAAACTTCTTCTTCCTGAAGATACTACGATTGCAGCTTCTTTCCCGAATCCTATCGACGCTGAAATTGAAGTATCCGTAGTGTCTTCCGAAAATATCCCTGCAGATAAAGAAGGTCTTGATATCGGAACAAAGACAGCAGTAACCTATGCAGAGGCTGTTAAATCTGCTAAGACCGTTGTTTGGAACGGACCTATGGGCGTATTTGAGAACCCTATCCTTGCAAAAGGTACGATTGCGGTAGCGAAATCTCTTGCAGAGACGAATGCAACTACGATTATCGGCGGCGGCGATTCCGCAGCAGCTGTTAACCAGCTTGGCTTTGGCAGCAAGATGACCCACATTTCTACAGGCGGCGGTGCTTCCTTAGAGTTCCTTGAAGGAAAAGAGCTTCCGGGCGTTGCAGCAGCTAACGACAAATAAAAAATCAGGAGACTAATAAAAATGGCAAGAAAAAAGATTATCGCCGGAAACTGGAAAATGAACATGACTCCCAGTGAGGCTGTAGAATTAGTAAACACTTTGAAACCTTTGGTAGCTACGGAAGATGCTGACGTAGTATTCTGTGTACCGGCTATCGACATCATTCCGGCTATGGAAGCTGCAAAAGGCTCTAACATCCATATCGGCGCTGAGAATATGTACTACGAAGAAAGCGGCGCTTATACGGGAGAAATTTCTCCGAAGATGCTGACGGATGTAGGTGTGAAGTATGTAATCATCGGACATTCCGAAAGAAGAGAATATTTCGCTGAAACAGACGAAACAGTAAATAAAAAAGTATTGAAAGCATTCGAGCACGGTATTACACCTATCGTTTGCTGCGGCGAGAGTTTGACACAGAGAGAGCAGGGCATCACTATCGACTGGATTCGCCAGCAGATTAAGATTGCTTTCTTAAACGTAACGGCAGCTCAGGCAGCTTCCTCGGTTATCGCTTATGAACCCATCTGGGCAATAGGCACCGGTAAGGTTGCGACTACAGAGCAGGCTCAGGAAGTATGCAAAGCTATTCGCGACTGCATCGCAGAAATTTATGATGATGCTACAGCAGCAGCAATTCGTATCCAATACGGCGGTTCTGTATCCGCTTCCAGCGCATCCGAATTATTTGCACAGCCGGATATCGACGGCGGCTTAGTAGGCGGCGCAGCTTTGAAGCCCGACTTCGGTAAAATTGTAAATTACAAGTAATATTACATCAATATTTATGCATAGCTCAAGACCCATTTCACTTAGTTTGAACATACTAATTGAAGTGGGTTTTGCTTATTGGACGATGTTATCTCTATATGTGCCTGACCTTATAAGCATTATGAAGTTCATGCTATTTATTAACTTCATGTACACTATTCTTGTTGTTCTCCTTAGAGTTATTGTTTTAGTTTGATCACAGAGTTATTTCAATATCAATGCTGCCGGTATTGATAGAGAGCGTCAGATTGAATAAATAGAGGTTTGTCCATACTATATATAAGTTACGTAAGACACTTTTTTATTTGTCTGAATAGCCTTTATATTGTACAAATATTGGATTTTATAAAATAAATGTAAAATGCGGGTAAAATTAGTATTAAAAATTATATCCCAATACTAAAAAAAAGGATATTCGCTTGAATTGGAGGAAAAAGGCAACTAAAATATAAGGGCATCTTTACCAAATATAAAGATTTATATAGAAAAGAGGTTTTTACAATTACCGGGAAAAGATTGATATACTTATTCTCTGCTGCTTTAATTTCACTGATGATATTTTTTGTAAGAGGAGACCTAAAGAGCGAAAGCTCGGCGGCTAAAAAAGAAGTCTTGGATGAAATAGAAGAAAAAGCCGGGAATATTGTGTTGTCTGCGGAAAGCGGATTTTATGATGAGGATATTATGCTTACGGTAAGCTTAAAAAAACCGGGGCGTATTTTGTATACGCTGAACGGTTCAGAACCGGAGGAGGACGGTGACGATACCTATTTATATGAGGAAGCAATTGCGTTAACCGCCGGAGAGGAAGAAACAGTTAACGTTTTGAAATATAAAGCTGTTTATGAGGATGGGACACAGTCTGAAACTTATACAAATACTTATTTCCTGGGTAAAAATGTAGACACGCGCTATGATACTCTTGTATTGAGCCTTACTGCGAAGGAGGAAGATCTGTACGGATATGAGAACGGAATCTTTGTGGAAGGAAAGCTTCGCGCGGATTGGCTCAGTGAGCATCCGGAAGAGGAGATTACCTATGATACTCCCGCGAATTATAATATGCGCGGAAGGGAGAGCGAACGAGACGTCCATATAGAAATTTTCGAGTCGGATGGCAGCCGAATTATTTCCCAGAACGGAGGAATTCGCATATCGGGTAACTTCACGAGACAGTCGGAGCAGAAATCCTTCAAGCTGTATGCCAGAAGCGAATATGATGAAGAGAATAAATTTCGCTTCGCTTTTTTTGAAGATTTGTTTTCAGAGACGGATGGAAGCGTAGTAGGAAGATACAAGACCTTGAAAATTAGAAATACAGGTAATGATCGTTCAGAGGGGTTTATACGGGACGAACTTGGTATGACATTAGTGCAGGAAGCCGGATTTCCCGATACGCAGAGCGTTCGTCCTCTCAGCGTATATATCAATGGAATCTATCAGGGGCTTTATTGGATGCATTCCACCTATGATCAGGAATATTTTGAGGAAAAATATGGCGAATATGAGGGAGAAATGGTGGTCATCGGCGACGGTGAGACAGATATGCAGAACGTTTCTAACGAACTGGAGAAGGAGTATTCGGAGAAATACACGGAGATCTATAATAAGTACAGTGCGGAGGATTTGACTCAGGATGCCATATTTGAAGAATTGAATCGTTATATCGATACGGAGAACTATTTGCAGTATTTTGCGGTAGAAGTGTATCTGGCAAATAGAGACTGGCCTTATAACAATTTAAAGGCTTATCGTTATGTTTCAGAGAATAAAGAGTATGAGCAGGATTCGGTATTCGACGGAAGATACCGTTATCTCCTGTTCGATGTGGACACTACCATGGGACTTGGTTCGGTAAGGGATACCTTAGATGAGTCTCAGAGTTTCGATACTCTGGTGAGGTTGTGGGAGAATAATTATGCGCCTTTATTCACGGCCCTGATGGAAAGAGCAGATTGTCGGAAATATTTCGCTTCCTATATTTGCGACTTGATGAACGGTGCTTTTTCGCCCGAGAATGTGAGCGAGGTGCTGGATGAGCTTAATGCCCTGCGAGAGAATGAGATGCAGGAATATATAAAGGAAAGCGTGAAGAATTCCAATTTGCTGGAAATCAGCGAAACCTACATGGACATGCAGATGGATTGTATAAAAGCTTGGGCCGAGGTGACTCCCGATAATTTATTAGAGGGGATGAAACAGCTTTTGCAGTTGGGCGATTCCTATTCCTTACACGCATCGCTTCCCTCGGGCGATGGAATAAAAATTAACACCGTGGAGGTAACTGAGCCGGAATTTACGGGAATATATCTGACCGGATGCGATACGGTAATTACGGCCATAGTGCCGGAGGGAAGAGCTTTCTCCTACTGGGAAATAAACGGCGAAATCTATATGGAAGAGGAACTGCTCATCGATGAGGGTATGCTTATTGATGGATCGGTATATGTGACGTTATATACGGAGGATGCGGGTAAAGGGTTAATAATCAGCGAAATCAAGTCGAATGGGAAGGCAGATTACATCGTTTTGACTAATATCTCAGAGGAAGAAATCGACACGAGAGGCTATTTCCTTATGGATAAGGAAAGCGTTTCCCATATGAACTATCTGGAGAAAACAATACTGGGCCCGGGAGAAAGGCTCTTGATAGGATGTAGGAATTATGTGGGAGAGGATTCATTTATGAATGTGAATTTTAACCTGAAAAAGGATGAAGAGGTGATACTAGGGCATTCTGGAAGTGGCATCCAAGAGAAGATAGCGATTCCGGGATTGAGCATGGCAGACGGTGTATACCGTAAGAATTTGATCACTGGGAAATGGCAGGAAGAAAGGGGACAGTAAATGGCGCTTTATTATAGAAACGAACTGAAATACGTAGTGTCGGAGGCGCAGATAGCATGTCTGAAAAATCGGATACGTCCCTTTATGGAATTGGATAAGCACGCAGGCGAAGACGGGATGTATAGCATTCGAAGTATTTATTTTGATGATTATAGAAATACAAGTTTTTATGAAAATGAGGAGGGGAGCAGTCCCCGGGAAAAGTTTAGGATTCGTATTTATAATGGAGATGATGAGAGAATTCGTCTGGAGCTTAAGCGTAAAGAACGTGGGAAGATACATAAGGATTCCTGCATGCTAACGAAAAAACAGTGTGAAGCTGTCATACACGCGAAGCAGCTCTATTGTGAAAAAGAGGATCCTCCAGCCCTTCAAAAGTTCTGTCTCCGGCAAAAAAATTGCTTGTTGGAACCGAAGGTCATCGTAGAATACGAAAGAGAACCTTATATATATAAAAATGGAAACGTGAGAATTACTTTTGACAGGAATATTCGTTCCTCCAATAGAAAAGAAAACTTTTTCGATGATAGAATTTATTCCAGGACGATTATGCCGGTAGGACAGCACTTACTGGAGGTAAAATATGATGAGTATTTGCCGGATCATATTTATAGGAGCCTTCAGTTGGAGAATTTGCGCCTGACGACATTCTCAAAATATTATTTATGCAGAAAATACAACATAGGAGGAATGATAAGGAATGGGATTTAATGATGTGTTAAAGAAATCTTTTATACAGATTACGGCGGATAGTATGAACAGAGGGGATGTCTTGCTGTCAATAGGGGTGGCCTGCTTGATTGCGGTATATATCTTTACCATATATAGGGTGATGACGAGGAACTCCTTTTATAATAAGAACTTCAATATATCGCTGGTAGCTTTAGCGGTCATAACAACTGCAATCATTCTTTCTATACAATCCAGTGTGGTAATATCCCTGGGAATGGTAGGTGCGCTGTCTATCGTCCGGTTCCGTACGGCAATCAAGGAGCCGATGGACCTTGTCTTTCTTTTTTGGTCAATCAGCATAGGGATTATCTGTGGTGCCGGTTTGTTTGAAATCGCCATTGCAACATCGTTGTTTTTGACGGCTATCATTCTTTTCTTAGACAAAATACCAATGGCGAAGACCTCTATGATGCTGGTAGTGGATTCCGATAACATAGAAGCCGAAGATGATATTATGGAGGTAGTCAGGAAATACAGTCCCCATGTGCGCATAAAATCCAGGAATATGAGCGCGGAGTTCTTGAATATGGTAGTTGAGGTGCGAATAAAAGAAGAAGCGCAGTGCATCAGAGAGGTGAATGCGCTGAAGGGTATCAACAATGTTTCCCTTATATCACAGGATGGAGAAGTGACCTTTTAGCAGGTTCTTGCATAACTGTTACTGTTCACGCCGTTCACAGTAACGCATGATTTCTACATTTAAATTCGCTCTGCGAAGCAGAAATCATCTCTTGAATTATATTCTTACGTCGCTTAACAGCAAGTGTTAAGCGGCTGTGTGAACAGTAACGCATAACTTACAAATAAATATATAAATAAGAATAAGTCTTGACTTTATAAATAAACCACGTTATACTAAATAAGTTCGTAAAAGGAAAGACAGCACTTTTGAAGCGAGTGTTGTCTTTTTTTGCGAAAGTAAATAGTGATAGAATTGTGATTGAAAGGTCCGTTTGACGGGCAGAACAGGAGTTAGATGAGCAGTACAGAAAATCAGATTAGTTATAAGGAATCAGCAATTGATGAAAGAATCATTCGAGCGGTAGAAGAAATGGGATTCGAGAATATGACGCCTATTCAAGCGCAGGCAATACCCGTGATGCTGGAAGGCAGAGATATTATAGGGCAGGCGCAGACAGGAACCGGTAAGACCGCGGCGTTTGGAATTCCCGTTATTCAGGGCATCGATGTGAATAATAAAGCATTGCAGGCAATCGTGCTTTGTCCCACGAGAGAGCTGGCTATTCAGGCGGCAGAAGAGATGAGGCGCTTTGCCAAATATATGCACGGAGTTAAAGTGCTTCCCGTATACGGCGGTCAGGATATTTCCAAACAGATCAGGGCGCTTTGCAGCGGCACACAAATTGTAGTAGGAACGCCAGGAAGAGTCATGGATCATATGCGGCGCCATACGATAAAGACAGGGCAGGTGAAGGTCATTGTTCTGGATGAAGCGGATGAGATGTTGAACATGGGCTTTCGCGAGGATATAGAGACGATACTTAAGGATATGCCCACGGAAAGGCAGACCGCTCTTTTCTCAGCGACAATGCCCAAACCGATACTGGATATTACGAGAGAATATCAGAATGCAGATGCGGAGTATCTGAAGATGACTCCGAAGGAAGTAACGATACCATTAGTTAAACAGGCATACTATCAGATACAGCGTAAAGATAAGGAAGAGGTGCTTTGCCGCCTTATGGATTATTACCATCCCAAACGTTCCCTCATTTTCTGCAATACGAAGCGGATGGTGGATGAATTGACAGAGCATTTAAAAGACAGAGGTTATCAGGCGGAAGGGCTTCACGGTGATTTGAGCCAGAACCAGAGAGACACCGTAATGAACCTTTTCAGAAGCGGAAGGACAGATATCCTTATCGCTACGGATGTGGCAGCCAGAGGAATCGATGTAGATAACGTGGAAGCGGTATTTAACTACGATGTGCCGGATGATATTGAATATTATGTTCATCGTATCGGACGTACCGGCCGCGCAGGCAAGACAGGACGCTCTTTCACCTTGGTAGTGGGCAGAGAGGTTTTCAAGCTGCGCGAAATCGAAAGAATATGCCATACTACGATAAAAGAGAAAAATATCCCTTCAGCAGCGGACATTACTTCAGTAAAAGAAGAGAAGGTTCTAAGCGAAGTGCTGGAAGTGATGCAAAATAAGAAAATGGATAAGACCATAGAATTTCTTGAAGAGAAACTGGCTGAAAGCGATTATACCGCATTGGAACTGGCGGCGGCCTTTATGAAGATGAAAATGGGCGACGATATCAAGGACATCAAGATAGAAAAATATGGTTCGAGAGACCGTGGCTTCGGTAAAGGAAAAGGCAAGGGCTCAGGTTTGGGCGTGCGAAGTAGCGAAGGCCGCAGAAGAGACGACGGCAAGAGATACGGCGGCAGTAAAGACAGAAGCAAGGATAAGGGCTTTAGCGAGAAACGCTATACGGATAAAAATAACGATAGAAAAGTCCGCAGAGAAAAAGACACTCCGGAAATCTTCAAGGGAAGAGAAAAAAGCAAAAAGAGCAGAAGAGAAGCAATATAAAAGTTTTTGTTCCGCGCGCGTAGCTGCGCATCCATGGTTTCTGTAATAGCTGCACTTTCCTATTACAGAAAACGATAATTAACGCTGTCCCGATTTATCAGGACAGCGTTAATTCATTTCCATGATCTTTTAACCATTTTCTCCGCTCCTTGTAGTCGGGAAGGATGGCTGCCACACAGCTCCAGAATCCGGCAGAATGATTCATATGGGCCAAATGGCATAGTTCGTGTACGATAACATAATCCAAAATAGCAGGAGGAGCCAGCATCAGCTTCCAATTAAAGGATAAGGTGCCCTTGCTGCTGCAGCTTCCCCAGCGGGTTTTTTGTTCCCTCACCGAAATCCGGGAGTAGCAGCGGGGGAACAGGTCCGGATAAGCAGCAAGATAATAATCGGCACGCTTAGGGATATATTCTCTGGCGGCTTCTTTGTAACGTTTTTCGAGAGCGAGGCGCTGGGGCTGCGTATATTCGAAGGCCGGCCTCCTTCGTTTTCTCTCTTCGTATTCGGCCAGTCTGTCCGTAATCCAGAACTGCTTCCCGCGCATTATCTGTTCCACTTCATCGTCGTTAACGTAAAGAGGGACCCTTACTGTCAAAACCCCGTTCTCATTAAGGGAGAGGGAGTAGGTCTTACGCTTGCTTCGAAATACTTCGTAGGCAGCTTCCACCGATATATTTTTTTTGTTTTTTAGTAAAATTTTATCGTTCATAAAAAGCATTATATCATTGTCAAGCTTCCTTTTCTATGGTAGTATGAAAATTGTGTAAAAAGTGATTAATAGTTCAGCCTTTCATGCCACGGAGCCCAAATTGCGTTTCTGTGCAATTTCGCGAGGGCTGCAAGAGCTAAAATGCGGTTTTACCGTATTTTATGTGAATACATGTTGCAGTTTAGCCTTCGGCTAGACGGTAATAAAAATTGTTTTCGAGGTTGTGGACATGGGAAATAGAAATAAGAATAAAGGAACGGACGAGATGGAGATTTCCAGAAATGAAAAACGGGCGAGAAGGAAACGGGCAAGGCGCAGGGCCGTCCTTCTTCAAAGAACCTTCGCCTTTTTGCTGGTACTTGTGGCTGCAGGGGGCTGCTTTGCATTTATCTGGAATCTTCCCGCTCTTAGACTGGACAGAGAGTTAAAAGCCGGGGAAGAATATACCCAGGAGGAAGCCTTCGACGAAGCAATTGCCTATTACGAAGAGGCACTGAAAATAGATTCCACTTCCGTGAAAGCATATCGATATATGGCGAATGCATATTTTGGCAAGGAGGATAATCTGCAGGCGAAGAAGGTACTTCTTGAGGGCTGGCAGAATACGCAGGACGAAGGATTGCTTAAGTATTACTGCGCCACGATTTTGAACGAGGCAGTAGCGCAGATAAATGACGGTGCCTGCACCTTGGAGACCGTGCAGAATATTTTGAGCGTGCTCGAGAAGGATGAGAATAATGCGGATGCTCTGGAGCTTATGAATGTCGCATATGAACGCGTTGTTCAAGGCCTTCAGAAGGAAAATGACGCAGATATTTTTTATGATGTGAACGGTCAGGAGGGCTGTCTGTTTCCCCTCTACCAGCAAATAATGGATAAGTTATTTGAGATTTACAGGATAAGTTCTTCTGAAGACGTGAAAAATATCATTCTTAAATATGCTCTTATAGATGTTCCTGAGTTAAAGATAAGCAGAGAACATGCGAAAGCTTACTGGGGCCTTTTGGAGAAAGCGTCGGAGCTGGGAGAGAATGAAGCAGTAAGCAGATTGCTTTCCTGTCTGAATAAAGAAGAAGAGATTCAAAATACCTTTGCGGGTATGTTTACCGCATTTGATGCCGGAAATTATGAGGCTGCTAAGGACTTTGTCGTTTCGGAAGCCTATACGCAGATTCGGGATGCGTTCATCGGCGGCACGATGGAATATTGGAGCGGGGAAACTTATATACCGGTAAGCCGTGAGACGGTGATTCTGAAACAGACGGATGGAACATGGACCTTCCAGTTCCCTAAATTCGAGGACGATGAAACCACGGAGGGAATCATAACGGTGTGGGGAAATAAGATGACAGATGAAGGCATTCAACGCTCCTGCATCGCCTATGAACCGGCTAAGGAGGGCGAAAGCTATTTCCCTCACATACAATATGTCATCAGCTATATGTACAGCAACGTGCAGAAGGAGAAGTCCTTTGAGGCGGAGATGAACTATCACTTCGAGACGAGAACATGGACAGAGGAAGGAATGACGACGGACATGATCGGCGGTTGGGGCGGACCTTACCAGTGGGAGAAAACATATTAAAGGAGTGCTTAGGATTGGGAGAAGGGAAATGTATTGTAGTCGGGGCGGGAGATTTCACTCCGATAGAAATTGATAAAAAGGAAGGGGATTTCTGTATTGCGGTGGATGGCGGATATTTATACTGTAAGCTGATAGGGCTTGCTGTCGATCTGCTCATCGGCGATATGGATTCCATCGATGAAAATATCAGGCCGGAAATCGAGGCTATGAAAGAAGAAAGTCCGGAAAAAGTAATTATATTAAATCCTGAAAAAGATGATACGGACAGCCTGGCAGCACTGCGTATCGGCATGGAAAAGGGCTATAAAGACTTTCGCATATATGGAGCCATGGGTGGAAGGGTGGAACATACCATCGCTAACATCCAATGCCTGAGTTTTTTGAAAAATAATGGCAGGAAGGCATATATCATGGATGCCAACGTAATGATGACCGTAATAAAGAATGAATCTATAAAGTTCGATAAAGGAATGGATGGATTTCTATCGCTGTTCTCGCTCGGAGAAAAGGCGAGGGGCGTTACGATAGAGGGAATGAAATATCCATTAAAGGAAGCTACGGTAACCAATGATTGTCCTATCGGCATCAGCAATGAATTCATAGGAGAAGGATGTGTGATAACGGTGGAAGAGGGGATGCTGCTTCTTATTGTTTCGTGGGCGTAGCAGCGGGCAATACGTCTCGCAAATCGTTCGATATTCAGCTAAAAAAGAAGCGTTTGTTAAAACGCTTCTTTTTGTCTGTGTTTACGCAAGTCAATACGCTTTTTTGCATTGTCCCATTCCAACTGCTGTACTTCATTCTCAATTAAGAGGCCGTAGGGAATCGGTATAGGGCGTTGATTGTCGTCGAGGGCCACTAAGGTTAAAAACGCCCGATTGATCGGTCTGCGCAGCCCATCGATGCCTTCCACATAGGAATCCACCCGTACCTCCATGGAAGTATTGCCTACATAGGTAACGTGGCCTATGATAACAACCAGATCGTTCAAATAGGCGGCACTTTTAAATTGAAGGTTATCGATGGAAGCAGTGGTAATTGGGGTGGCGGCATGGCGCTTTGCCACGGTTCCTGCCACTTCATCAATCCAAGAAACGAGCTGGCCGCCGAAAAGGCGGCCTTCTCCGTTGATATCTTCGTATTTTAAAAAATGAATCTGTTCTGTGATAGAATCTTGAACGCGTTTTTTCTTCATATAAATCTTCATGCCTTTCTTATAGCCTGCAAACTTCGGGCTATAAGTGCAAATTAAAAGCGGATTGCACATCTTAAGCACAAAGCTGCGAAGTCTTATTTTCCTAAATCTTCTTTTACAGGCACCTGAGTCGTTTTGTCGTAACAAGAGAAAGCGGCGCTTATGAAGGGAGCCTCCGGCTTAGGAGTAAACAAGCTGATAACGGGTACCAGAATAAGTCCTGCCACCATGGCGAATGCGCCGGCATTGATGGGCGACTGTAACATCGCGGGGAAATGACTGCGGAAGAGCAAATTGCATACCATAAAGCCTGAGCCGAAGATAAATGTGGTCCATACAGATGCGGCAGTGGTTCTCTTCCAATATAAGCCGTAGAGGAAGGGCGCGAGGAAGGAGCCGGCCAAAGCACCCCAAGATACACCCATAAGTTGAGCAATAAACGTGATGTTCTGCTTATACTGTATGACAGCAATCACCACGGAGATGGCGATGAACACTACGATAAGAATGCGTATGCTTAAAAGCTGCTTTTTCTCGTTCATGTTTTTAATTATATTATCCTTTATAAAGTCAATTGTCAATGTAGAACTGGAAGCCATGACAAGAGCGGACAGCGTGGACATAGAAGCGGAAAGCACCAATATGATAACTAATCCCATAAGAGCAGGTGAAAGATTGGAAAGCATCGTAGGAACGATGGAGTCGTAGCCTTCAGCTGCAATATCGATGCGGTCCGAGTACAAGCGTCCGAAGCTGCCGAGAAAATAGCAGCCGCCGGAAATGACGATTGCGAAAAGGGTAGAGATAATAGTTCCTTTTTTGATGGAGTCTTCGCTTTTAATGGAATAGAATTTCTGAACCATCTGAGGAAGCCCCCAAGTACCGAGAGAGGTTAGAATTACTACACCAAGAAGGTTTAACGGGTCCGGACCGAAGAAGGAGGCGAACACTCCCGGCTGGGAGGATACCGTTTCATCAGTAAGGGCAGCGAGGCTTTGAATGGCCCCGGTAAAACCTCCGTTGTTTTTCAGAATTGCAGCAATAACTGCCGTGATTCCAAAAAGCATGATGATACCCTGAACGAAATCCGTAATGGCGGTAGCCATATATCCTCCGGCGATAACGTAGACACCGGTGAGCACAGCCATGATAATGATGCAAACCGTATAATCGATGTTGAATGCCATCCCGAACAATCTGGAAAGACCGTTATACAGGGATGCAGTATAAGGAATTAAAAAAATGAACACGATAGCAGACGCACAAATTTTCAGCCGGTTGCTTTGAAAGCGTCTGCCGAAAAATTCGGGCATGGTGGCGCTATTCAAATGCTGAGTCATAATACGTGTGCGGCGTCCTAAAATGACCCATGCGAGCATGGAGCCTAACAGGGCGTTGCCGATACCGATCCATGTGGCAGAAATGCCGTATTTCCAGCCAAACTGCCCGGCATAACCTACGAAGATAACAGCGGAAAAATAGGAGGTGCCATAGGCAAAAGCGGAAAGCCATGGACCGACGTTCCTTCCTCCCAAAACAAAGCCGTTGACATCAGTGGCATGCTTTCTGCAATAAAAGCCGATTCCTATCATAACTGCAAAGAATATTAATAACATTGTCAATTTTATTATCATAGTTTTACCCTCTCATAAGTGATATGAATTCATGGACTGCTTGAACATGAATTGTCATTGTGTCCGGATTTTTTTATCCACGGTTTTGAGTTGCTACAAGGCTTTCGCCACAGTATCTTTCCCTAAGCCTGGGCTTTTCGATCTTGCCGGTAGGATTGCGCGGTATATCTGCAAAGATGACCTTATGTGGTCTCTTGTAGCGGGGAAGCTTGTGACAGAAATCATCGATTTCTGCCGCTGTGCATTCCGTACCCGGTTTTAAATCGATAATGGCCGCCGTAATTTCTCCGAGGCGCTTGTCCGGCAGACCGATGACGGCGACGTCGTGAACCGCCTTGTGAGCGCGCAGGAAATCCTCGATTTGCACCGGATAGATATTTTCTCCTCCGCTGATGATGACATCTTTTTTTCGGTCTACGAGGAAGATAAATCCGTCTTCGTCCTCTTGTGCCATATCTCCGGTAAACAGCCAGCCGTCGTCGGAGAGCACTTCCTTTGTGGCCGTTTCATCGTTGTAGTAGCAAGTCATTACACCGGGGCCTTTTACGGCAAGTTCGCCCACCTCACCGTGAGCTACTGTGATACGGTTCTCGTCCACGATTTTAATTTCCCAGCCGTAGCCGGCTTTGCCGATAGCTCCCACTTTATGAATGTTTTCCACGCCCAGATGTACGCAGCCGGGGCCGATGGACTCGCTTAGGCCGTAGTTAGTATCATAGGCATGATTAGGGAAGTAACTCTTCCAATGTTTGATAAGGCTTGGAGGAACGGGCTGAGCACCGATGTGCATGAGCCTCCATCCCGATAAGTCATAATCCTCAAGATGAACTTTTCCGCAGTCCAGGGCTTCCAAAATGTCCTGTGCCCACGGAACAAGAAGCCATACGATAGTGCATTTTTCCTTGGATACTGCATCCAATATGTATTCCGGCTTTGTTCCCTTAAGCAGGACAGCCTTTCCGCCGGAAAGAAGAGAGCCGAACCAGTGCATCTTCGCGCCGGTATGATAAAGCGGAGGAATGCATAAGAAGACATCGTCTTTTGTCTGTCCATGGTGATTTTGCTCTGTGAGGCAGGAGTGCATCAGGCTTTCGTGATTATGTAAAATCGCTTTTGGAAATCCGGTGGTTCCTGAAGAAAAATAAATAGCGGCGTCGTCTTCGTCCGTCAGTGAAACGATGGGGGACTGACTGGAACAATTGGCTGCCAGCGAATTATAATCTTCCGCGAAGCTGGGGCAATTTTCTCCGACATAGAACAAAAGGCGATTTTTGCTGACGGAATCCGCATTCTCTTCCACGCGTCCGATGAATTCGGGACCGAAAATCAAGACATCCGCTTCGGCGAGATCCACACAATACTGGATTTCTTCGGAGGTATAGCGGAAATTGAGGGGAACCGCCAAGGCGCCGGTCTTCAGTATTCCGAAATAGATGGGAAGCCACTCCAGGCAGTTCATAAGAAGAATTGCTACTTTATCGCCCTTCTTTACATTTCTGCTAAGCAGGAGATTGGCAAAGCGGTTGGCTTTTTCATTGAAAACGTTCCACGTGATTTCCCGGCGGTAGTGAGAGAGCGGGCTTGGCTCCATCAATTCATATTCTTTCCATGTAACCCGGCGGGTTTCCTTTACCTCCGGATTAATCTCAATAAGACAGATGTCCTCTCCGAATTTCTTACAATTTTCTTCCAATAAATTAGTGATAGGCATTTTAATAGTTCTCCATATGTAATCGTAATATATAAATATTTTTTCGCACTTTAACGCAATGCGCCAATAAAGTAAATAATACATGAATTATGGGAAAAAGTCAATGAAAAGATGGTAAAAATGCTCATTAAAATAAGAAGAAATGCTTATGGGAATGGATAAAAATACTAAAAAGTACCCATAGGAAAAATAAACTTCCCATGGGCATTTAAATGTAACGGTACCGGAAAAATCAGCAATGGAACTGAGACATATATAAATTGTAGTAAAAGCCTCTTTTTTCCATTAACTCTGAAGGAGAGCCCTCCTCGATAATGCGGCCGTTATCGATATAGAAGATACGATCGGCCTTCTGTATGGTGGACAGACGGTGTGCGACCACGAAAGAGGTACGTCCCTTCAGTAAGCTTTCGATGCCTGCCTGCACGAGAAGCTCCGTCTGCGTGTCAATACTGGAGGTAGCTTCGTCCAGTATGAGTATTTTGGGCATGGACACCATCGTCCTGGCAAAGGCGAGAAGCTGCTTTTGTCCTCCCGACAAGCTGCCGCCGCGTTCGGAAAGCGCCGAGTCATATCCCTTTTCCATTTTAGAAATGAAACTGTCGGCATGAACGGCCTTTGCTGCGGTTACGATTTCCTCGTCGGAGGCATCCAGCTTACCATAGAGAATATTGTCCTTTACAGTACCTGAAAAAAGGAAGTTATCCTGCGTCATAATACCCATTTGTTTGCGGAGGCTTTCGATGGAAACTGTCTTTACATCGTAGCCGTCCACATATACGTTACCTTGCTGTACATCGTAGAAGCGGCTGATCAGGTTGACGATGGTCGTCTTGCCTGCACCGGTAGGTCCTACGAGAGCGATGGTTTCACCCGGCTCAACAGTAAAGCTCACGTCATCCAACACCTTTGTGCTTCCGTCATAAGAGAAGGTAACATGCTCAAAGCATACCTTACCTTCGATGGAAGGGATGTCGGTAACCATATCTGCATCGGTAATTTCAGCCTCGGTGTCCATAATCTCGAAAACACGCTCCGCACCGCTTATATTCGTAATGAGCTGAGTATAAAAGTTGCTCAGGTTCATGATCGGATGCCAGAACATAGAGATATATGTGCCGAAAGCGATGAGAATACCTACAGATACTTTATCGGTTCCCAGTATCATAATGCCTGTGTAGTAGAGCATAACAGTACCGATTCCCCAGCAGAAGTCGATGACAGAACCGAAGGCATCGTTTAAGCGGATGGCGGAGATGAAGGAATCTCTATGCTCCTTCACCAGGCCCCGGAAAGTCTGTTTTGTTTCTTCTTCTGCAGTAAAGCTCTGAATGATGCGTATGCCGGAAAAATCTTCATGCACAAAGGCATTTAAATTGGAAGACTTCTTCCGGAATATCTGCCACCTTTTATGGGAATATACCTGGATAAGAAAGAGGCATATCGCCATGAGCGGAGTGCTGATCAAGGAAGCGGCCGCCAGCACAGGATTTTTAATAAACATAATGATTACTACGGCGCATATCGTAATGAAGTCGGGAATCAGCGTCGTAACACAGTTGGATAGCACGTCTTTTAAGGAATTGATGTCCCCGATGATGCGGGCGAGAATCTTTCCTGTAGGACGGCTGTCGAAAAAATGAAAGTCCAGGGTCTGTATGTGGCTGTATAGATCCTGACGTATGGTAACGAGTATATTGTTGCATACCTTAGCCATGACATACATACGAATCTTGATGCCGATGACCATCACAATATTGAGCGAGAGTGCAAAGCCTATGAGCTTGAACAGCCCTATGACATCACCCTTGGAAATATAGTCGTCTACGGCGGATTCCATAATCAGCGGATTCAAAAGGGAAACGAATACGCAGAAGGCCATAATGGCAAGAACCGCCAGTATTTCTTTTTTATATGTTAAAAGATAGGAGAGGAGTCTGAGCAGAGTCTTTAGCTTGCTGACCTCTATCGTCTGCTCGTCATCCTTAAATGAGTTAATTGGCATGTTATTCACCTCCCTTGTATTGAGCTGCATAAGTGGTATAGTAAAGCCCGCCTTTTTTTAGCAGCGTTTCGTGTGTGCCCCGTTCTGCGATGGTACCGTTTTCCAAAACGATAATTTCGTCAGCGTTTATTACAGAGCTGACACGATGTGCAATGATTATTTTTGTGGTATGCTCCAGTTCGCTCAGAGTCTGCTGTATCATTTGTTCCGTCTCCATATCCAAAGCGGAAGTAGAGTCGTCCAGAACAAGAATCGGATTGCGTTTAGCCAGAGCGCGGGCTATGCTGATACGCTGCTTTTGTCCGCCGGAAAGTCCCACGCCTCGTTCACCGATAACCGTTTCATACTGGTTATCCATTCGCTCGATGAAGTTGCTGGCCTGTGCCTCAAAAGAAGCCAGCTTTACCGCCGCAGTATCCAGATAATCCCTTTTTCCCAGCTTTACATTTTCGTTGATCGTATCTGAAAACAGGAATACGTCCTGCATGACCAGGGAAATACTTCCTCTTAACTGCTTTAAGCTCATATCCTCTATATTTATGCCGTCGATGCGGATGGAGCCGTTCGTAACATCGTAAAAGCGCTGGAGAAGATGAATGATGGAGCTTTTTCCTGCCCCGGTAGCGCCCATGATACCGATGGTTTTGCCCTTTTCCACACGGAAGGAGACATCGCTTAAGATATCTACCTTGGCGGAGGTCTCGGCATCCGTTTTACTGAAGGAAACGTTGGAAAATTCTATCCCGCCCTTTACCTGCTCAAGGATAGTCGGCGCTTCCTTTTCCACGATAGTAGGTGTTTCTTTATAAATTTTGTTCAGCTTCCTGTTAGAAGCCACCGCAGAAGAGAAGCTGTTGGTCAGCCACCCAAGCATTTCCATAGGCCATACGATGTTCATGGAATATTCCACGAAAGCACCTAAAGAGCCTAGGGTAAGCTCCTTTTTCATCACGAGGACACCTCCGAACAGAAGAATAAGAAGAGGAAGCAATTTCGTGATAAAGGAAAGATACGGATAGTAGGTTACAAAAATCTTAGACTGACGCATATTGAGCTCATAGTACTTTTTATTGTGGGATAAAAATTTACCGATTTCAAATTTTTCCCGTGCAAATGCTTTTACTGTGCGCACTCCGGCAAGGTTTTCTTCGGCTACCGTATTTAAAATAGCGTTTTCCTCGCTGATCGCTTCATATACAGAGTCCAGCTTTCTTTCCATAGTAATGGCGATAGTGGCAGCGATGATCATGAACGCAGTAGGAAGAAGTGCCAGCCTCACATCCAGATTGAACATACAAAAGAGCACGATAGAAGTATGAATGATGACTTCGATTATCAGCATGCCGACAAAGGTAAGTGCATCACCGATTCTGTCGATATCATCCTTGATGCGTGCCATCAGTTCTCCGGTATTGGTCCGCTCGAAGAAGTCTGCGCTCAGCGACTGAATGTGATCGAAGAGATGGCGGCGCATTTTCGCGGTGATCCGTATACCGGCTACATCGAAGGAGTACTCCTTAAGATATTGGAAAATACATCGTCCGATGCCGACGATAAGGATACCGCCTAAGAGATACATAAGCTTATCGGTCTGTCCGCCCACGATGACATCATCAATGATGTGCTTGGTGAGCTGTGGTGCTATCAGATCCAGCGAAACGCTGATAATCATGGCCAGGATTGCAAAAATATAAGTAAATTTATGCTCGAATATGTAGGCCGATAGCTTTTTAGTAGGATATTTGGTTTTCATAAGGTCCTCCCCGGTTTTATAAATTTTGTGCATATAAAAAGCCGTGGCAGAAAGTGCCACGGCTTTAAATTCGGACGCAAAGAGAATAAAAAAATGCGGTCAAATAAATCGGACCGCATCAGCAAACGAGATATACAATATGATATATCGAATCAATTATTCCTGTCACCGGAGGCAATTCCATTAAAACGGCTATTCAATTGAAGGTTACTGTCTTTAATAAAAGCATATTTATTCGTCATAATTTCTTCCTCCTTTCCAAGTTTTATTAATTCGTAAATTTTCAGACACACTATTAACATACTCTTTACGTGTTCGTTTGTCAACCTATTTTTGTTTAAATTATATTTTTCTCTTATAATAATGCTCCAAAGCCTGAATCATCTGATACAGACCCATGGCGATAAGGCACAAAATGATGATAGAGGTAATGACGAGGTTCAACTGAAAAACCTGAGAGCCGTAAATGATCAAATACCCCAGTCCCCTCCTGGCAGCGAGGAATTCGCCGATGATAACGCCTACGAGGGCGAGGCCGATGTTGACTTTCATATTGCTCAGAATAATAGGGACGGAACCGGGGAGTACTACTTTTGTAAAAGCGTCTTTTTTTCCCCCGCCCAAAGTATAGATCAACTTTATCTTCTCCTCGTCCACTTGCTTAAAACCGGTATAAAGGTTGATGACAGAGCCGAAGATAGCGACGGAAATACCCGCTACGATAATCGTATTGATACCGGTTCCCAGCCATACGATGAATAAAGGCGCAAGAGCTGATTTGGGGAGGCTGTTCAAAATGACAAGATATGGCTCTAAAATCTCCGAGCACTTTTTGGAATACCATAAAATCGTGGCGGAAACCATTCCTATCATGAAAACGAGGGCAAAGCTTATAATCGTCTCTAACAGAGTGATACCGGCATTGGAAAAAAAGGATAAATCCTTTACCATACCGATGAAGCAGGTCACCACCTTGCTTGGACTGCTGAAAAAGAAAGAATCGATATATCCTTCACGGGCAGAAAATTCCCAAAGGGCGAGAAAGAAAACGAGAATAAATAAGCGGGCGGCAGTGACAAGACGTTTCTGTCTGCGATGGGAACGCTCATATTTTTCCTGATTACTTAAGTGATGCGGCGTTTTGGATGTAGTTCTCATCAGAAATCTCCTTCCATAATTGATTGAAGTATCCTCGATATTCCGGTGCGTTTCTGGATGCCAGAGGCGAGTCCTCTGAAATCGTCAGATGAATGGGAATATCGCATTTGATCGTAGCAGGACGCTTGGACATGACGAGTATCCGGTCGGAAAGGCTGATCGCTTCGGATAAGTCATGAGTAATTAAGATAGCGGTTTTTCCGGTGGAGCGAATGATGTTGCATATATCCGAAGAGACAGAAAGTCTGGTCTGATAGTCGAGGGCGCTGAAGGGTTCATCCAAAAGCAAGATTTCCGGGTCCAGGACGAGGGTTCGGATGAGGGCTGCGCGCTGTTTCATACCGCCGGACAGCTCACTTGGTTTTTTATCCTTGAACTTATATAGGTCATAATCTTTCAGCAGCTGTATCGCCCGGTCTATTTTATCCTCGGTCAACTGATGATTGATTTCCAGACCAAGCAGCACATTCTGGTAAATGGTCCTCCATTCAAACAAATGGTCGTGCTGGAGCATGTAGCCCATTTTAGGACATAATCCGGCTGTCTGGTGCCTGGAGGCCTGCATTTCCCCTTGTGATATATGAAAAAGTATCTCTCCGCTTTCCGGAACGAGTAATCCGAAGATGATTGATAATAATGTGGATTTTCCGCATCCGCTCGGTCCTGCGATAGCGACGAACTCGCCTCTTTCCACTTGGAACGATATATGTGACAGAGCGGGAGTTTCGCCCTTTAAGTTATGATAGGAATAAGAAATATCTTTTACTTCCAGTATTGGCTTATTCATAGAAATCCTCCTGCTATATATATCCTATTATATGAGGAAATAAAAAACGGTGTGCAGTATACCGTTGAAATTTGGCAAAGTATGTAATTTTTATGCAGAGGCAGGAGCAGAAAAGATTGAAAAACGTGGTGAAATATGTTAGTATCAAAAACAAGGTTTAGATATTGTGGAGGAAAATACCATGGCACAGCTTTGGGGCGGACGTTTTACGAAGGAGACGGATAAGCTTGTATATAATTTCAATGCATCCATTTCTTTCGATAGAAAATTCTTTGAAGAAGATATAGAAGGAAGCATTGCACATGTAGTAATGCTGGAAAAGCAGAACATTCTCACCGAAGAAGAGAAAAATGCCATCGTAAAAGGTCTTACCGGCATCCGGGAAGATGTAAAGAGCGGAAAGCTTATTATTACTGAGGAATACGAGGATATCCACAGTTTTGTGGAAGCTAATCTGATAGACCGGATAGGAGACGCAGGAAAGAAGCTGCATACGGGAAGAAGCCGCAATGATCAAGTGGCATTAGATATGAAGCTGTATACGAGAGCGGAGGTTCTGCATGTGGCAGAGGAGATTCAGGAGCTTCTTTCTACCTTGCTTACTATTATGGAAAACAACCTGAACACCTATATGCCTGGATTTACCCATTTGCAAAAGGCTCAGCCGATTACGCTGGCACATCATATGGGAGCATATTTCGAGATGTTTAAGCGGGACAGCCTCAGGCTCAGGGATATTTATGCAAGGATGAATTACTGTCCGCTGGGAGCAGGAGCCCTGGCGGGGACAACTTATCCTCTGGACAGAGGGTATACGGCGGCATTGATGGGCTTTGAAGGGCCGACGCTCAACAGTATGGATTCTGTTTCGGACAGAGATTATGTGATTGAATTTTTATCCGCATTGTCCACGGTTATGATGCACCTTAGCCGCTTTTGTGAAGAAATCATTATTTGGAACTCCAACGAATACCATTTCGTGGAGATAGATGACGCATATTCTACGGGAAGCAGCATTATGCCCCAGAAGAAAAATCCGGATATTGCGGAATTAGTAAGAGGAAAGACCGGCAGGGTGTACGGTGCGTTGATGTCCATATTGACGGTGATGAAGGGAATACCTCTTGCCTATAATAAGGATATGCAGGAGGATAAGGAACTGACCTTTGATGCCATCGATACAGTGAAAGGCTGTCTCGCTTTGTTTAACGGAATGTTAAGGACGATGAAGTTTAACGAGGAGGTCATGGCAGTAAGTGCGATGAACGGCTTTACCAATGCAACGGACGCGGCGGATTATCTGGTAGGTATGGGAGTACCCTTCAGGGATGCCCATGAAATCGTAGGCAGGCTGGTGCTTTACTGCATAGATAAGAACACCTGCATCGATGCGCTCAGTATAGAGGAACTGAAAGAAATCAGCCCGGTATTCGAGGAGGATGTTTTCAACGCGGTGAGCTTAAAGACATGCGTAGAAAAGCGACTGACAATCGGCGCTCCGGGACAAAGCGTGATGAAAGCGGTTATCGATATCAACCGGGAATTTTTGAAAAACAGTTGGATGCAAGAGACAAGAGGCAATTCATAATATATAGTATATAAAACTGAAAAATATGAAATTATTAAATAGAAAGATGAGGAGAATGAAAAATGAGCGATAGGTTAAAAGTAGGTATCTTAGGCGGAACCGGTATGGTAGGACAGAGATTTATTTCTTTATTGGAGAATCATCCCTGGTTTGAGGTGACGGTAATTGCGGCAAGTCCCAGGTCTGAAGGAAAGACTTATGCAGAGGCGGTAGGTGACAGATGGAAAATGGCTACACCTATGCCGGAGGCTGTAAAAAATATTGTTGTAATGAACGTAAATGAAGTAGAAAAGGTTGCGGCGGGAGTAGACTTCGTGTTCAGTGCCGTAGATATGACGAAGGACGAAATCAAGAAAATCGAAGAAGAATATGCGAAGACGGAGACCCCAGTAGTTTCCAATAACAGTGCTCACAGATGGACTCCCGATGTTCCTATGGTAGTGCCGGAAATTAATCCGGAACACATGAAAGTCATCGATTTCCAGAAAAAGAGACTTGGTACGACGAGAGGCTTTATTGCAGTAAAGCCTAACTGCTCTATTCAAAGCTATGCGCCTGTGCTTACCGCATGGAAGGAGTTCGAGCCTTACGAGGTGGTCGCTACCACTTATCAGGCGATTTCCGGAGCGGGCAAGACGTTTAAGGATTGGCCTGAGATGGAAGGAAACATCATTCCTTACATCGGAGGGGAAGAAGAAAAGAGCGAAAAAGAACCCCTTAGAATATGGGGAGAAATCCAGGATGGAGAAATCGTTCCTGCATCTTCACCGGTCATTACCTGCCAGTGTATCCGTGTTCCCGTTTTGAACGGACATACGGCAGCTGTCTTCGTAAAGCTTAAGAAAAAGGCTACGAAGGAACAGCTTATCGAGAAACTTGTTAACTTCAAAGGAGCGCCTCAGGAGCTTGAGCTTCCCAGCGCACCTAAGCAGTTTATCCAATATCTGGAGGAGGATAACCGCCCTCAGGTGACTATGGATGTGGATTATGAGAAAGGAATGGGCGTGAGCGTAGGACGTTTGAGAGAGGATAACGTATACGATTGGAAGTTTGTGGGATTATCACACAATACGGTTCGCGGAGCAGCCGGTGGGGCGGTGCTTTGCGCAGAGCTTTTGAAGGCCCAGGGTTATATTACAAAAAAATAAGAGAAAGGATAAATATTTATCATATTTTGTGGGAAATATGATAAATACGGGGTATGGCTATCTTTAGTAATGAAGTGATCAATATTAAAATGATCAATAAAGAAGATAGGGAGAAAAATATATTGAGAAGGGTGACGGCAAATGGATGAATTACAGTATCAATTTGAGCTGCTTAATGCGATGAATCAGAAATTAAGCATCGATGAGAAAATGTTTCAAATGCTCTGTAATACATCGAGCAGCGCGTTTTTATACTACAACTTCGAAGATGATATTATAAGGACGTTTGGTAATTGGAAATTTTTCTTTAAAGTAAATATCCAAGAAATAAGGGATATTTCAGGAATTTATGATTTCATAGAGGACAAATATGTTCTTCAGCTTAGGGAACTCTTATTTATTGAAAAAAAAGGGCGAAAAAGTGAAAGCGCAGTAATCCGCATGAAGGACGGTATCTGGGTGGAATGTGAGACGGCGGTCACTTATGACGAGAACGAGACCCCTAAAGAAAAAGTAATCCGGTTTAAAAACATTACGAAGTTCAAAAATCAAAATGAAGAATTGACGTACATGGCGTACTACGACGTATTGACAGGGTTATACAACCGAAATTATTTCATACTCCTTTTGGGAGATTATGTAAGAAAAGCGGAAGACGAACGTGCCTCAGTAGCGGTCATGTTCATAGATATCGACGATTTCCGAAAGATTAACGATGGTTTGGGCATTGTGATAGGAGATGAAATCGTTCAGCAGTTCGGGCAGTTTTTGTCCAGTATTAAGAATAATAACGTGATTGTGTCTCATTTTAACAGCGATATTTATTGCATTGCTATTTATGATCCTTGCGGAGCCAGAAGCGTGGAGCATATTTTCCGTATGATACACGAGCGGCTGCAGAAACCATTTGTTCTTAGTAATGGGATGGAAGTGAACATTACGGTGAGCATGGGAGTTGCGGAATATCCTGAAGCGGCAAAAACCACGCTGGAGCTTATCAACTGTGCGGAAATCGTAATGTTTAAAGCCAAGAGCAAGGGTAAGGATTCGATACAATATTTTGATGTTCCCATACTAAACGATTTTCTGCAGAATGTGACCATTGAAAATAAGCTTAAGGAGGCCGCCTTCAACCAGAATTTCATGATGTATTTCCAGCCTCAGTACCATGCTCAGGACAGGAAACTTCGGGGCGTGGAGGCATTGATCCGTTGGAGAGACGATGACGGACATATGATAAGTCCTTCCGTATTTATACCGATTGCGGAGAAAAATGGGACAATCATTCCCATAGGCACTTGGGTAATCGAAGAGAGCATTCGCATTTATTCGCAGTGGAAGAAGAAATACAAGTCAGATTTGATTCTGTCCTTAAATATATCAGCGATTCAGTACAGAAAGTTAGATTTTGTAAGTAAATTGATGAAGATTTTGAAAAAATACGATGTGAAGCCTACGGAGGTGGAGCTGGAGATTACCGAGAGCGTGTTGATTGACGATTTCGGAGAGATTACGAACAAGCTTGTGACCTTAAGAAGCTATGGAATTCGCATTTCCTTGGATGATTTCGGTACGGGGTATTCTTCTCTTTCTTATTTAAAGGGATTGCCTATCGATACGTTGAAAATAGATAAGTCGTTTATCGATACAGTTGTTTCTGATGACAATACGAAAATAATCACGGAATCCATTATTTATATGGTCAAGAAGCTGGGCTTCGAAACGGTGGCCGAAGGTGTGGAGACGAAGGAGCAGTTTGAATATTTGAAATCTATAGAATGTGACAACATTCAAGGATTCTTTTTAGGAAGGCCGATGCCCTCCGACGAGGTGGAGGAGTTACTCAAGCAAGCTGTGGTATAAAAATTGTTTATAGCAAGCCCTGTCATTTTTATGGCAAGGGCTTGTTGCAAGAGAGGATAGTTTTTAATATTTCATGGGAAAAAGTTTATATATTGCGGAGAAGCCCAGCGTGGCGAGAGAGTTCGCGAAAGCGTTAAAATTGAATATGAGCAACAAAGACGGCTATATGGAATCGGAAGAAGCGATCGTAACATGGTGCGTGGGGCATTTAGTGACCATGAGCTATCCGGAGGTTTATGACGAGAAATACAAGAGATGGTCTTTGGCTACCCTGCCTTTTATTCCTGAAGAGTTTAAGTACGAAGTCATTGAAAATGTAAAGAAGCAATTTACAATCGTAAGCGGACTTTTGAACCGTGCGGAGGTGGACACCATTTACGTCTGCACTGACTCCGGGCGGGAGGGAGAATACATATATCGTCTGGTGGAGAAGCAGGCAGGCGTGAGCGGCAAACAAAGGAAGCGCGTGTGGATCGATTCCCAGACAGAAGAAGAAATATTGCGCGGCATACGGGAAGCGAAGGACTTGTCTTCCTATGATAATCTTTGCTCCGCCGCCTATCTTCGGGCGAAGGAGGATTATCTCATGGGAATTAATTTCTCCCGGGTGCTCACTCTGAAATACAGCAATTCCATCAAATCCTATCTAAAAACAGACAAGGCAGTGGTTTCGGTAGGAAGGGTCATGACCTGCGTTCTCGGCATGGTGGTTAACAGAGAACGGGAAATCCGAAACTTTGTAAAGACCTCCTTCTACCGGGTAATAGCCGGAGTGGAGACAGAGGAAAAGCGCTTTGAATGCGAGTGGAAGGCAGTCGAAGGGACGAAATATTACAATTCCCCGCTTCTTTATAAGGAAAATGGCTTTAAAGAAAAAAAGAGCGCGCAGGAGCTTATTGATGCATTGGAAGAAGCGCCCAGGGCAGTGCCGGTCGTAGAAGCGGTGGAAAAGAAAAAAGAGACGAAAAATCCTCCCCTTTTGTATAACTTGGCGGAGCTTCAGAACGACTGCTCCAAATATTTCAAAATCAGCCCTGATGAAACGCTGCGTATCGTGCAGGAGTTATACGAAAAGAAGATGACCACCTATCCGAGAACGGATGCAAGAGTATTGTCAACTGCGGTAGCAAAGGAGATATCCAAGAATATAAGCGGACTCAAGGGCTATTCCCAGACGGCGGTGTTTGCAGAGGAAGTGCTTCAAAAGGGCACTTATAAGAATATTTCCAAGACCAGATATGTGAACGATAAGCAGATTACAGACCATTATGCCATCGTTCCCACCGGACAGGGGCTTGGAAATCTGGGAAGCTTAAACGCTACGGCGGCGAAGGTCTATGAAATCATTGTCAGGCGTTTTCTCTGCATCTTTTATCCGGCGGCGGTGTATCAAAAGATCTCCTTGACCATAGGAATGAAAGAGGAGAAATTTTTTGCAAGCTTCAAGGTTTTAGCGGACCCGGGATATTTAAAGGCAGCGGAATTTTCTTTTGCCAAAAAGAAGGAAGAAAGCAGCAAGGCTCCGGAGAGCAAGGAGACAGAGAATAAAGAGGCAGGCGCGGAAGAAGGAGAAGGCCAGGAGGAAGGAAACGATACGAAGGACCCCGAATTCATGGAGATGCTGAAACGGCTGAAAAAAGGGGATGAGTTGTCTTTAAAAGGCTTTGAGATCAAGGAAGGAGAAACATCACCTCCCAAACGTTACAATTCAGGAACGATGATATTGACCATGGAAAATGCCGGACAATTTATCGAGGACGAGGAACTGCGCGCACAGATGAAAGGAAGCGGAATCGGCACCTCCGCTACGCGGGCCGAGATACTGAAGAAACTGGTAAATATCAAATATTTGTCCTTAAATAAAAAGACCCAGATCATCACTCCTACCCTTATGGGTGAGATGATATATGATGTGGTGGCGGGCTCCATAAGGCCGCTGCTGGATCCGGCCCTTACCGCCAGCTGGGAAAAGGGACTGACCCTTGTGGCGGAAGGAAGCATTACGGAGGACGAATATATGCGTAAACTGGATGATTTCGTGACACGAAGGACGAACAGCGTGAAGCAGATGGAAAATCAATCCTCGCTTTATATGCAGTTCGATATGGCAGCGAAGAACTATAAAAAATAGAGGCAAAAAAGAGGAGAAAATGCGATGGAACAATTTAGAATTGAAAATCTGTATACGCTTTCGGAGACAATTGCAGCGGATATTTTCGAAGGAGTTACCTATCCGTGGGAGGTATTGCCTAAAATCAAAGATTTTATCGTGAAGCTGGGAAATTCCCTGCCCGAGGATAAGTATGAGAAAAGAGGAGAAGACATCTGGATCGCAAAAACTGCAACCGTGTTTCCGAGCGCCTACATAGCCGGGCCGGTAATTATCGATGAGGATGCGCAGGTACGTCACTGTGCGTTTATCAGAGGAAATGCCATTGTAGGGAAAGGTGCTGTGGTGGGCAATTCCACGGAGCTGAAAAATGTCATTCTTTTTAATAAGGTTCAGGTGCCTCACTATAATTACGTAGGCGACAGCGTACTTGGATTCAAGGCTCATATGGGAGCAGGCTCCATCACTTCCAATGTAAAAAGTGACAAGACGCTGGTGGTGGCAAAATCCGAGAACGGCGAGGTTGAGACCGGCCTTAAGAAGTTCGGGGCGATGTTAGGGGATATGGTAGAGGTAGGCTGTAATTCCGTTCTGAATCCGGGAACGGTAATCGGGAAAAACTCCAGCGTATATCCAACTTCCTCAGTGAGGGGATATATACCGCCGGATAGTATTTATAAAGATAAGGGCGAAGTTGTCATAAGGAATTTATAAAAAATCTGAATTTAAAAAATATGGCGTTATTTGAAAATATACTGGATTTTTTGTAGAAAGTGTGCGAGAATAGTAGTTGCGATTATGACAAAATATTCACGAGTTACATATTGAAAGGAGTTTTCACATGATTTATTCAAAGGAAGTTGAAGAAATGTGTACGGTAGCACAAGGCGTAAATCACGGCTG
>JAEZRJ010000021.1 GCA_023412855.1 Bacillota bacterium | reverse complement strand
ATTAGGAAGGCAACGGAGAAGGAAAGGGAGAAACGCTATCAGAGCATAGCACAAATGGAGGAAGCGTTAAAGAAGCAGAATGGGGCGGATAAGCGGCGGAAATGGATGTATGCAATAGCAAGAGTCGCTTATTATCTACTATTGCTAACTGCGGGGAGTATATTTTGGAGGCAGTGGGAGTTATATAGAAGATATGGAGGGGAGAGACTTATCGGTGATGAATGGAAAGCGGCAGTTACAGCAGGGGTTATTGTTACTCTTTGCCTTATAAAAGCAGTACTCGCAAGCAGGAGGGCAGGTCCCTCTAAAAAGGTAAGACAGATAAAGGCTGTTTATCTTTCTTCTAAAAAAAGCAGAGGACTTATGGTGGTTTTTTGCATCGCAACGGCCTCCTTCCTTATGGCGGCACCTTGTTGGGCTTCCGGGAAGGCGGATGTGTTCCCTGTAATCGTCAGGAACGAAAAGGGACAGAAATTAATTATTCGATACGATACTGTGTATAGTCCCTTAGGAGATATGAAGTTAGAAGTACCGGCGGATAGCTTTGAAGGGGGAAAGGAGTATGAGCTGACACTTATTTGTACTGAGCTTGATACAATGGAGGAAAGAAGCAGAACTTTTCACTTGAAATTTCCCGCACCTTGACACTAAAATAGGGGTATGATAGACTTCAAGTTATCATATGTTTTGTCGGATATACCGGCAGGGAGGTACTCATGTATAGAGATAATACGAAGGTTGTACATATAGGAAATAGGGTGATTGGTGGCGGGAATCCCGTTCTGATTCAGTCCATGACGAATACGAGAACGGAGGATGTGGAAGCCACTGTGGCGCAGATACACCGGCTGGAACAGGCAGGCTGCGAAATCATTCGTTGTACGGTGCCTACAATGGAGGCGGCGCTTGCTATAAAGGAAATTAAAAAGCAAATATCCATACCTCTTATAGCAGACATTCATTTCGATTATCGGATGGCGATTGCAGCAATGGAAAACGGTGCGGATAAAATAAGGATCAATCCGGGCAATATCGGGAAAAAGGAAAATGTAGCTGCTGTTGTAGCGGTAGCGAAGGAGAGGAATATTCCTATTCGCGTAGGTGTAAATAGCGGTTCTTTGGAAAAGGAACTGATAGAAAAGTATGGCGGAGTCACTGCACAGGGAATTGTGGAAAGCGCACTGGATAAGGTGCGGATGATAGAGGAGCTTGGATATGATAATCTGGTAATCAGTATCAAGTCTTCTGATGTTCTCATGTGCGTAAAGGCTCATGAAATACTGGCGAAGGAGACTGATTATCCTCTTCATGTAGGAATTACAGAGTCAGGGACGCTCTTGGGGGGAAATGTCAAATCGGGAGTAGGACTTGGCATCATTTTATATCAGGGAATCGGCGATACGATCCGGGTATCTTTGACCGGCGATCCGGTGGAGGAAATCAAATCGGCGAAGTTGATTCTGCGTGCTCTGGAACTTAGAAAAGGAGGGGTAGAGGTAGTCTCCTGTCCGACCTGCGGCAGAACAAAAATCGACTTGATTCAGCTTGCCAATGAGGTAGAGCAGATGGTTCAAGATATTCCGTTAGATATTAAGGTAGCCGTAATGGGCTGTGCGGTAAACGGCCCCGGAGAAGCGAGAGAGGCGGATATTGGCATTGCAGGCGGTGCCGGAGAAGGCTTGTTGATTAAAAAAGGTGAAATCATAAAAAAAGTACCGGAGGACCAGCTTCTTTCTGTTTTAAAGGAAGAACTGCTAAACTGGAATTAAGAATAGGATTGATGAGAGTTGAAAAAGTTTTTTGAGGTGTTCCCGTCGTTACAATTGGAGGATAAGCTGCAGGATTTATTCGGTCAGGTGGAGGTGGAAAGAATTTCCGCCACTAAGCGGAAGGATTTTTTGCGTATATATATTTCCAGTGACAGACTCATTCACAAGGAATATGTTATGAAGGCGGAGGAGTCGATAAAGAAACAGCTCTTCCCCAGTTTTTCCATGACGGTAAAAATATATGAAAAATATCATTTGTCAGCACAATATAACCCCGAGAAGTTCATGCATATATATAAGGATAGCATCCTGCTGGAACTTAGGGAATATAGTCCTGTTGAATACAACATATTCAAGAATGCGGATATTGAATATCCTTCGGAAAATAAAATACGGCTTACGATAGAGGATTCCGTACCGGCGAGAAGCAAGTCTGAGGAGTTACTTCGCATCTTGGATAAGATATACAATGAGCGGTTCGAATTTCAGGTGGATATTTCCGTGGATTATAAGGAAGGGAAAGCGGGAAAATACAAAGAAGAGGATGATTTGAAAATCGCAAGGCAGGTTGCGGATATTGCGTCGAGGGTGGGAGGAACGCTTCTTGGCGAGGATGTACAGAAGGAACCGGAAACAGAGGTTGTTTTGCCTGCAGGAGCAAAGCCGGGAGGAATGACGAAGCCGAGCGAGCCTGTGACGCGGGGAAGTTTCCGTGCCGGAAGAAAAGACGGCGAGAAGGGAGACTTCAGGAGAGCGGTAAAGCGCTCCGACAATCCGGATGTCTTGTATGGCAGAGATTTCGATGAGGAAGCGATGCCGATAGAGGATATCATCGGCGAAATGGGAGAGGTAACGATTCGCGGCAAGATCATAAGCATGGATAAACGGGAGATAAAGAATGAGAAGACCATTCTCATTTATGATATTACGGATTTTTCGGATACCCTGACAGTAAAGCTGTTCGCAGGCAATGAGCAAGTAGCGGAAATAACGGAAGGAATGAGGCAGGGGGCGTTTGTAAAGCTAAAAGGAGTGGTTGTTATCGATAAGTTTGATAACGAACTGACCATAGGCTCGATAAGCGGGGTAAAGAGAATACCGGATTTCACATCTTCCCGGTCGGATAATAGCGCCAGAAAGAGAGTGGAGCTTCATTGTCATACAAAAATGAGCGATATGGACGGCGTATCCGAGGCGAAGGATATTGTTAAGCGTGCTTATAAGTGGGGGCATCCGGCTATTGCCATCACGGACCACGGAGTCGTGCAGTCTTTCCCCGACGCCAATCATGTATGGGAGGATTTGTGGAAGGCAGAGAAGGGAAAACGAAAAGAAGCAGGAGATAAAAATCCCGATAAGCAGGATTTCTTCAAAGTTATTTATGGAATGGAAGCTTATTTGGTGGATGATTTGAAGGAAATCGTGACAGGAGATAACGGACAGGATTTCGAAAGTACCTTTGTAGTATTCGATATCGAGACCACGGGCTTTTCTCCGGTTCATAACAGCATCATAGAAATTGGTGCGGTGAAGATAGTTGACGGGCAGATTGCGGACAGATATTCTGCCTTTGTGAATCCGGATGTTCCGATTCCCTTTGAAATAGAAAAACTAACGGGTATCAACGACGATATGGTTATGGGGGCACCCATGATCGATGTGATATTGCCGCAATTTTTCGATTTCTGTCAGGATGCGGTGCTGGTAGCCCATAACGCTAATTTCGATATGAGCTTTATTATGGAAAATGCCAGAAGGCTGGGTCTTCAGAAAGAATTTACTTATGTGGATACGGTGGGTATCGCGAGAATACTCTTGCCCCATCAGGCCAGGCATACATTGGACGCAGTGGCGAAGACGCTGGGAATATCTCTCGAAAACCATCATCGTGCGGTGGATGATGCAGAGGCTACCGCGGAAATATTTGTAAAGTTCATTCCGATGCTTAAGGAAGACGGCGCAGATACGTTAAAGAAGGTAAATGCTCTTGGAGCCTCCAGTCCGGATATTGTAAAGAAGCTCCCTACCTACCATGCGATTATCCTTGCCAAAAACGATACAGGTCGGGTAAATCTGTATCGTCTTGTTTCGGAATCTCATTTAACTTTTTACAGCAAGAGGCCGAGAGTTCCAAAGAGTCTGTTCCTTAAATATAGGGAAGGCTTGATTATCGGCAGCGCATGTGAAGCAGGAGAGCTTTATCGAGCACTGTTAGACGGTAAAGCAGATGCGGAAATTGCAAGGCTTGTTAATTTTTATGATTATCTGGAAATACAGCCCCTTGGCAACAATAAGTTCATGATTGAGTCGGAGAAAGTAAGAAATATCAATTCCATGGAAGATATCATGGACATCAATAAGAAAATCGTCGAGCTTGGAGAGCAATTTGGCAAGCCGGTAGTGGCGACCTGCGACGTGCATTTTCTCGATCCGGAGGACGAGGTATATCGCCGTATCATTATGGCGGGAAAGGGGTTTTCCGATTCAGACGATCAGGCACCCCTCTACTTGCGTACCACAGAAGAGATGTTGGAAGAGTTCTCCTATCTGGGCAGCGATAAGGCGCAGGAAGTAGTCATTACCAATACGAATTTAATTGCAGATATGGTGGAGACCATGTCTCCGGTAAGACCGGATAAATGTGCACCCATCATTCCTGACAGCGATAAGACACTGACGGATATTTGCTATAATAAAGCACATGAGATATATGGGGATGTATTGCCGGATATCGTAGAAAAAAGATTGGAGCGGGAACTTCATTCTATTATAACTAATGGCTTCGCAGTAATGTATATCATCGCCCAGAAGCTGGTTTGGAAATCAGTGGAGGACGGGTATCTGGTAGGTTCCAGAGGCTCGGTAGGTTCTTCGTTTGTGGCAACCATGGCAGGTATCACGGAGGTAAACCCATTGAGCCCTCATTATTATTGCTCCGAATGCCACTATAATGATTTCTATTCCGAAGAGGTAAAGGCTTATTCCGGGCGGGCGGGCTGCGATATGCCGGATAAGGCATGCCCTGTTTGCGGAGCACCGCTTAAGAAGGACGGATTTGATATTCCTTTTGAGACTTTCCTGGGATTTAAGGGCGATAAGGAGCCGGATATTGACCTTAACTTTTCGGGAGAGTACCAGAGTAAGGCACATAAATATACGGAGGTTATCTTCGGAGCGGGGCAGACATACCGGGCAGGAACGATAGGTACCCTGGCAGACAAGACAGCCTTCGGCTATGTGAAGAATTACTTCGAAGAGCGCGGGAGGAGAAAGCGTACTTGCGAAATCAATCGTATCGTCGTAGGATGTACGGGAATTCGCAGAAGCACGGGCCAGCATCCGGGAGGTATTATTGTATTGCCCTTGGGTGAGGATATCAACTCCTTCACACCGGTGCAGCATCCGGCTAACGATATGACCACGGACACCGTAACGACTCATTTCGATTACCACTCCATAGACCATAACCTATTGAAGCTGGATATTCTTGGGCACGACGATCCTACCATGATTCGTATGCTTCAGGATTTGACAGGAATCGACCCGGTAAAGATTCCCTTAGACGATAAGCAGGTCATGTCTCTGTTTAAGAATACGGAGGCGCTTGGGATTGCGCCCGACCAGATTGGCGGCTGTAAGCTGGGAGCCTTGGGAATACCGGAGTTCGGTACGGAATTCGCCATGCAGATGTTGATCGATACGAAACCGCAGGCTTTTTCCGATCTGGTAAGAATTGCGGGACTGGCGCACGGTACGGATGTATGGCTTGGGAATGCCCAGACCCTTATTCAGGAAGGAACAGCGACTATTTCCACGGCAATCTGTACTCGAGACGATATCATGGTCTATTTGATCGGTATGGGAGTGGAGAGTTCTCTGGCGTTTAATATAATGGAGAGCGTGCGAAAGGGGAAGGGATTAAATCCTCAGATGGAGGAAGCTATGGTGGCCGCAGATGTGCCCGATTGGTATATATGGTCGTGTAAGAAGATTAAGTATATGTTTCCTAAGGCCCATGCGGCGGCGTATGTTATGATGGCCTGGCGCATTGCTTATTGTAAGATCAATTATCCTTTGGCTTTTTATACGGCGTTTTTCAGCATCCGGGCCTCTGCTTTTTCTTATGAACTGATGTGTCAGGGCAGGGATCACTTGGAGAAAATGATGGCGGATTATAAACGCAGAAGCGATACGCTGTCAAAAAAGGAGCAGGATTCCTTCCGCGATATGAAGATTGTTCAGGAAATGTACGCCAGGGGGTTTGAATTTGTTCCTATCGATATTTTTTCTGCCCAGTCCCGTTTGTTCCAGATTGTAGAGGGCAGGCTCATGCCTTCGTTAAACAGTATAGACGGTTTGGGGGAGAAAGCGGCGGATGCTATCGTAGAAGCTGCAAAAGATGGAGCATTTTTGTCGAAGGATGATTTCAGACAAAGGACGAAGGTTTCCAAAACAGTTATCGAGTTGATGGACACCTTGAATCTGTTAGGTAATCTTCCTGAGTCAAATCAAATAAGTTTATTTGATTTTGTCTCTTAAATATTATATAATAAAAGGGAAGTTTTGGTATTACATAAGATGTCAGATGGAGGGTACGTATGTTTGGTCATATTTTTGGGAGATTTTTAGTGGAGAAAAACTTAATTTCAGCGAGTAAGCTGGAAGAGGCATTGGAATATCAGAAGAAGGTCCGAGTAAAAATGGGACTTATCGCTGTTTCCGAAAAGCTTTTAACTGAAGAAGAAGCGGAGAAGATAAACAGAAGGCAGGCTCAGGAGGACAAGCGCTTCGGTGATATTGCGGTAGAGCAGGGTTACCTGACCGAGAACCAGGTGGAGAGGCTTCTAAAGCTTCAGGGCAATCCTTATCTTGTATTCGTGCAGTCGATGACAGAGAATGGTATTATGACACATGAGGAAATAGAGAAGGCGCTGGAGCTGTACCGGAAGGAGACTGGTTTTACAGCCACCGATATCGAAGATTTGAAGAGCGGAGATGCGGACCGCATCGTACCACTTTTTATAAGAAGCGATGATGAGCGGTCGCAGGAGCTTGCAGGAGTCGCTATCCGCACAGTGATCCGGCTGATAGATTCCAGAATTGCAATCGGCCCTTCTGAGGAAGTGGAAGATTACGAGTTCAAGGATATAGCATTACAGGACGTAAAAGGCGAGCATAATATAACGCTCGGGCTTTCAGGAGAAGAGAATAGCCTGCTCACAATTGCCAGCACTTTTGCGAAGGAAGAGTTTACAAAGATGGATTTGTATGCTTTTGACTCGGTATGTGAGTTCATCAACTGCGTAAATGGATTGTATGCTTCGGCATTGAGCGTAGAAGGAATTTCAGTGGATATGGTTCCTCCCATGTTCTATCAGAAGGGAAGAATAAAGATCGAAGGGAAGGCACTCGTTATTCCCTTATATATTAAGAACAGCAGGATAGAAATTTTCATTGCGATGGACACAAACCTTAACGTTTCCGTATAATTTAGACATATATCAATAGGAGGACATAATTATGGCAAGTATTTTGATTATAGATGATTCGAGGACATCCCGAAAGATTTTGAAGGAAGTATTGGAGCACGCAGGACATGAGGTAGTTGGAGAGGCTGCGAACGGAGAGGAAGGAATCGGTTTATATAGGGAGTTGAAGCCGGACTTAGTGACCTTGGATATTACCATGCCGGTTATGAACGGTTTGGAGGCGCTTGAGCATTTAATGGAAGAGGACAAGAATGTAAAGGTAATCATGATTACCGCTGCCGGCCAGAAAGAGAAGATGGTTAAGGCAATTAAGGAAGGCGCTGCGGATTTCATTACCAAGCCTTTCGAGGTAGAGCAGGTAATCGAAGCAGTAAACCGCTTGCTGGAGCGGTAAAATAAGGTACAAAATAGAGTCCGTAAAAGAGGAAAAATAAAAAAATAGAACAAATACAAAATTAAAATAAAAAAGTGCTTGCAATATTAGTCGTTTTATAATAAAATAAGCAAGTCGGCAAAAGAACAAGAAGAAAAGTTCGATTTGTATTCGTTCTGGCTCGTTGGTCAAGCGGTTAAGACGCCGCCCTCTCACGGCGGAATCAGGGGTTCGATTCCCCTACGAGCTGCTTTCATTATTTTTTCGAAAGTCCTTGCATTTAGCGGGATGTGGTGCTATAGTATAGGAAGAATATATGTTACTGTTAATTAGAGTGGACTTGCGAGTCCACTCTTTTTGCGGGTAATGATTTTCTGACGGAAGATTCCGTCAGGAATTTCCAAAGGAAATTTTTGAAAGAAATTTTCTTTTAGAAATTGGGAAAGGAACAGGTGAATAGATAGATGTCCAGAAAAGAAACATATGAAAACAGGACAGAAGAGCTGCTTAAGCCGATAGTGGAGGAAGCTGGCGTAGAGATTTACGATGTGGAATATGTAAAAGAGGGGAGCGACTTTTACCTTCGCGCTTACATCGACAAGCCGGAGGGAGTGAACATCAATGACTGCGAGGCGGTAAGCCGTGCGTTGTCGGATGCGTTAGATGAGAAGGATTTCATAAGTGATGCCTACATTTTAGAGGTGAGCAGCCCGGGGCTTGGAAGAACCTTGAAAAAAGATAAGCATTTAGAGAAGAGCATCGGGGCAGAAGTGGAAATTAAAACATATAAACCGATAGACAAGTGTAAGGAGTTCAAAGGCGTATTGAAAGCATACGATGAGAAATCCATAACGATAGAGGCTGAGAAGGAACTGGTTTTTGAAAGAACAGATATCGCATTAATCAGATTAGCACTTGATTTTTAGAGAGGATAATCTCGGTACGAGATAGCAGAAAGGAAAAGAGAAAAATGAATAAAGAATTGATGGAAGCATTGGATATTCTGGAGAAGGAAAAGGAAATCAGCAAAGAAACACTGTTTGATGCCATTGAGAATTCATTGATTACAGCTTGCAAAAATCATTTTGGAAAATCGGATAACATCAAGGTTGAAATCAACAGAGAGACTTGCGATTTTTTATGTTATGCAGAGAAAGAAGTAGTGGAAGAGGTAGAGGACGATTGCTGTCAGATTTCCCTTGACGATGCGAAAGAGATTTCACAGAGGGCACAGATTGGAAACCTTCTTCATGTGGAGATTAAATCCAAAGAATTCGGACGTATTGCGACCCAGAATGCGAAGAACGTTATCCTGCAGAAAATAAGGGAAGAAGAAAGAAGCGTAATCTATAACCAGTATTATGAAAAAGAAAAAGATGTGGTAACCGGAATTGTACAGCGTTATGTAGGAAAGAACATCAGTATAAACTTAGGAAAAGCTGACGGAATATTGAACGAAACAGAGCAGGTAAAAGGCGAAGTTTTCAAGCCCACGGAACGAGTTAAGGTATATATTTTGGAAGTGAAGAATACGCCTAAGGGACCGAGGATTCTCGTTAGCCGTACCCACCCGGAGCTGGTGAAGAGGTTGTTCGAGTCTGAGGTTACGGAGATTAAGGACGGTACGGTTGAAATTAAGAGCATTGCGAGGGAATCGGGAAGCAGAACGAAAATGGCTGTTTGGTCCAACAATCCTAACGTAGATGCCGTAGGCGCGTGTGTAGGTTTAAACGGGGCCAGAGTGAATTCCATTGTGGAAGAGCTGCGCGGAGAAAAAATAGATATTATCAACTGGGATGAAAATCCAGGCAATCTCATTCAGAATGCATTATCTCCTGCAAAAATCGTTGCGGTGTTTGCAGATCCCGATGAAAAGACAGCGAAGGTCGTAGTACCGGATTATCAGCTTTCTCTGGCGATCGGCAAGGAAGGACAGAATGCAAGGCTTGCTGCAAGGCTGACCGGATATAAGATAGACATCAAGAGTGAGACACAGGCGAAGGATTCGCCGGGATTCCGTTATGAAGATTACGCGGATGAATATGACGAGTATGACGAGGAATATGATGAAGAGTATGATGGTGAGTATGTAGAAGAGGACGGCTCGGAAGAGATTCCGGCAGAAGAATAGACAGTTATAGCATCAATTGATACTATAATCTTAGAAAGGGTATGATATGGCGAAGAAGATCCCTTTGAGACAATGCGTAGGCTGCGGTGAAATGAAGAGCAAGAAGGAAATGATGCGAGTTTTGAAAACTGCGGAGAACGACATTATTCTCGACGTAACAGGTAAAAAGAACGGAAGAGGCGCTTATGTTTGTATTTCTGAGGAATGCCTCAAAAAGGCAAGAAAGAATAAAGGACTTGAGCGGTCTTTCAAAATGAGTATTCCAGATGAGGTTTATGAAAAGCTGGAGAAGGAGTTCAGAGGAGATTGAATAAAATATATTCATTACTCGGCCTCGCTGCCAGATCCAGAAATGTAGTGAGCGGAGAGATAGCAACAGAAAAAGCAGTGAAGACGGGAAGTGCGGTATTGGTCATAGTCAGTAAGGACGCTTCCGATAATACCATAAAAATGTTTCGCAATATGTGTGACTTTTATAATGTGCCGTTTTTTCAATATGGAACGAAAGAGGAACTGGGGCACGCCATGGGTAAAGAAATGCGATCTTCATTAGCAGTAACCGATAATGGATTTGCACAGTCCATAAAGAAGCATTTGGAAGCATCAGAAGAATAAAACGGAGGTAGTGAGCATGGCGAAAATGAAAGTACATGAGCTTGCGAAAGAATTAGATAAACAGAGTAAAGATATTATCTCTTTTCTACAAGAAAAGGGAATAGAAGCTAAGGCACCGCAAAGTTCCATCGAAGACGATGCAGTAGCGCTAATAAGAAAGCAATTTGGGAAAGAGAGGGCTGAGACGACGAAGCAGGAAGTTGTAAAAGCAGAGCAGGAAACAGCAGAGATACCTAAGAAAAAGAAGAAAATTATTTTTGTGAGCAACCCTCACAACAGCAAGATGCCGGGACAAAAGCCCCAGCAACAGGGAGGGGAGAGAAGACCGGCCCCAGCTCCTGGCAATAACAATCCGGTGAATGCAAATCAGAAAAAGGCTGCAGAGCCTTATCGTCCGGTAAAACCATTGACGCCACCTTCGCCTACTCCTCCCGTGACGATGGTATCGTCTGTTAATACACCCAAAAAGGAGACGAAACCGATGCAGGAAGCAGCTCCCGTGACGGAGACTCAGATATCGGCAGTAAGTACGAGAGAGACGGATACTGCAGAAAGAAACAGCTATTCTAATAATCGCAGCGGCAGTACGGAATCACCGAGAAGAACAGATAACAATAGGGGTGATAACAACAGGACCGACGGCGGAAACAGACCGTATAATAACAACAGAACCGATGGCGGAAGCAGGCCATATAATAACAACAGAACTGACGGCGGAAACAGACCGTATAATAACAACAGAACTGATGGCGTTAGAAGTGACGGCGGAAACAGGCCATAT
>JAEZRJ010000077.1 GCA_023412855.1 Bacillota bacterium | reverse complement strand
TTGCCTGAATTTCCAACTGCCTCGTTGTCGTCAATCGACGTAGCCACCGCTACGCCTCATTCCTCCGCCTTGCAGTTTGAAAATTCATTCGGCGCTATTTTGCTGAAAGTCAATGAGACAGTACACTAGACCCGCCCATTATGCCATTCTTCTTTTAACAGGCGATATTCCACCCGGGTTTTTATTTTCCCGTCATGCCATTCGCTGTTTAAATGCTCGGCTTCTTTTATAAGTCCGCATTTTTGCATCACTCGTTCCGAGGGAAGATTTTCTTTCAGGCATCCGGTCGCAATTCTATATACATCTCTTTCCGTAAAAGCGAATTCGATAATCCGGGCAAAGGCTTCTGTTATATATCCGTTGCTCCAGAACATCGGAAAACTGAAATATCCCGCATGCACAAGCTGGCCCACCGGAGTAAATTCCGTGACCGTATACCCGGCACTGCCCACCGCTTCATGCTTATCCTTTGATTCCACATGAAAAAAATAGAATCGTCTATTCTCCTCCTTGCTGTCGGCCAAGACCTTTTCAAAATCGATCCGTGCAGATGCTTCGCTGTCCATCTTAATATCCTGCAAATAATACATTGTTTTTTCATCACTCTTCAAACGGTAATAAGAGAGAAAATCCTCTTCCGCATAGTCTCTCAAAATCAATCGGTCTGTTTCCAAATAAATCATACTTCATCCTTTCAGTCACGGACTTATCTTCCCTGCCCTTGCTGCATTTTGTAGTTCTTGAGGAAATTGCTCCTACTTCATGTGCCGGTTCCGTGACAATCCTGTCAGGATAACATCGATTGACAGGATAACGGCCAGCACAATTATTCACAAAATATCCGTTATAAATACAATACCTTGGTTTTATGCAGAATTCTTATTGAATAACATTCAGATATGAATATAAATTCAAACATAGTGTAGCATAAAGCTGTGAAGATTTCCATATGGATGTTAAGCCTTCATTGCAAGCTTCAGGCCCATTGCAGGTTTTTAACGCTCATTACAATCTTCTGAATGGCAGATTTTCACTTTTCAGGGAAACCATCCGGGAGATGGTTGCTGACCTCATTTTAGGATTAATTAAGACGCAGCGATAACTTAACGTTATAGCGAGGATAACATAAACGTATTTCCAATATGAATAAGAGCTATGATATAATAAAAAAAGTACATGCTCCCCGAAAGGATTGAAAATACAATGTCTGGATATGTCTTAGGAAACTTTTTTATTTATGCGGTAATTAATGCCTTCACTCCGGGCCCCGGCAATATTCTGGCTCTCAATACAACGGCAAACTATGGCTTCCGCAAAGGGCGCCCTTTATTTTTAGGTATCTTCACAGGCTACTATGTAGTGCAGATCGCTTGTTCAATATTCGTTTATGGTGTCAGTACCTTTCTGCCGGATGCACTGGGATTTATGAAATATATCGGAGCAGCCTATATTTTATGGCTCGCCTTGCATATCGTGCTTAGCAAGCCGGAGGAAAGCAAGACTGAAAAGTCTGCCTCCTTTTTCAAGGGCTTTTTGCTGCAATTTATCAATGTGAAGATATACTTATTCGGCATTACCGCCCTTACCGGTTATGTCACTGATTACAGCAACGCCTTTCCCATTTTGTTTTTCTTCGGGCTTATTATCGCTTCTATGGGAACAATAGCAACCGTGTCGTGGATCGGCATGGGTATGCTGATACAGCGGGTCTACCAAAAGCATTACAGGATTATAAACATTGTATTGGCACTTTCCTTGTTAGAATGTATTTACAGTATGATGAAATGATCTAATAAGGACAACTGTTCAGCGGTCTGTAATATCCTTGTGGGAAGCCGCAGACCGGACAGATTTCAGGAGCGCAGAGGCCTGACATAATATTTCCGCACTGCATGCAGACCCATACGATTTCCTCGGGCTTACAGAAGACCTGACCGGAAACGACGTTATCGTATTGCTGCTGGAGCAGTGTGGCGTGATTGTAGTCTATATTGGCGACTCCGGCAAACAGGGCGGCGAGATGGTCGTAGCCTTCCTCTCTTGCTATCTGTACATATTCCTGATACTGATTTCCGGCGATAGCATATTCTGCATTGGCGGATTCGATGAGATTGGAGGCGGTGCTTGGAAGGTTTCCTTCGTAGATAGCCCGCAGCCAAATACGCGCATGTTCGAGATCCTGACCGGAAAGGGTATCATAGAGCCTGGAGATCGTGATGTAGCCATCCGTCTGGGCGATTTCTCCGTATAGCGCGAACCTGGCACTGAACATCAATTCTTCTTCATAAACTCTGAGTAAATTTCTATAAGTACGGCTTTCTCTGAATTCCATAGTTCCTCCGGGTGAAACAGCTTTTTATTCTTTTATATGATATGCGGATATTCCCCGCAGGGTACTGGTTTGCAGGCGGAAGATGGGGTATAATAAATAACGTGGATTTTCGGATAGAAAATGGAGAAGAACAGGATGAAAAAGCTGGACAGAGAATTTTACAATAGGGATTCTATCGTTGTAGCCAAGGAGCTTCTTGGGAAGATTATTGTGCACGAGGTGAACGGGCAGAGGGTTGCTGCCAAAATCGTGGAAACGGAAGCCTATATGGGAGTCATGGATAAAGCAGCCCATTCTTATGGTGGAAGACGTACCCCGAGAGTGGAGGTCATGTATGGCGGCCCGGGATTTTCCTATGTGTTTTTTATATATGGAATGCACAACTGCTTCAATATAGTTACGAGAGAGGAAGGAGTTCCTCAAGCCGTGCTGATCAGGGCGGCAGAGCCTGTAGAGGGGCTGGACATCATGGCCCGGAACAGATTTAAAAAGGAGTATGCCGGATTGAACCGAAGTCAGGAAAAAGCGCTGACCAACGGTCCGGGTAAGCTTTGTGCGGCTCTTTCCATCGACAGGGGGAAAAACGGCGCAGATTTATGCGGCGATGTGCTTTATGTGGAGGAAGGGGAGGCGCAGGACTTCGGAATCGTACAATCCAAACGGGTAGGTATCGATTATGCCGAAGAGGCGAAAGACTATCTGTGGAGGTTCTATATAGAGAATAACTGGTATGTATCCGTAATTTGAAGATTGACAAATAAAAATTCCGGTCATATAATTTAATTGAACGACGTTCTGTCAAATGAAGGAGTGAGTTTATGGCGAGAGTATCGAAGCCCCCAGAAATAAGAAAACAAGAGCTTATAGATGCCGCTTTGGCCCTATTTATGGAAAAGGGGTACGAGTCGGTATCCGTAAGAGACATTCTAAAAGTTGTCAACGGACATCCAGGCATGTTCTATTATTATTTCGAGTCCAAGCAGGAAATATATCATGAAGCTATGAGGCAGATGGGTAAGACCGAGATTGCCAAGAGAGCGGTAATATTGGGAGATACTGATAAGCCGGTCATGCTTCGTTTTAAAGAGTTGTTTTGTCTGATTGAAAGCGGAATCCGTGATTACTACAAGACCTTCAGCAATCCGGACAGCATAGCCTATGAGACGATGACAGCTTTCGACTTATTGACAGGGATGGCAGAACCGGTATCCCGGTTTATGCTGGAGGCGAAAGCGGAGGGCATCATCCCGGCAGATTCCGGCATTGATGAGAATACGGCATATCCGATGTCGCTGTTCATCATTCACGGCTGTCATGGATTGGTGCATAACAGTGAAGTAAGCGGCTCTTTATTCAACATAGGACATTTCATTCCATTTATCGCACGTTTTCTTGGAATTCAGGAGGATTTGCTGAAGGATGCGCTGAAGGAAAACGAAGCATAGGACAAGAAGCTCAAATAAAAGTTTGCCAATCCCGGCAATCATTCTTTGAATGGAGGATTGGCATATATTTTGAGATTTTATTGAACGACGTTCTTTCAATAAAAATGAAAAATGAGGAGGATATGGCAATGGAATATTTAAACTTTCAAAATGTGAAAAGAACTTATCAGACGGGAAACGATGAGGTGCGGGCGTTATGCGGCGTAAGCTTCGATATTAAGGAGAAACAGTTTGCTGTCATTCTCGGACCCAGCGGATCAGGGAAAAGTACGCTGCTGAATCTGCTTGGAGGTATGGATCGGTCGGACGGCGGGCAGATCGTTATAGACGGAATGGATATTACGGGCTTTTCCGACGCGAAACTCACCGATTATCGCAGAACAGATGTAGGCTTTGTTTTTCAGTTCTATAATCTTATTCCAACGCTGAACGCTTATGAAAATGTGAATATGGCGGCACGAATCGGAAGGAATCCCTTTGAGGCGGCAGAAATGATGAAAGCGGTAGGATTAGAAAAGCGCATGAAACATTTTCCCACAGAGATGTCCGGCGGGGAACTGCAGCGTGTGGCAATTGCGAGGGCCTTAGTGAAAAACCCCAAAATTCTCCTTTGTGATGAACCTACCGGAGCATTGGACAGCGAAACCGGAAAGATGATTTTGAGTTTGCTGAAAAGAATGTCCAGGGAATACGGAAAAACGGTAGTTATCGTTACTCATAACGCAGCAATCGCCCCCGCCGCGGATAAGGTGATCCGCCTAAAGGACGGTAAAATCGAAGGCATTCAGGTAAATGACAACCCAATCTCTATGGAACAGGTGGTGTGGTGATATGTTATATCTTATGAAGAAAATGCTAAGAGATCTATGGAATATGAAGGTACAGTTTATTGCGGTGTTCCTTATGTCGCTTTTTGCTATATTTCTCTATACCGGACTGGAAGGCGTATGGTACGGCATGCTGGATTATGGGGAGGAATGGCTTGAAGAAAGTAATACTGCGGATGCGTGGGTACAAGGTCACGGAATAAAAGAAGAAGATGTTAAAAAAATCGAAGGTTTATCCGGCGTTAAAAGCGTTCAGGCGGTATCCAGTCTGAACGGTGAGATGTGCTATGGGGAAAAGCATGCAAACGTTCTGTTGATGGCTTCGAATGTGAACAAAATATCCATGCCTGAAACGGTGCAAGGGGAAAGCTACCTTCCGAAAGGAGACGGCATCTGGCTATATGAGGAATTCGCGAATGAACATGGAATCAGGATCGGAGACGTTATAGAGATAGAATACGGCGGACGGGAAGCAGAGCTGGAGGTACAGGGAACCTTACTCAGCCCGGAGTATTTGTGCTATACAGGTACGTCATCCTCTCTCATGCCAGACCATCTGCAATATGGTTACGGGTATATATCGTTAGATAATATGCGGCGATTAACGGGTGCTGTCCCGGAATATAACCAAATTAAAATCCGATATGAAAGACTGCAAGACGATAATGGGGAGACATCGGAGCACTTTGCTGAAGATAGTGAGACAATACGCTCCGGGGCAGAAGAGGAGCTTGGTGCGGCATGTGGTGCCTATTTTGAACGTTCGGATTTTAAAGGAATATCAGGCTTCACGGATAAATTCAGACAGCTAAGGAGCATGACCGTTCTATTTTCCGCGGTGCTCATATTGCTGGCAATGCTAACGATACAGACGACGATGAAGCGCATGATCGAAATACAGAGAAGCCAGATCGGTACACTGAAAGCCCTGGGCTATCAGAATTGGAAAATTCGCCTGCATTATCTTTTGTATGGCTTCTGGGTGAGTTTGCTCGGGGGAATCGCAGGGCTTTTTGCGGCGCCTCCCACCATTTCCGAAGCCTTGCTTTTGCTTCAGAAGAAATTTTATTCCGTACCGGAATGGAGGGTCAGAAATTCAGTTATTTCTTATGTTATATTGACAGGGGTGGTGCTGCTGTGCTCCGTTACCGCGCTATGGGCCAGCAGAAGAGGAACGCAGGGAATGCCTGCTTTTACCATGAGGGAGGAACCTCCTAAAAAACGCGGGCAAATCTTCGCAGAGCGTTTTACCGGCTTTTGGAATATGCTCTCCTATGAGTGGAAGTGGACGCTTCGGTCCACGGCGCAGAACAAGGCGAGGACGATTATAGGAATCATAGGAATCGCCGGAAGTACGGCGCTTCTTATGGATAGCGTTGGACTATATGACTCTTTGAAGTATGTCAACGAGAGGCTTTATGGTACGCAATTCGATTACGATGCACGTATTTCCTTGAAAACAGAAGCAACCGAAGAAGACAGGGATGAATTGTATGCGCTGACAAATGGAGACGCTCAATGGGTGCAGGAGAATTCTGTGGATATCCGTACTTCGAAAAGCAGAAACAACGCAGTGATACAAATATATGGAGATGGATATTTCATTCATCTGGAGGATACAGACGGCAATCGTGTTGCCCTCTCCAAGGAAGGTGCAGCAGTTTCTGAGAAATTAGCGAAGGAATTGAATGTGCAGGAAAACGATGTTCTTCAGCTTCGCATCGCAGGACAGAACAGCTATATCACCGTGAAGGTAGAGCATATCGTTTCTGCGGCGGCACCGCAAGGCGTGTTTCTTTCTTCCGCTTTCTGGGAAATGTCAGGCGGCACATTCCGCCCTAACGTATTGTTCGCAGGAAAGGCGGGTGCCGCAAAAGAAGCGGAAAAACTAAGTTATGTAAATGAATCCATCACTCTGGAGGAGCAGCTGGAACAGGCGGAGGAAGCGGTAAGAAGTGTTCTTGTAGTAGTTATTATGCTGATGACAGGTGCGTTTTTACTGAGCACCGTTATCCTTTATAATCTGGGGATACTAAGCTTTACCGAGCGCAGCAGGGAATATGCAACCTTGAAAGTAATCGGGTACCGGGATAAGGAAATCAAGTCTTTTATCCGACATGATAGCATGCTGCAGCTCTTTGCGGGCCTGCTTATGGGAGTACCGGCGGGGCACTTTCTGCTGGGAGTCCATATTGGGCTTGCCTCCACGGGAAACTTTGCATATACGCCGTATCTGCGTCTCCCAAGCCTTGGCCTTATACTGACAGCAATATGTGCTTTGACCTTCCTTGCTAATGCATCTGTATCCCGTAAGGCACTGACACTCAACATGGTGGAAGCGCTTAAATCAGTGGAATAATGGCTGAATATAGCAGCACTGCGCTTTGTTGGAAGGTTCAATTGTCAGTAAATTGTATTGAACTATCACCGGGTTCGTGAAAGCGGGATGCGAGGCTGGTTTTTAAGGTCGCGGATCCTATACTTTTGCGAACGGTCAAAGGGGTATTCTTTGATGATGAATTATCAAAAGATGAAAAAAAAGATATCATAGATGCAGGTGCTAATACCATTTTTAAAGTACTTTTTCAATGAGGCCGCACCTTGAAAAAGCATGTTTGATAGAATATATTTAGGAAGGTGGAAAGTACCGTTTGCTTCGTCAGTCAAATTCACAGCCATATTTGAATTTTCCAGGAAATTTTGAAATTTATATTACTAATATAATATGATATAGGGGAGGAATACAGAGATGGAAGCGAAGATGCAGTCCAATTTATTAGAAAACTCCCCAAAAAAGGGAAAGCCAAAAAAGTCTTTTTAATAATACTAATCGCTTTGATAGGACTTTTAGTTTTAATATGGGTTTCGATGTATATTTCCTTTAAGGGAGGAAATGACACGAATGCGCAAGCGGTTCAAAAGCGGTTTAACGCAGTTGTCGCACCGGAGCAAATACAGGAAGCAGTTTTATATGTAGAAAACTCTTCAGGGGATTTCTCTGAATGCTTTGGATATGGTGGGCGCGAAATTCATTCGTCAATGGTGATTGCCAGTGTAACAAAATTGTTTACAACAACTTGCATTCTGAAGCTCTGTGAGGAAAACGAATTGTCTTTAGAGGATAAGATTGATCTCTATATTGATGATAATCTGTTAGAGGGGCTGCATATTTATGAAAGACAGGAATACTCGTATGACTTAACGATTTTCGATTTGCAATGCAGTTGGCGATGTCTGTGAGATAACATTCTTAATGCAGCAAAGCAGCTATTGCTTTCGTCAGGTGGTTTAGGAAAAGGCAGTTTCACTAAAATAGTGGCTCTGCCTTTTTAAAATCAGGCAGAGCCACCGTATTCAATAGCTGAAATATTAGTATTATGCTTTTGTTACGCTGATAAAACAGTCATCGACTTGAACGCAGTGAGGTGAGAGCAGCTCAAGCGAGATTCTCGTATCTTCAAAACGGTTTACCGGTACGACAATAGTACCTGTGGAAACGGTAATGGATGAACAAGTGCGTGTAATAGGAGTACAGCACGTAAATACGGTTCTCGTATCCCTGCATGAAGTAGCTTGCAGTGCGATGCCTATTGTTCCGTTGCAACGATTGGGAACGGTTACATTGATGGTGAAGCTTATAAGGTAATTGCCGCTATCTTTGAGCAAAATGCTCGTTTTGTCTCTGGAAAGAACAATGCTGCAGTTCGGGATAAGATCCGTAAGCTGAAGCGGACAATTCCTATTCCACCAAGTTCGGGCCTCTGCCCCAAAGGCTGCCACGGCCAGATCTGCTGACGATCCGGTAGGCCCCTGAGGTCCGGTAGCACCAGTAGCACCGGCAGCACCAGTAGCGCCGGTAGCGCCAGTAGCGCCGGTCGCACCGGTAGGTCCGGTAGGCCCGCCCGCAGGTCCAGTCGCGCCCGTAGCGCCCGTAGCGCCGGTAGCGCCAGTGGCACCAGTAGCACCGGCAGCGCCAGTGGCCCCGGTAGCGCCAGTAGCACCAGTAGCACCCGTAGGTCCGGTAGGCCCCGGGCAGAAGCCATGACTTGAGTCGAGTACCCTTTCCATTTTTTCTTTCAGAAAAATTTGATTTTGCATAATGCTGTCTAAGAGGCGCTTAATGCTTTCATTTATGGCTAGAAGATGTTCTATGCAAACTTTATCGATGGGGCCGCCGTCCTCCTGATTCGGTAAGGTACCTAAGACATATTGGAGCTTTTCTCCTTCTGCATTGATGATATGGCTGAGGCCGAGTTCCTCCATGGCGATGGAAGCAAGAATCATGTTCAAAGCGTTATCACGGGTTAGTTCAGGACTGATTACCGGAAATGTTGGTTGTGACATTTTATATCCTCCCTTCTAATGGTGAAGAAATATCTGGTTTTTTTCTGTTATCAAAATATTTTTTATTATAAAGAACCGAAGGTGAATCTGGTTTAAAGCCGGCTGCCATATCATTATAGCGTTCCGCTTTCTCATACTCGCCTAGGTGGTCGTAGCATACGACGCATTCGATGCAGGGAATATATCCCCAAAAATCCTCTTGATGAAACCCCCATGAGCCCTGCGGTCTTTCCAGAGTGAGAACAAGATTGAACCAAAAGGCTGCTTTCTTGTATTCTTTTTGTTCCTTAAAATGATAGCCGATTTGACAGCACAATTCTCCGCGGGGTGTGTCGTAATGAAAACTTCGCAGCATGGCTCGGAAGGCTCTGTTGCTATCGCCCTGTTCCCGGTAGCATTTTGCCAATTCGCCGCATGCCGCAATATTGTCCTCTACCCAGCCCAGTCCCGAGTCTAGGAATTGTTCAAAGGCATCGATGGCATCTTCGAAGCGGCCATTGTCCTTTAATTCTCTGGCATAATAGTATGTTCCTCGGGGAGAAAGCTTGGTTCCCTTGGACAAAAGGTTTTCGTATATTTCAAGGTTTCTGGAATTTCTTGCGCCTGGCGGCTTGGCATGCGTGACGCCAACATCAGAGTTTATGATATTTCCGCCGATCTGCAGGCATTCGTGAACGGGTTCACTCCATCTGAAGCGAGGAAGATTTTTGGAAAGTCTTTCCCGATAATAGGAAAAGGTCACCTTCCCCTGTGGATCGAAGCCTATATTATACAGCATCATGACGATGTCGATATCGTGAGACAGCGTTTTTTTAAGTTTTTTAAATTTGACGGCGTCTTCGGGAAGTATAATATCATCGGCATCCAGCCAAAGAATATATTCCTTCGTCGCTTTATCGTATGCGAAATTCCGCGCGGCAGAAAAGTCATCAATCCATGGAAAGTCGTAGACTTTCTTTGTAAAACGGCCTGCGATTTCCTTCGTGCGGTCAGTGGAGCCTGTATCAGCAATAATGATTTCATCAACGAGATCTTTTACTGAGTTCAAGCATTTTTCCAATACTTTTTCTTCATTTTTTACAATCATACAAAGACTTATGGTTATCATTTTGTTTTTTCTCCACGTGAGTATATAATCGTTCCTGCATGCTATATTTTATGTGGTTTATTGTCATTTTGTGACATAAAAACCTTCTCCCAAACGGACAAAAGTAGCAATCCTTAGAAATGATGCATAAAATGATTAACAGAGTACATGGAAGAAGGTTAATAAAAATGTCTACCATAAGTTTATGCATGATTGTACGAAATGAAGAAAAGAATATCGAAAGGTGCCTGAAAAGTGCGGCAAAGCTGGTGGATGAAATTGTCGTGGTGGATACCGGTTCCGAAGACAGGACAAAAGCTATTTGTAAAAAATACAAAGCCAAAGTTTTCGATTTCTCATGGGAGGATGATTTTGCGGCAGCCCGTAATATTGCGGTAGAAAAAGCTTCCTGTGATTGGGTTATGTGGCTGGATGCTGACGAGGAGCTGCAGATCAAAGATAAAAGAGCATTTAAGAAGCTGCTTCAAAAAGAGGAAAAAGATCTCATGCCGGTCATTATGATACATTATTACGGAGAACATCCGGCTGATAAGAGCAGAGCTTATAAGAACAGTGCCTGCCGTTTGTTCCGGAACAAGTCGGGGATATGTTTCTCAGGAAAGATACATGAAAGGCTTGCCGGTGATGATATAACCGAAAGGATTTCAGAAAAGGAGCAAGATTATATTAAAATTCTTCACTATGGCTATATGGATGATGAAATAGAGCATAAAAGCGGCAGGAATATGAAGATGCTTCTTAAAGAAAGGGAAGAGCAGCCGGAAAATGCGTGGATACAATATCATCTAGCAGTGGAATACTATCACACAAAGGCCTATGCGGAGGCTTATGGGCTTGTAAATCTGGCGATTCTGCAGTTTCTGAAAGAAGGACTTCTGCCTCCTGCTATTGTGTATAAGTTGAAATACGATATTCTGCTTGCAGCGGAAGACTATGAAACCGTATCAAAGAGTATCGAAAAGGCCATTGAACTCTATCCCGATTATGTAGACCTTTATTACTATAAGGGCATGGCACAGTTTGCCCTCAGAGAATATGAGCAGGCAAAGAACACGTTTTTACACTGTCTTATTCTCGGTGAGGATGATTTGAGATATCTGATTGTGGTCGGGGCAGGAAGCTTTCTGGCTCTTAAATATATCGGACGCTGCCACGAAATGCTTCAGGAGAAAGAGCAGGCACAGGAGGCCTACAGACAGGCGGAACTTCTTCTATAGAAAGGTTTTTTGAGGGGCATTAGGACTTGTTATTTTTCTTGAATTTGATATACTTGAATCAACGGATAACAACAAACAACTACTTATCAAATTTATTAAGGAGGAATAGCAAATGAACAGATTTACTTTACCGAGAGACATCTATTACGGAAAAGATTCATTGGAGGTTTTGAAAACCTTAGAGGGGAAAAAGGCTATCTTAGTTGTAGGAGGAAGCTCCATGAAGCGTTTCGGTTTTTTGGATAAAGCTATCGGTTATTTAAAAGAAGCAGGGATAGAAACACTTCTGTTTGAAGGTGTTGAGCCGGACCCTTCCGTAGAAACGGTTATGAAGGGTGCAGAGGCAATGAGAGAGTTCGAACCGGACTGGATTGTTTCCATGGGCGGAGGTTCTCCCATCGATGCTGCTAAAGCAATGTGGGCGTTTTATGAATACCCCGAGACGACTTTCGAAGATTTGATTACTCCTTTTAACTTTCCGGCCTTAAGAACAAAAGCGAAATTCGTAGCGATTCCTTCCACCTCCGGGACGGCTACGGAAGTAACCGCATTTTCCGTTATCACAGATTATGCGAAGGGAATCAAATATCCCCTTGCTGATTTTAATATAACTCCCGATATCGCTATCGTTGATCCTGTTTTGGCTGAGACGATGCCTCAGAGTCTGGTAGCTTATACGGGAATGGACGCTTTGACACATGCAGTTGAAGCATATGTTTCTACCCTTCACACTCCGTTTACAGACCCGCTTGCGATCAAGGCTATCCAGATTGTGGACAGCGATTTGATAAAGAGCTATGAAGGAGATAAGGATTCCAAGGAGCTTATGCATTACGGACAGTGTCTTGCAGGAATGGCATTCTCGAACGCTCTCTTAGGTATCGTACATTCCATGGCTCATAAGACAGGAGCCGCCTTTTCCACCGGACATATTACTCACGGATTGGCGAATGCGATGTATCTTCCATATGTTATCAAATATAATGCAAAAAATGAAGAAGCAGCGAAACGCTATGCTGAAATTGCAGCTTCTATTAGAATAAAGGGAACGACTGAGGAAGCGATTAACGGCTTATGCGAGAGAATCGTAGGGCTGAACAATCAGATGCAGATTCCGAATACTTTAAAAGAGTTCGGCATCGTGGAAGAGGAATTCAAGGAAAAAATTGCAGCGATTGCGGCAAATGCGGTAGGCGACGCATGTACGGGTTCGAATCCGAGAGCGATCGATCCGGCGACTATGGAGAAGCTCTTCACATGCATTTACTATGGTACGGAAGTTGATTTCTAAATAGCTGATATTTTAAGCAAACCTCCTAACCGGCACATAAATGCCGGGGCGGAGGTTTTGTAAAATCAAAGGCGATAAATTGCGTAAGGATGGAAAGATTGAAAGAAAAGCGCTTTCAACTATGGATACCCCATCCACCAAAGCGGACATGAGGTATAAAAATGAACGAGAGAGAACAAGAAAGCAGAAAGGCACATTCCCAGTTAGCGATGGAATATTTTAAGGAAGGCTATAATTGTTCGCAGTCGGTATTTTTGGCATTTAGTGACTGTTATAATATGGATAAGGAAGCAGTTCTTAAGATCAGTTCCTCCTTCGGAGGAGGGATGGGAAGGCTGAGGGAGGTATGCGGAGCTGTGACAGGGATGTTCATGGCGACAGGAATGCTATACGGATATACGGATCCTAAGGATCAGAAGGTGAAGACGGAGCATTATGAGAGAATACAGCTTTTGGCGAAAGAATTCGAGGAAAGGAATCATTCTATCGTGTGCAGGGAGCTGCTTGGATTGGGAGCGGGGAAGGATAAGCCGGTTCCTGAGGCGCGTACGGCGGAGTATTATAAGAAGCGGCCATGTGTGGAGTTAGTGGGGATGGCAGCTGAGATTTTGGATGGATACAGGGAGAAGTGGGATGGTTAAGTTTATACAGAAGGAAGAAGAAAAGGAAAAAATTGCGGATTATATATTGAAAAGCCTGCCGGAGTGGTTCGGGGTGCCGGAGAGTGTAGAGGAGTATGTGAAGGGCGTTAAGAGTCTGCCTTTCTGGGCGGAAATCACGGACACAGGGGCAGTTGGGTTTATTGTTATGAAGAGGACTAGCCGGCATACGGCTGAGATTTATGTTATGGGAGTGCTGGAAGAGTTTCAGGGGAGAGGAATAGGAAAACAATTATTTGCGGAGCTGTATTCTTATGCGGGAATGAAAGGATATTCTTTTTTACAGGTAAAGACGGTGCAAAAGGGCTGCTATGAGTGCTATGATAGGACAAACACATTTTATGAGGGCTTGGGATTTAAGGAATTGGAGTGCTTTGTGTCGCTTTGGAATGAGAGTAATCCCTGCCAGATTTATATTATGGAAGTGGATTTGAGGAAGCGCATTTTGCCGAAAGGATAATGGATGAAAGAGGGGGGGGATTATAAATATGGAAGTGAAGCTGGCAAAGTGGGAAAAGGAATATTATGAGGCTTTTTTTCAACATTCCAGAGATAAGGAATTATATGATAATATGAGCGACGATTTTCCTCATACGGAAGAGGAATGCAGGGAAGCGGTGGCCTCTTTTGCAGAAAGTGACGATAAAAAGGCATGTTTCAGGGCTATTTTGGTTGACGGAAGGGTGTGCGGATGTATAGCCGCTTTTTTTGAATCCGGTATGTATTGTAAGAATGCTGAAATCGCTTATTGGATTGGGAGAGCGGAACGGGGAAAAGGGATTATGACAAAGGTAATTGAGGATTTCGTCAATTTCTTATTTTCCGGTTTCGATATTGGAAGAGTATATGCCAGGCCTTTTCAGTATAATGCGGCTTCGTGCAGAGTGTTAGAGAAGGCGGGATTGGTGAAAGAGGGGGTGCTTCAAAATAGCGTTTATAAGAATGGGAGTATTTATGACGCTGTTATGTATGCGGCAATAAAAGAAGCATTCTGTAAGAATATTGAGCGATAAGGGAAGCAATATGAAGTACATTGGAATTTAATTTAACAGTTGTAATTATATGTTATTTATATATTAGGAGCAGAAATTATATGAAGAGAACGAATCGATTCAATACTTTTATGCTATATGGAATTTTTCTTTTGCTGTATATTCTTTTATTTTTTTATGCATTGATTTTCAAGTATATTTCACCATGGGAGTTATTCAGTTCAGACAGAGAATATATTAGAAGTATTAATATAATACCATTGTACACTGTATACAGCTATCTGTCCGGCTCGTTGAATGTTTCTCCGGTTATCGTTATAAGTAATATATTAGGAAATATCATACTGTTTATCCCTTTAGGAATTTATTTGCAATTATTAAAGAAAAATAAGAAGATATGGATAAGCATATTGATTATTTTCTTTATTACCCTGTTTATTGAAATGTTCCAATTTATATTCGGACTGGGTGCTGCTGATATTGATGATATTATTCTTAATTGTTCGGGCGGATTAATTGGAATATTGATCTGCAGGGGATTGTATGCATTCCTGAAAAGCGAGGAAAAAGTGCATACAGCTATTGTGTTATCAGGCTTTATTATTATTTTGATTCCTGTTTTGGTTACGATCATGTTTGGTTTTCGGTTTCGGTTGGGTTAATACTTTTTTATGGAATAAGTTCCATCCTTAATACACATGGTGTGAGAAGGTTAAATTACAATTTAATAGTGAACTGACAAGGTACTGAATATTGCTTATTCGGTGCCTTATATTTTTATTCAAGCCATGTATAAAAAATATTAAAATATAGTTTATCTACAGACATATACGGGTGTTTTTTAATCGTGCTGTCCTTCGGACATACGATGTCATCTGCGCGCGGAAAACTGCTTCGCGAAGCGAATTTAAATGCAAGAAGTTTGCATTGCAGAACATCATGCGTTACTGAGAACGGAGTAAACAGTAACACGAGAGTGCGTGATGCACATTTTGGTTTTCTTATATATTGACAGCTAATAACCATTAGCCTATAATTAAGCTAATGATTATTAGCTAAAAGGAGATAAGAACTTGGAAGAACAGTCCACGAAAAGGAAGATTATGAGCGAGGCACTCAAGTTATTTGCCAGAAAAGGATACGGAGCTGTCAGTGTGGCTCAGATTGCAGAGGCGGTGGGAATTAAGGCGCCGTCGCTTTATAAGCATTATAAGAGTAAGCAGGATATTTTTGACGCAATTTTGGAAGAAATGAGTTTCCGCTATGAAAGGCAGGCGACTTCCATGCAGCTGAATGGGGTGAAGCCTGATAAGGATATGGAATTATTTGCCGGTATTGATGAGGAACGACTGATTGAAATGGGAAAAGGATTATTTTCCTATTTTTTGCACGATGAATATACCGGGCTTTTTCGGAAGATGCTCACCGTGGAGCAGTTTCATAATAAAGAACTGGGGGCCCTTTTTGTGAAACAATATGTAGATGAACCGCTTTCCTATCAGGGGATGCTTTTTGGCTTACTGATACAGGCAGGAGTGTTTATTCCGGAGAATCCGAATGTGATGGCGCTGCATTTCTTTGCGCCGATGTATTTGCTTCTTGTTTTATGCGACTGTCGCCCGGAGAGGGAATCCGAAACGATGGAGATGCTGGAGCAGCATATTCGGCAGTTTAGCAGGCTTTATGGGAAAAGGAGGGATAAGTGATGAAGATTACGGTGATTCATGGGCAAGGGCATAAGGGTGTGACCTATACAATGACGCGGACGGTGCTCGACTTTCTTATGACAGATAGGGATGAGATAAGGGAATTTTTCCTGCCGAAGGACGGACCGGATTTTTGCTGCGGCTGTTTCAATTGTTTTTTGAAGGGAGAGGACTTTTGCCCTTCTGCTGATAAGGTACAGCCTATTGCCCTGGCGATGGAATGGGCGGATGTCATCCTATTGGACAGTCCGAATTATGTAATGGAAATGAGCGGTTCCATGAAAAATCTCATGGATCATCTGGCTTACCGCTGGGCATCACACAGACCTCACGGGTCCATGTTTACGAAGACAGGCATTGTAGTATCATCTTCTGCAGGAGCACCGCCAAGGAACGTAGTAAGGTCAATGGCTAGACAGCTCAAATGGATGTGTGTACCGAAGGTGTATACATTAGGGCTTGCCTGCTATACGGGGCCGGGAGAGGCGATTAAGCCCAAGAGAATGAAGCTGATTACGGATAAAGCGGAGAAAATCGCGAAGGCGGTGAGGCGAAGAGCGGCGCGCCCCCGGCCAAGTCTTCGGGGAAGAATTATGTTTGGGATTTTCAGAAAGATGCAATCTTCGCCCGATGCAGCATGGAATCCTACGGATAGAGACTTTTGGGTAAATCAGGGGTGGACGCAGAAGTGCCGTCCATGGAGGACGTGATGTCCTCCTCGCATAGTGAGACATTAATATTCGTAGAGAGTTTGTTCGCAGTAGCATCCGCGCCAAATTTTCCGCGTTTGTGAGGTAAGGCTAAAATTGTTCTTCTTATAGAATAATTTAGCCTTTACATTTTCCTCCAATACCCATATAATGATTTTACGGCCGTTAAATACGGACTTGATATATTCGATGACTTCTGTTCCATATCCTTTGCCTCGATATGCTTCTAATAAATAAAGGCTGGATATTTCACATGTTTTTTCATCTTTTAGTTCTATTTTTATTATCCCGATAGCAATTTCCCCTTCGAAGATTAAATAATACCGGATTGCTTGATTCGTATTGCTTTCCAGGAATTCTTGTTTTCGTTTTTCTTCTGTGACGCTATATAAGTAGTTGGAAGGAAATATATCTTTATATGTTTGACGCCATGCGGTCGAGTGAATATAGCCGATGGTGTGGGCATGCTTTTCACGTGCTTCCACGATTTTCATATATTGGTCCTTTTCTCTTTATATTATAACGTTATGGCTTATGTAGGAGTTCAAACAATGTTTCTTATGAGCTGCACCGACTTTTCCAGTCCGTTTTCCTCTTGCATTTTCTTGGATAAATCCGTAACATTCCGGTATATTTGTGCATAATCTGCATTTAATTCATCGATAGCCGCTATTAATCTGTCTGTGCTGAGTTCCTTTGCTTTTATCGGCTTTACCCCTGCCTTTAGACGGTAGATTTGCTCTGCAAATGCGAATTGGTCCAGCACGTGAGGAACGGGAATCGCCGGGATGCCATAAATCATGGAGGAGGCCGAGGTACCGAAGCCACAGTGGTGTATTACACAGCATCCTTGCCTAAACAGCCAGCTATGGGGTACAGAGCCGATTCGAATCATCGATTCCGGAAGCCGGTAATCGGTAAGTGTTTTGTTAAACCCTTGTATAATGGCGCGCATTCCTGTTTGCTCGAAGGCCTTGACAAAGATGTCGATCTTCTCTTTCTCCTGCCGGCTTTCGAAGGACATGGCCCCTAGCGCAAGTATGATCGGTTTGCTTCCTTTGCCCAAAAAGAATTTTAATTCTTCGGAGGGCTGGTAATCATCCTCAGGGGCAAACCAATAGCCGATGACAGCATTTTTCTTTGCCCAATCGGGGTTTGGTTCTACCACATAACGACTGATAGGTATTAAGTTGAGTTCCTTTGACATCATTTGATCCATAGACTTGATGGGAGGCAGGTCATATAGCTTTCTGATTTTGTTGTAGGGCTTGACCACCTGAGGATTGATGAGGGCGCTGAGCACTTTGTCTTTTAAGGTCGGGACTATATTTTCTTTGGGAAGCATTTCAGTCTGCAAGGTGACGTCTATGGTTTTTATATTTAAGGCTTCGGCTTCCGCTGCGCCCATATGGCTGTGGGAAATGATTACGAGGTCTTTGCCCTTGCAGGCATTATAGATATCGCCTGAGGAATTTTGAATAATGCGAAAGACGAACTGCATTGTTTTTAGCATGCTGAGCATAGGACTTTTGGTCTTTCCTCGAATTACGGCCGCTTCATATTCGATATCGATGTCAGGGCCTATGGGAACAAAATCGAGACCGGCTTCCGATACAAGGTCCCTCCAGCAGGGATGGGTGCCAAGAACTGGTTTATAGCCTTCTTTTAATAGCGCTTTCGCGAGATAAATATACGGTTGTACATCTCCTCTGGTACCCATTGTAAAAATTACGATTTCTTTCATTGAACTTCTCCCGATTTTTGAAATGTATGTATTGTTTTCGGAAACGGTATGAATTGCAGGCGAGGTTGTTTTATAAATACTTTACTACATTTATCCTTATTTGACTATGATATTTAAGATACTTATGCGGTATAGAAGGCTGAATGTTAACGGGAAGACACATAGAGAGTCTAAAGTTACTGTTCACACAGTAGCTTAACACTTGCTGTTAAGCTACGTAAGAACGTGATGCAAGAGATGATTTCTGCTTCGCGAAGCGAATTTAAATGCAAAAAGTTTGCATTGCAGAACATCATGCGTTA
>JAEZRJ010000075.1 GCA_023412855.1 Bacillota bacterium | reverse complement strand
CAATCCACAGTATCTCCAACAGTATATCATACTGTTTTGTATAGCATACAGTCCTTGGAGAGGGACTATAAACACTACTACTTTATAATACGAGGAGTTATAAAATGAGCAAAAAAATGAAAGTAGCAATTATGGAAGGAATCGGAAAAATGGGATTTACAGAAAGAGATATTCCCGTTCCCAAAGATGATGAGGTATTGGTCAAACTGGAATATGTAGGAATATGCGGTTCCGATCTGCACTATTATGAAGCAGGGCGTATTGGCTCCTGCATTGTAAATCCGCCTTTTGTCCTTGGACATGAACCGGCAGGAACCGTAGTGGAAGCCGGAAAAAATGTCACTCATCTAAAACCCGGCGACCGTGTGGCATTAGAACCCGGAAAAACCTGCGGGCATTGTGAATTCTGCAAGCAGGGTAAATACAATCTCTGTCCTGACGTTATCTTTTTTGCAACCCCTCCGGTGGACGGGGTATTTCAGGAATACGTAGCGCATGAAGCCGGACTGTGTTTCAAGCTTCCCGAAAATGTAGATACAATGGAGGGTGCTTTAATAGAACCACTTGCCGTAGGCTTCCACGCCGCAATCGAAAGCGGCATCCGTATCGGCCAGACAGCTGTCATTACCGGAGCCGGATGTATCGGTCTGGTAACCCTTCTTGCCTTAAAAGCAATGGGTATCACAAATATCATCGTAGTAGATATTATGGAAAAAAGATTGGCTAAAGCCCTTGAGCTGGGAGCCACAGCAGTAATCAACGGTAAGACACAAGATACTGTTGCTGAAATAAGAAAACTGACAGGCGGAAAGGGATGTGATGTTTCTTTTGAAACAGCAGGCACTAATATTACGACCGAACAATTGATTCATGCTTCAAAGAAGGGCGGGACAATCGTTTTAGTCGGATACAGCGCAGATGGAACTCTTACTATGCCAAGCAGCCTGGCGCTGGATAAAGAATTGACATTCAAAACGATTTTCCGTTACCGTCATATTTATCCGATTGCTATCGATGCGGTTGCAGGCGGCAGTATTAATTTGAAAGGAATCGTTACCAATGTATTTGACTTTGATGATATCCAGAATGCAATGGATGCGAGCGTAGCGGATAAAGCAAATATCGTGAAGTCTGTCGTTAAAATCTGTTGATTTTTATATGTTATATGAGCCGGAAACGAGAAATGGAGATATAAAAAAGAGCAGCCTGTTTTCAGGCTGCCCTTTTTTCCTATGCTCTTCTCTCCTTTTTCTCATCAATCGGTTGCTTACGCTGAAATCAATATCCCATTATCTTTGCACTCTTCCGGAAGCGTCTCCGCCCGCCAGCTTTTTAACCTCTTCCGCGCTCACTTGGTTGAAGTCTCCTTCGATGCTGTGCTTTAAGCAGCTTGCCGCCACTGCGAACTCTATGGTCTCCTGCGCACTCATACCCGCCAGACTGGCATAAATCAACCCTGCTCCGAAGGAATCTCCTCCTCCCACACGGTCTACGATATGCATCGTATATTTCTTGCTGAAATAATATTCGCCTTCAGTATATAGCATTCCCGCCCAGTTGTTGTCATTGGCGGAAAGAGACTCTCTTAGAGTAATCGCCACCTTCTGAAATCCGAAACGGTCTGCAAGGCGCTTTGCCACATCTTTATAACCTTCATGGTTTACTTTCCCCGCAGTTACATCGGTGTCAGGCGCTTTTATGCCGAATACGTCGCCGGCATCCTCTTCATTAGCGATGCATACGTCCACATATTTACACAGCTCACCCATTACTTCACCGGCTTTCTCCTTGCTCCACAGTTTGTTTCTATAATTCAAGTCACAGCTTACGGTAATTCCCTTTTCCTTCGCCTTCTTGCACGCTTCCAAGCATATTTTTGCAACGTTCTCTCCCAGCGCAGGAGTAATTCCCGTGAAATGGAACCAGTCCGCACCTTCAAAAACCGCATCCCAGTCAAAATCCTCTTTTACCGCCTCGGCAATAGAGGAACCCGCTCTATCGTAAATAACCTTGGAAGGCCTTTGGGAAGCTCCTTTTTCCAAGAAATAAATTCCTACCCTCTTGCCGCCCCGCACGATATCTTTGGTATTCACACCAAACTGCCTCAGAGAATTGATGCCCGCCTGACCGATTTCATGTGCCGGGAGTTTGGTCACAAAGGAGGAATCCAAACCATAATTTGCAAGGGATACCGCTACGTTGGCCTCTCCGCCTCCGTAAGTAGCTCCATAGCTTGCCGCCTGAACAAAACGGTAATAGCCCTCCGGCGCCAACCTTAACATAATTTCACCGAAAGTTACTGTTTTTTTACTCATAAATTCTTTATTCTCCCTTCTATTTCTGAATGAGGTGCACCGCAAAACCGCCGATTTCATCCTTTAAGTAAATAGCCTTCAGCTTGCCCTTATCGTCTCTCTTGGCAGTCGCTTCATCGAATATTACACCCTGCCTTTCCAAATGATAAATAGCTCTTTCTATATAATTCGTACCGATTGCGATATGTCCGTTTGCTCCAAGATACGGCGTCTTCATCACTTCGATACCTGTTCCTGCGAAGATTGATCCGGCTCCTGTCTTTTTTGTCATTCCAAAAATTGCCTCGAAGGTTCCTGCCGTATGATCGGCAGACTCCTCGTCCGTCTCATTGATTCCTACATGCTTAAGCTCGAATCCCAGCATCTCCGTTACGGCTTCTCTGGTCAAAGCTTCAATTTTATCGAAGCTTCCCGCAGTTACCAAGTCCTTTTTCACCATCCAGCTTCCGCCGCATGCAACGATTTTATCGAAGTCCAGATATTCTTTTAAGTTATCCGCGGTAATGCCTCCTGTGGGCATAAACTTCATCTTGTTGTACGGTGCGCTCATCGCCTTGATCATCTCGATTCCGCCTGCCGCCTCTGCGGGAAAAAATTTCACCGTATCGAGTCCCAGCTCAATAGCGGCTTCCACATCACTTGGGTTGGAAGTTCCCGGAAGCACCGGAATATTTTTCCCTACGCAGTAGAAAACCACCCGTGGATTCAGTCCTGGGCTTACGATGAACTTCGCTCCGGCCGAAACAGCACGATCCACCTGCTCTATCGTAAGGACTGTTCCTGCTCCCACAAGCATGTCGGGGAATTCCCTCGCCATAATACGGATAGATTCCTCTGCCGCATCCGTTCGGAAAGTTACTTCAGCGACGGGAAGTCCGCCTTTGAACAGTGCCTCCGCAAGGGGTTTCGCATCCTTCGTATCGTCTAAAGCGATTACCGGCACAATACCTATCTTACCAATTTCTTCAATTATCGGATTCATGTCTGAATCTTCCTCCTTTTACACAATTGTTCCGTATACTTCTATCTGGCTCAATGCCGGAAACGGCGAGGGGTCGTCCGCCTTTATCAAATTTCCGAGGCGCACCCACGTAATCCGTTTTTTCCCGAATTCCAGAATATGAGGCAGACTGCTTTTTTCCAAATCCCACTCTATGCTCGTTCCATCGGAAAATGTCAGCGTTACCTGCCTCCACCAGTTATCATGGGGAAAATCGGAACGGGTATACAAAACGATTTTGTCCGTCTCCACCTCATGCCCGAAATCTACGCTCATATACGCATCCTCACGCATATTGATTCCCCACGATTCATAGGGCCATTCTCCATGAGAACGGTTCTCACATACGCCGTCAATGGCGTTGCGGGCTGCAAAAACAGATTCTCCTCTCGTCTCTACGTTAGCCTCTGCATGAGGATAACAATTCGTCTCCCCATGCTGGTCACATACATTCAACGCAAGGTTCCTATAACCCTTTATTTCATCTTCCCTGGCCGTCCGCGCATATAAATAATGCCTGCTTCCGTAAAATACCTTGGGAGAATAGCAAATCCTCTTTTCTCCGAAAGGAATCTGATACGACACATTATCCGTAATATATACGAAGGCCGGTCCCATAGCATCGTCCACCTGCAGTATTGCATGAATATTTTTCTCCGAGGTTTCCAGGACAATACGGTCACCCTCCGCATATTCCGCAGTACATACGAGACTGACATAATCCTTCCCGCTGCTCACACATATAGTCTTTCCATTTTTATCGAGAACCTTAAGTGCCAGAACCGCCATATCTTCACCCCTTTTAACCTTCCAAAATCTCTCTTACGCAGGCTGCTATCGCATCCTCCCTGCAATTTGCGAAGAAATATTCCTTAAACCGCTCTCCCGCCAAGGCTCCCTTCACCAACTCCCTATCCAGATTCTTCAAAATCGTTACCATATCCTGATGCGTTATCTTCTTCACCTCATCGAGAATCTTCTTATTCCTCTGTTCCGGTATAACCCTATCCTTCGGATAACCCTGTCCCCCTTCACAGGAAAACAACTTCTCAAAAATATATGCAAGATTCAGTTCCGCACCCCAGCCAAAGCCCTTGGCAAAAGGAAGAGCAATTGCATTGCCGTCATTAATCTGAGCAAACATATATGCATCCGAAGGGTCCACGATATGTCCGCACAACACTCCCGGAAAAGAGTTACAAGCCAGCATAGCCCCTTCTCCCGTACCGCAACCCGTCACCACATAATCAGCCGCCCCCGCATTTAAAAGCACAGCCGCAAGAATACCATTCTGCACATAGGTAAGAGAATTCACATCCTCCCCACTATACATACCGTAGTTATATACCTCATGACCAAGAGGCACCACCACTTTTTTTAACGTATCACAAACCAACCCATTCTTAGCCGCCTGACTGTTCTCATTTATTAAAGCTATCTTCATTTTCCTTCCCTACTCCTTTCCCTGCATCCACACGAGAATAAAACCCTCTCTATATTGCCTTTTCCATATTCCCTTCTCTATATTTTCTTCTCCTTATTACCCTATTTTCTCCCTTAAATCAGTCTATTTTTAAATATCCATTAACCCTTTATCATTCTTTTTTTCTAACGTAACGTATCAATAACAATTACAAAACCCATAACCTCCGCTAATTTTATGTACAACTTCACAGCCTTCCAGAGGCTTTCTTCGGTGTATTCGGTTTCAGTTCCTTTAGCCAACGGCTTGCATTTTCTTAAGGAAACCTTCAACACCCAGGGAAAATGCCGCATGGATGCGGCGTTTAGGCAGCACAGTACATGGATGTACTTTGCTGCCGGCCCGTCCGTTACCGACACACTCCCGGTTTCCTTTAGAAAATACAGCCGTTCGCGCCGGAACAGAAACCGAATACACCGAAGAAAGCCATCAGCACCCCTCAATTGTACATAAAATTATCACAACCCAGCACAACCCAACCCAACCACCTATTGAAACATTACTGCGGCTGCTTCCCAATATAAGCAAGAATACCCCCATCCACATAAAGCACATGTCCATTCACAAAATCCGATGCATCCGATGCGAGAAATACCGCCGGTCCCTGCAAATCCTCCGCTTCTCCCCAACGCGCCGCCGGAGTCTTGGCGATAATGAACTGATCAAAAGGATGCTTGGAACCATCCGGCTGAATCTCGCGAAGAGGTGCCGTCTGAGGCGTAGCAATATAGCCGGGCCCGATGCCGTTGCACTGAATATTGAATTCGCCATATTCAGAAGCAATATTCTTAGTTAACATCTTAAGTCCCCCTTTGGCAGCCGCATAAGCGGATACCGTCTCGCGTCCCAGCTCGCTCATCATGGAGCAGATATTTATTATCTTACCATGCCCTTTTTTGATCATGCTGGGAATTACCGCCTTAGAAACGATAAAGGGAGCATTCAGGTCCACATCGATTACCTGACGGAACTCCGCCGCCGTCATGTCACACATAGGAATACGCCTGATGATTCCTGCATTATTTACAAGAATATCGATTACGCCTACTTCCTTCTCAATAAGCGCTGCCATTTCCTGTACCTGCTCTTCGTTCGTTACGTCGCATACATAGCCGTGAGCCTTGATTCCTTTTTCCTCATATGCCGCAAGACCCTTATCCACTAATTCCTGCTTAATATCGTTAAATACAATAGTTGCTCCCGCTTCCGCATAGGCGGTTGCAATTGCAAAGCCAATTCCATAAGAAGCTCCTGTTATCAATGCTACTTTACCTTCCAGTGAAAACTTGTTCATTAATCCGCTCATATTCATATCTCCTTTTCTCCTTGTTATCCGTTACTCTTCAGCCTTCGACCCCGCGGCAACATATAATACACAGAAATTATGCCCCCGCATAATTTCGCGCTGTAACTTCCAGGCTTTCTGTGACTTTCCCTTAACTGCATAAAATCCTTACATTAAATCCTTCACATCTACAGCGTCCATATCGTCAAACGCCTGATTCTCGCCTACCATTCCCCAGATAAAGGTATATGCTCTGGAACCACAGCCGGAATGAATGGACCAGCTCGGCGATATCACCGCTTCTTCGTTTCTCATTACGATATGCCTCGTTTCGCTGGGCTCTCCCATATAGTGCATAACAAAAGCATCCTGCTGCATTTCGAAGTAAAGATATACCTCCATGCGCCTGTCGTGAGTGTGACAAGGCATCGTATTCCATACACTTCCCGGCTTAAGCTGTGTCATTCCCATAACGAGCTGGCAGCTCTCCACCTGTCCCGGAAGTATGTATTTACAAATAACTCTATGGTTCGCATCTTCCAGGCAGCCTAGCTCCACCTTATTCTCATCCTTTACGATGACTACGCCCTCTTCGGGTTCTCCCTCGGTCTTTATCAATACGGTAGGATAAGATTTATGAGCGGGTGCGCTGTTGATATAAAATTTAGAGGGACAGGAAGCATCCTTACTTTCGAAGGAGATATCCTTCGCTCCCATACCAATGTACATTCCCTCTTTGAAGCCTACCTGATAGCTTTTTCCGTCAATGATAATCGCTCCTGCGCCGCCGATATTGATTACGCCCATTTCTCTTCTCTGAAGAAAATATTCCGCCCGCAGCTCGTCCCCTGCCGTCAGCTTAAGCACTTTCGAAACAGGTGTCGCTGCTCCCGTAATGATACGGTCGATATGGCTGTATACAAGCTTAATTTCATCCCCCGCGAATAAATCCTGAATCAAAAATTCTTCTCTCAGTCTCTCCGTCGTATAGTGTTTCACATCTCTCGGTGAAACCGCTGTCCTAAGTTCCATTCTTTTCCCATCCTTCCTGTTTTAATCTTCAATTTAAAAAAAGTTTTATAAAATCGTATGAACTTTTCTGTCCGTTATGTCTTTATCCTATCATACTATTTATTCCAATTCTTGTTTTATGTTTTCATAAATATTGCAAATATTGAACACACCCCTTATAATGAAATTAGGAATCAGGAAAATCAGGAAAACTATGGAAAGGATTGAACTATTATGGAGGAATTTACATCGTGTAAAATGGCAACCCAGTATTGTATTACCAATAAATATTTTGCTCTTGCTCATCTTTATAGCGATGAAAAGACTATGGACATGCATATTCATGACTGCTGCGAAATCTATTATTCCATATCCGGGGGGAAGCAGTTTTTAATCGACAACCGCTTTTACGATATTGAGCCCGGAGATATTTTCTTTATCAATCAATATGAAAGCCATTACTTGACGCAGGTGGATACCGGCGTACACGAGAGGATTGTCATTTCTGTACATCCTGATTATTTGCAGGAGATTTCCTCTGATCAGACTGATTTAAGCTATTGCTTTACTCATAGATTCGATGGGCTCCCTCACAAGCTCCATTTGGACCCGGAAATGAGCAAACGCTTTATTTATTTGGTACATAAAATAGCCGATAGCGAAGGCTTCGGCTGCGATTTGATGGAACGCGCTGCGTTTTGTGACCTCATGGTCTTTCTCAACCGGACCTTTTATGAGTCCTGCAATAGAGAATATACGGAGACGGTTGTTACCAACCATGCGCAGGTGGATGATATTCTCAGCTACATTAACCGGCATATTTCTGAAGACATTACCTTAGAGCGGCTTTCCGAATATTTTTATTTAAGCTCCTCATATTTGTGCCGCATTTTCAAATCTACCACGGGCACTACTATCAACAAATATATTACCGCAAGAAGAATCACCATCGCCAAGGCTCTGCTGAACGAGGGGATTTCCGTTACGGAAGTTTGCGGTCAATGCGGCTTCAACGATTACAGCAATTTCTTAAAGGCATTTACCAAGGCCGTGGGAATATCTCCCAAGAAATACGCACAGTTCAATTCTTAGCTCCGGAGACGCTGTCCCAGCCATATTTGGGGAAAATGATGTATTCCAGTATTTTAGAATGAGTAAAAGCGATTCCGCCTGCACTGATAAACAGTATCGGCCAGAAGACGAATATGCCCAGAGCGATGATGCAGCCGGCGATAACCGCCATGAAAAGCACCCAGGAAAGGTTTTTAAGCATCACCATGAAGGTCATGAAGAACAGGTTCTTAAGATTCGTATCCAAACGGGCAGCAAGCGGAAACACAAGCATGAGCATGCATAGATAAAGCACCGCAAATATGAGGTACAGCCAGAAAATAAGGGCTGCTCCCTCGAATTCTGCACGATGCCATATATATAAGCCGCCTGCGAAAAAGAAGCCGAGGGCAAGCGCGATCAGCCATAAGGCAGTGGATTGCCTGAGGTTTTCCTTAAAGGCCTTCCAAAAGGACGGGAGGATATAGCTTTCCTCGTTTCGCGCCATTTTCAAGGATACGTAATAGAGCGCAGAGGAGGAGGCACCGATTGTCACCACCGGCAGACTTAAAAGTGCCCAAAGAAGGGTCAGAAAGAAAATATCTGCCACCTTCCCCATAAACCTCCAAATGGGATTATCATAATGAAATAAATTCGTCATGCCTTCCTCCTCTTGTTTTACCACTTTCTGTTGTACTGCACCGTTACCTCCGTAACGAGTTTATTCCTTCCCTTGCTTATGGAATAGCAGACCGCAGGAATTCTCGTCATTGGATGGAGCAGATTGGTGTTCGGATCGGCTCCAATCACATTTCCTCTGCCTTCCCCGCCTTTTGCCGCAACCTCACAAAAGCAGTAGCAGTTCTCCACCCTTGCCATTGAGCCGCTTTCGGTCAGCTTTTCTCCCTCCACATCGATTTCTACCGCGAATCCGCAGTCGTAGGCTTCGCATTCCACATCGCTTTCTATCGTATGCTTCCTGATATGTCCGGCAGGTGTGGGCGTAATTACTGTCTCCACCGATATTCCCGGATAAGGCGACCATCTGGCGATCACCCCCTCCTGAGACAAGCTAAAATCCTCGCATCCCCTGCGTACATACACATATCCGTTGATACAAAAGGCCAGCATGCTGTCCGGTGCAGCCTCATGGATTTCACACGTGGATTTCGCCATGTTAACGGCAAACCGCGTATCATAGGCAAACTTCCCATATTTGGCGGGAGTCTGCCCGTGACCGGAAGGACTGTATTTCCCTGGTACAAAAGCGGTGGTATGGTTTTCATAACGGTATATCATCATATCGGCATAGGGAAGCTGTATCTGTGTCTCCAATTCAGGCATAGGTTCCGCCTTTGCCGACCAAAAAGGATGGCCGTCCGGCAGCATCAAAACCGCGAAGGTCTTCAACGCCCAATATGGGGATCCAGGGCCGTTGTAACGCTCTCCCATAACGAGGTTGGGATATCCGTAGCCTATGGTCAGAATGTCGTCCCTGTCAAAAATCGGCTTTTTCATCCAGTCACACAAATGTCTTACTATCAAACCTTTTATCACTCCTACCGGAAAAGGCGTCACATCTGCGATCAGGCATGCGCACCAGAAGCTGACCTGAGAAAAGCGATAGGACAAAGACCGTCCGTAAGGCAGAGCCGCTCCGTTATCATCGAACCAGTAGATGAACTGCTTTGCGAAAAGTTCCGCCCGCTTTTTGTAAATCTGGCTTCGCTCCTTATCCTCTTCCTCCATTACTCTGGCATAAAAGAGGGTATAAAAATGAATGGCAAAGGATACATAATAATCCTTCTGCCCGGAATCTCCGTCCTGATACCAGCCGTCCCCCAGATAGAAAGTATCTGCGCCGTTCAAATAATATTCCAGCTTCTTGGCATCGTATTTCCTTCCCAGCTTTTTCAGCGCCACATTCACGAGAACCGCAAATAGAATCCAGTTGCAGATGGGAAGGTTGTATTCATTGATTCCGTAGAGCCAGTTCGCGAGATTATCCTTCTCTGTTTCACAAAGCGCATCCCATGTCTTTTCCGGCGACAAGATCAATCCGTAGGAAATTGCCGCCATTTCTACAAACCGCTGATCGAAAGAATGAAAGCCTCCCCAGTATTCCGGGCTGTCGGGGTTCGTTCCCGCTGCCAGTCCTTTCCTGTATATTTCTTCGAATTCAGGTGCTTTTCCGCCGCCTGCCCAGAAAGGGACCAAGCCCCATAAGGGGCGTGAAAATGCTTCTAATTCAATTGTTCTCCTCCCATAAGTCGTTGCCGTCACACCTAGATTAAGCTCTGCTTTTTCCTCACTGTAATAGGGAATCAGAGGATTCACAATCTCCAATAACAGTTCACGGAACTCTTCCTTACTGCTTAGCTTTCCATCCCAGTCCGTCTTCATCCTCATATCCTCCGTTTACCAATATAATATCCAGTCTCTGTCAAGTCTCATAAGAGCTTCCATATAAAAATAATCTCCCCATGAATTACATTCATCCACTCCGCAATGATTGCACGTATTATAAGGCGATTTATTGGAATAGGTGCTGTGCAGCACCAGTCCATTGGAAGACTTGGCATCCTTCACCGCATAATTGTCATACACAGACTTCATAAGCTGCATCGCCAGCTTCCTGTATACGTTCGCATCCTCTCCACTCATAGACTTAACCATTTCCAGCATACCGCAGGCAGCAATAGAAGCCGAAGACGAATCTCTCGGCTGGTCATCCCCGTCTGTAAATTCCAAATCCCAAAAAGGAACCATGTCTTTCGGCAAATGCTCCAAAAAGTACTGTGTTACGTTCTTAAATATTTCAATATACTCTTCTCTCTTCGTATACTTATAAGCCAGTGCACTCCCATATATTCCCCATGCCTGTCCTCTCGCCCACGCAGACCCGTCTCTGTAGCCCTGACAAGTCGATCCATGGTCCGGCGCTCCTGTCTTCATATCGAAAAAGAAGGTATGCCATGTGGAATAATCCTCACGGATCACATTTCGAATCGCTGTATGTATATGCTTCTCAGCAATGTCCCGATATTTGCCGTCCCCTGTTTCCTCCGACGCCCAATACAGAAGGGGCAGATTCAGCAGACAGTCTATAATCAGCCTGTAGTTCTCCGGCGCATCCATTGGTCCCCATGCCTGAAGAAATTCACCTATCGGATGAAATCTGGTGAGCAGCTGGTCCGCAGCCTTTATTGCCGCTTCCCTTCCCGTTTTGCTTCCAACCAGCTTATACCCGGCAACGCAGGAGGGCGAATACAGAAAACCCATGTCGTGGTGGTCTACTTCTACTTTATTGTTTATTCTGTCCAAAAAGCTGTCTATCTGGATTTCTCCGGCTTTCTTCAACCTCTCGTCATTCGTGTACTCGTAGGCCAGCCATATTTCTCCCGTCCAGAAACCCGTAGTCCAATAGTTGTTCTCTATGGGCTCATAAAAATTGTTCTCGCTGTAAGCGTTCTGAAATTTGTCGGTAAATTCGGGCAGATTGCGGATTACCTGCTCCGAGCCAAACTGAAGTGCCCGCTTTATTTCTTCCCCGGTAATTACCGGCATATTCTCGAATAACATGTTCCTGCCTCCTTTTAAAATCGATCGGTCATCTTAACTTAGCCTTAATTTTAACCTTTTAATCCGGTAGAAGCAACACCCTCCACAAAGTATTTCTGTAAACACAGAAATACCAAAATAACCGGAATCAAGGATACCACGGAACCCGCCATAATCAGCCCGTATTCTGCCGAATACTGTCCGATGAACATTTTCAATCCAAGCTGTATGGTCTTTTTCGTCTCTGTTTTTAAGTAAATCAACGGTCCCAAGTAGTCATTCCACGTATTAACGAAGGTAAAAATAGTGAGCGTGGATAGCGCAGGCTTTGACAGCGGAAGCATAATCTTAAGATAAATCCGGTATTCGCTCATGCCGTCGATTCTCGCTGCCTCGCATAAATCGTTAGGAATTCCTTCGTAAAACTGCTTCATTAAGAATACGCCGAAGGCTGAGAACGCCTGCAGACAAATCATAGCTAACAGCTTATCGTTGAGTCCCATTCCCCTCATCATAATGAACTGGGGAACCATATACACCTGCCAAGGCATTGCGATTGTGGATATATATGCCAAAAATAGTATGTTTTTATGTTTAAACTCTAACTTTGCAAAAGAATAAGCGGCAAAGCTCGATGTGAGTAATTGTAAAAAAGTAACTACAATCGTTAAAAATACCGTATTCTGAACGAATTGCAAAAGCGGAATTTTTGTCCATATCTTAATATAATTGTCCCATTTGGGAACTTCCGGTATCCAGACGAAAGGGTCCATCAGGAAAACCTCGCGGTTGGATTTAATGGATGCGGACAACATCCACAAAAACGGAACGATCATAACAGCCGTAATTATGAGCAAAATAAGATAGACGCCGACCTTTCCGGCAATCTTATTTCTTTTTTTCGATTTAAATTTTTTTGTTGAAACATTATTTCCCATTACGGTTCCTCCTTTTTTTGTTTATTTTAACTCCTGTCTGTGTGCTTTAGCACACGTATAAATCAGGATGTTGAAAAAATTTTCAACCTATTCTCCCAGCTTTTTCTCATATCGGAACTGTATCAGCGTAACGATAAGCACCAATACGAACAATACCATCGCGATAGCGCTGGAATATCCCAGATCCCAATAATTGAATGCATTCTGATAAATGTAATAAACAAGAACCGTTGAGGAAATGCTCAGCTTTCCATCTCCGCCTCCGGCCAGCATGATCGCAATGTCATATACCTTGAAGCAATTGATGGTCAGCATTACCACAACAAAGAATGTGGTGGCGCGAAGCTGCGGCCACGTAATGAATTTGAATTTCTGCCATGTGCTGGCGCCGTCCAAACTGCCCGCTTCGTATAACTCGGCAGAAATACCCTGAAGTCCTGCCAAGTAGATTACCATATAGTAACCCATGTATTTCCATACACTGAATAATATTAAAGTAAAGAGTACGAGCCCCCCGCCAAACCATTTGGGAAGATTAGCCTGCGGCACTCCAAATACGTTTAGCAGCAGATAATTGACCGGTCCCTTCGACGGATGAAAAATCATACTCCACACTGCTGTAATTGCCACTAAGGACGCTACATATGGAAAAAACGCCACCGTACGGAAGAAACCCCTCGCTCTGATTTTCTGATTCAGCACGATAGCCAATGCTAACGAAGCTATCATTGTAAGAGGTACCGTTCCTATAACATAAATAATCGTGTTTTTAAGCGCCGCCACAAAAAAAGTATCTCCGGTCAGCCTTTTGAAATTATTCAGGGCCACGAATTCCATCGTGTTGTTTCCATCCCATTTCATGAAGGCGAGCAAAAAGGCGAATACGATAGGAACGAGAGTAAATACGGCAAATCCTATAAAATTGGGCGCAATAAACGAGTAGGCTACCAAGTCTCTTTTCGCTTCTCTGCTTATCC
>JAEZRJ010000023.1 GCA_023412855.1 Bacillota bacterium | reverse complement strand
CTATGTGTGTATTCAGCCTAAGAGGCTGATACTGGGTCAATACTCCCACCGTATCCACACCGGAGTTAATACAATTGCTGAGAGGGAAATCGATAATTCTGTATTTTCCCCCGAAGGCTACCGCCGGTTTTGCCACCTTCGATGTCAAAACGCCCAGACGGCTTCCTTGTCCCCCAGCTAACAACATGGCAATCATTTCTTTTTTAATCATGTCATCACCTCTTATTAGTCTTACCTGTTAGTCACACCTAAGTAATTACTATATTGTGTTTTAGATTATACCATATTATACTAAGAAAGTGAATATTTTTTACAAAATACTTTTCGTTTTAAGGCATTTTTTATGTAAATTTTTTACAATATTTTTATCTTTAAAGTAAATTATTTGTATATTTTTTATATCTTTTTGGAATTTTCTGCGTACTATGCAGTCACTTTTAGTCAAAATGTGCCGTTTTACGGGGCTTGTTTCCTTCCGTGACAATTTCCGACTCAAATTGCTATTGGTTTTTTCCGACTATGTGAGTATAATATAGTATGCGTATCGTCCGGAGTAAAAACATATCGTCACCCCGGGCAGTACAGTATAAGCATAAAAAAGAACAGGAAGTGCGGTTATGTATAACATTGATTTTCAACACCCTATTCACATATACTTCATCGGCATCGGCGGCATCAGCATGAGCGGTCTCGCTGAGATTCTTCTGACGGAGGATTTCAAAGTGTCCGGCTCGGATATGAGACAGTCTTCTTTGACCGAGGCTTTGAAGGAGAAGGGGGCGGTTGTCCATTACGGACAAAGGGCAGAGAATCTGACCTCCGATATCGACCTCATCGTGTACACCAGTGCCATCCATTCCGATAATCCCGAGTTCATCACCATGAAGGAAATGGGCATTCCCCATCTGTCGAGAGCCGAGCTCCTCGGTCAGATGATGAAAAATTACAAGCTTCCCATCGCCGTCAGCGGCACCCATGGCAAGACTACCACCACATCCATGATATCGGAGATTCTCCTCGAAGATGACCGGGATCCTACGCTTTCCATCGGCGGCATCTTCAAGACCATAGGAGGCAATATCCGGGTAGGCAAGTCCGAATACTTCGTGACGGAGGCTTGCGAATACACCAATAGCTTCTTAAGCTTTTTTCCGAAGATCGGAATTATACTTAATATAGAAGAAGATCATCTCGACTTCTTTAAAGATATTCACGATATCCGCACTTCATTCCATAAATTTGCCAAGCTTCTGCCGGCGGATGGAACTCTTATCATTAACGGAGACATCGATAATTACGAAGAAATCACGGAAGGACTGCTTTGTCAGGTCATTACCTGCGGCTCCGCTCCCGACTGCGATTACAGCTATACCGATCTGCATTTCGACGAACTGGCCCATGCATCCTTTATGCTGAATCGGAGAAACGGTTTATCCGAAGCCTTTTCCCTTATGGTTCCCGGAGAACATAACGTGCATAATGCCATGGCGGCCATCGCCCTTGCCGATGTCCTCGGTATCAGCAGCGAGACGGTGAAAAAGGCTCTCCTGCACTTTTCAGGTACCGACAGGCGTTTTGAATATAAGGGCAAAAAAGACGGCATTACCATCATCGATGATTATGCCCATCATCCGACGGAAATTACTGCGACCTTGAAAGCGGCTCAGAATTATCCACACAATACATTGTGGTGTGTTTTCCAGCCTCACACATATACGCGGACGAAATCCTTCTTAAAAGAATTTGCAGCCGCACTCTCACTGGCAGACAAGGTAGTCCTTTCCGATATATATGCGGCCAGGGAGACGGATAATCTCGGTATCAGCTCAGCCAATCTTCAGGTGGAAATAAATAAGCTGGGAGCTGAATGCTTTTATCTTTCTTCTTTTGAAGAAATTGAGAATTTTTTATCAGAGAGCTGTGTTAAAAATGACTTGTTGATAACTATGGGGGCTGGAGATATCGTAAAAGTGGGAGAAAATCTGCTAAAAAAATAGCTATCCACAATATCCACAATTTTAAGAGCCTTATGCTTTTTAAAATTTGTGGATATTTCAGCTTTTTGCCCCTTCAGGAAAGCACCCCCGTAACCTTCGATTTTTACATGAACTTTACATATCCTTATCCATCGTATATCTTTTTTTGAACTATAATTATCCACATTATCCACATCGTCCACATTTCTTGAAAATGGCGTATTTACGGCGTTTTCTGGCAAATTGACTATTTATTTTTGAGAAGGGTTATGTTATAATTCAACTTGCTTTGAAATGAGTATAGTAATATAATGGTTACTATTCACACAACAGCTTAACATTTACTGTCAAGCTGCGTAAGAACGTGATTCAAGGGATGATTTCTGCTTCGCAAAGCGAATCGTACATGCAAAAATTTTGCATTGCAGAAATCATGCGTTGCTGAGAACGGAGTGAACAGTAACATATAATGAGAATGGGTGAGATAAATGGGGCGTTTAACAATTTATAAGGACAACTATGTGGATGCAACGGCTGTATCCAATATTTTTATTGACGAATATATGACGGATGCTAACGATGCACAGCTTAAAATATATATTTATCTTATCCGCATGATGAATGCCAATCTGTCTTTCAGTCTGTCCGATATTGCGGACAAATTTAACCATACGGAAAAAGACGTGATGCGTGCGCTCAAATATTGGGAGAAGAATCATCTTCTTTCCTTAGAATACGACGAATCCAAAAATTTAATCGGCATTCATCTTCTCGATTTGAGCCGCCAGATAAACGGAAGTTCTATGCCTGCTGCTCCGGTAATGGCCCGGGTTGCCAAGGAATCCGTTTCTCCCCCCGCAGAAACTGCTTTAGAGCAGACCTCCGTTCCGGAAGATAAGCAAACAGACGAAGAACCATATGAAAAGCCGTCCTATTCTTTAGACCAGTTAAAAGAGTTTAAATCGAAAGAAGAAACCTCGCAATTATTATTTATCGTGGAACAATACATAGGAAAGACCTTATCTCCTTCCGAAGTGAGATCTATATTCTTCATTTCGGATAAGCTCGCTTTTTCCGTGGACTTAATCGATTATTTGGTCCAATATTGCGTAGAACGCGGGAAGAAGGACTTCCGTTACATAGAAAAAGTGGCTGTCAGCTGGGCACAGTCAGGAATTACCAATCCAAAGGATGCGGAAAAGTATGCTTACAAATATGATAAATCCGTTTACGACATTATGAATTCTTTGGGCAAGAATACCTCTCCCACTTCCAAGGAAGCGGATTACATCCGCCGCTGGACGAAGGAGCTTGGTTTTGAAATGGATGTGATTCGCGTTGCCTGTGAGCGTACTGTCATGGGAACGGATAAACATCGTTTCGAATATGCCGATACCATTCTAAAGAGCTGGCACGATGCGGGTGTGCACCATCTTTCCGATATTGCTAAGGAGGATGAGAAATTCCTGCGCGGCAAGACTTCCCGCACACTGCCCAAGTCCGTTTCGAACAATGCCTTTAATCAGTTCAAGCAGCACGACTATGACTTCGAGACGCTGGAAAAGGAACTCTTAAAAATCCGATAATTTAAGGAGACTTCGCTGTGACGTTAAATAATGTTCAATATAATTTCATTATTCGCACATATGAGGAAAAGCAGGACAAGAACCGGCATTTATTAGAGAAGCGCCGCGCCTACATTTATGAGCATGTGGACGGCTACAAGGAGCTGGATGACTCCATAGCCTCCATTTCCGTAGAACATGGAAAAAAGCTTTTGAGCGGTGATAATTCGGCCCTCGACGATTTAAAAGTAATCATTAAGAACTTTTCTGAAAGCAAAACGAAGCTTTTGGTCTCTTCCGGCTATCCTTCCGATTATCTGGAGCCGGTTTACGACTGCCCCGACTGCAAGGATACCGGATACATAGACGGACAGAAATGTCATTGTTTTCGCCAGTTCGAAATTTCCATGCTTTATGAGCAGTCTCACATCAGCAAGATGCTGCAGCACGAGAATTTCGCCAATCTTTCTTATGAGTATTATAAGGACGACGACCTCGTGCTTTTTACGGACGCCGTAAATACTTGCAAGAAATTTATAGAAAGTTTTAATTCCATCTATCAAAATTTATTCTTTTATGGTACAGTAGGGTCTGGCAAGTCATTTTTGTCCGGCTGCGTCGCAAAAGAATTGATTGAAAAGGGTCGTTCCGTTCTTTATTTCAGTTCCTCTTCCTTTTTCGAGACCTTATCCCAGCTTTCTTATGGGTTCAGGAATAAGAATGGGCTAGGTGAGGCATACGACGATATTTACGACTGCGATTTGTTAATCATCGATGATCTGGGTGCAGAGGTTGTGGGCAACTATACTTCTTCCCAGCTCTTTTCTTGTCTGAACGAGCGACACATCCGACACAAGGATACGATTATCTCTACGAACCTTTCGTTAGAGGAACTGCGCGTGCGCTACTCCGACAGAATATTTTCGAGGATTACCAGCAACTATACATTATGTAAATTATCCGGACCGGATATCCGAATATATAAAAAACTAAACAGAGCAAATTAAGTACCTGCGCAGCAGAAAGTGAGGATTTTTTCATGGCAAAGCGTGAAGAAAAAAGAAATCTTGAGACCATTCCCGTCGGTTCTCTGGGCATTATTCCTTTGGAAGGATGTAAATCTTTGGGGGAAAAAGTTGATTACTATCTTGTAAATTGGAGAACGGAGCGAGAAAGCGAGCACAAAGACTCTCTTGCATTTGCAGGTTATCAGCGTAAATCTTATATTCTTGGCGCGAAGGTTCCCCGCTTCGGCACCGGTGAAGCGAAGGGAATTATCATGGAATCCGTCCGTGGAACCGACCTTTATATCCTTGTTGATGTGGCGAACTACAGCCTCACATACTCTTTATGCGGACAGCCCAATCACATGTCCCCTGACGACCACTATCAGGATTTGAAACGAATTATTGCTGCAGTAGGAGGCAAGGCGAGAAGGATTACCGTCATCATGCCTTTTCTATATGAGAGCAGACAGCACAAGAGAAGCACGAGAGAGTCTTTGGACTGTGCGCTGGCTCTTCAGGAAATGGTTGCCATGGGCGTAGACAATATCATTACCTTCGATGCACACGATCCGCGGGTGCAGAACGCGATACCTCTTCATGGCTTCGAGACAGTACAGCCCACCTATCAATTCATCAAGGGACTTCTCCGGCATGTGCAGGGCCTGACTTTGGATTCCGACCATATGATGGCTATCAGCCCCGACGAGGGCGGTATGGGACGTGCAATTTATATGGCCAACGTGCTCGGCCTGGATATGGGTATGTTTTATAAGAGACGCGATTACACGAGAGTTGTAGACGGCAGAAACCCGATTGTAGCCCATGAGTTCCTCGGAACCAGCGTAGAAGGCAAGGATATGATCATCATCGACGATATGATTTCTTCTGGTGAAAGTGCACTCGAGGTTGCTGCTGAACTCAAGAAGAGAAAAGCGGGCCGGGTGTTTATCTGCGCCACCTTTGGTCTTTTTACGGGCGGCCTCTCCGGTTTCGACAAGGCCTTTGAGGACAAGATTATCGACAAGGTACTCACCACCAACTTAATCTACCAGACACCGGAGCTGCTTTCCAGAGAATGGTATATTAACTGCGATATGAGCAAGTATATCGCTTATCTTATCGATACTTTGAACCACGATGCCTCTATCAGCGATTTGTTAGATCCTAATGAGCGTATTCAAAGCGTTGTTGCAAAATATAAGAACGGCGAGCTGGAAGACTAGTATAATCCACACGAAATACCTTAATATTTGACGCAGAACATTTTTCTGAGAGTACTGTTTCACAAACGTAGGCGTAGCGGTGGCTACGTCGAGGCCTGGGGAATAGGGCTATCAGGAAAATAGGCAAGTAAAACATAAGGTTATTTCGTGGAGGTTATACTAGCTATAAAGATGAATTATTTTATTATCCATATAATTTGAACGATTATACGTTTAAAGCATATGGATAAAAATTTACACTTGCGACAGGAAGTCCGCAGGATATGAGAAAGGCATAATTATTTTATGAAACTGCACTCCGCACATAAAATTTCACTTATCCGGTCCGGTTCAAGGGCCGATTTATTTTTGAGCAAACAACTTGGAAGCAGTCAATTTTCCTATGGGGAACTATTTTCCATGCTGCTTCCGCTTATTCTGGATCAGTTTTTTATTAATATCATCGGACTGCTTACAACGGCTATGATAAGTTCCTCCAGTCAGGAATCCGTATCCGCAGTCAGCCTCGTATCTCCCTTGAATATGATGGTGTATTCCATCTTTAATGCCATAGCCGCCGGAGGCACAGTAGTCGTTGCACAGTACAAAGGGCGGGGAGAAACTGAGAAGATACGTACTGCTGCAGGGCAGGTAATGTTCGCCACCTCTCTGGTGGCTACTGTTTTATGTACTCTTTTAATCGTTTTTTCAAATCCTTTAGTATATACCCTGTTTGGAGCGGCAGACCCTGTCGTTAAGGAAAAAGCCTGCAACTACCTCATCGGGGTAGCTCTTTCCATGATTTTTCATTCCTTTTATATGGGATCCTTTGCCGTTTTACGCGGGTTGGGGGAGACGAAGACCTGTCTGCGCCTTACGATGCTCATCAATCTGATTCATCTGTTCGCCAGTATGCTCTTTATTAATGGCTTTCATATGGATATCATGGGAACGGTCCTTTCCTTAAACATTGCCAGACTTATCGGCGGCGGCTTTGCGGTCTTTTTATTAGTACGCCCCAAAAGTATATTCAGGGTCTATACGAAAGATATTTTTCATATTAATTCTTCTATCTTAAGATCCGTCTTTAAAATAGGCGTTCCTTTCGCTTTAGAGCAGGTATTCTTTAACGGAGGAGGCATGCTCGTTCAGACTTATATCGTCTTTCTCGGTACGATCAGCGTTGCAGCCAACGCTATCGCAAGCTCCGCCTTTTCTATCCTGTATTCCAGTGGAATGGCGATAAGTACCCTTGCCATCACCGTAGTAGGCCAGTGTATCGGCGCCGGAGATAAGGAGCTGGCAAAACGTTACGGGGCTAAGCTGGTATGGTTAGGTACCTTTATCATCACCTTATCCTTAGTGGTGTTCATGCCTCTCATGCCCTTTATATTGAAGCTGTATCAGGCGCCGGAGGAAACGCTTTCCTTAATATATAATCTGCTCTGGATTGCAGCTATTCCCATGCCCCTCTTCTGGTCGGCATCCAATATTCTGCCTTGCGTCTTTCGCTCCGCGGGCGATGCCAATTACAGCTCCATCTCCTCCCTCATCACCATGTGGGTCGTCAGGGTCGGACTGGGCTATCTCTTCGCGCTTCCCCTGGGCCTCGGCGTGCAGGGCGTGTGGATCTGCATGGGAATCGAGTGGGCAGTACGGACGGTTATTTACTATCTTCGATACCGCTCGGGAGCGTGGCTGACGAAGAATACCATAGATTAGCTTACTGTTGTACAAAGGATTTCATCCAAGACCTTGAATTTTACTCTTACCTATGATAGACTTATCGAGTTGCAAAATCCCCCGGTCAGTTCGAAACCTTCCTGACCGACCCGTTTATAAAGCGGGAAAAAAACAAAACTAAAGGAGACAAATTCACATGAACAAGAAAGTATTACTAATGGTCCAAGCGGCGATGATTGCCGCTATTTATGTTGTGCTCACTTTTGCAGCCAACGCCTTTGGCCTCGCCAACTATGCGGTGCAGGTTCGTTTCTCGGAAGCTCTTACGATTCTTCCCTTTTTCACTCCCGCAGCAATACCCGGATTGTTTATCGGCTGTCTGCTCAGCAACATACTGACAGGATGCGCTCTGCCCGATATTATATTCGGAAGTCTCGCCACCCTGCTTGGCGCGTTTCTCACATATAAGCTTCGCCGCTACAAGTGGCTGGCACCGGTTCCGCCCATCGTCACGAACATGATCGTGGTTCCGCCAGTGCTGCTTTACGCTTATGGCATACGCCCCTTATGGTTTTCGGTAGTTACTGTTACTGCCGGGGAAATTATTTCTTGCGGCATCTTAGGAATGCTTCTTCTATTTTCTTTGGAGAAATACAAAGACCGTATTTTCAACCAGTAAATTGAACAAGTATATATGAGTTCTTTCCTATTACAGAACAAAAGTGTGCTTCGTATACCCCTTCCGTCGAGTACATCGAAAGCGTAGCTTTTAAGTACAACTTTTGTTCCGCGCGTAGATGCGCATCTATATTTTGTATAATAGGAGCATTTCCCTATTAAAAAGGAGCCTCTCGGCTCCTTTCATACGTTATACGAGCTGTTTCCAGTTCCTTTCAAAAAACTTCGGATCTAGCGGAAATTCACCTCCGTATTACCGCTTGAGGCTCTCGTTCTTATCGACGTCAATGCATTTTCCCCATAGGTTCCGCTCGCCGTATTGCCCTTCTTGTTATAAGAAAGGTACTCATCAAAGTCAGTATCTATGCTTCCGCTGCTCGCTTCCGCTTCAAAGGAAAAAGCGCTGTTCTTAGGGATATCCAGCCTCATATTGCCGCTGTTCGCTTCTGCTTCCACCGTTTCTCCCAAGCTGATTAATTCTGCTTCGATGTTCCCGCTGTGAGTTGAGGCCTTAAAATTCCCGGAGGCTCCTTCCACCGTAATGTTTCCACTGGAAGCAGATACGTAAGTGTCTCCCTCTCCGGAGGATACTACAATATTTCCGCTGGAGGCAGTTAACGTTCTTTCTCCTTGCGCCTTACCGAAAGAGATATTCCCGCTGGAAGTCTCTGCAGTAATTTTCTCTGCTTGAACTTCTTTCCATGTAATATTTCCACTTTTTACATTTGCATAGAACTCCTTAAATTGCCAAGCCGGATCTGACGTGATATTTCCGCTGGAAGCCGTGACATTTACACTTCCGCCGAAGGCTTCGGGCAAATATATTTCGATCCTCTCCCTGCCCGTCAAAAAACTCAGAAAATAAATCTCATTCACCCTCTCATCCTTCTTAACATATAGAGTATTTCCTTCTACTTCCATCCTCGTATGGTCTTCTCCGCCATCATGAAGATATTCTTTTATAACGATTTTATCCTTCTCACCTTTTAAGAAGATGATATTTTCTGAACTGTACGAAATATCTATATTTTCAATTCCATCCGCCGCAAATTCCTCTGTGTTTTTCAAGCTTACCATTCCGAATCCTCCTATAAAGTGAAGAGAACCGTAATTATAGTGCCTTGCATAGCTTACAGACGCCGCGCAGATTACGATTGCTCCGCATAAAAATATAATAAAACCAATCCACGTTCTTTTCATATCTATTCCTCCGTATCTTCATCCGAATACGGGGAATGATATTCTTCATATTCCTGTTCATTCCTAAGGCTCTGCATATACGATACAAAAGGATAGTAAATTGGAATCGTCAAAAAGATTACCCAAGCCGGATGCCATGCATTCGCAAAGAAGCCCGCACAAAGGAACAGCAGCGTAGCTAATACCGGATAAGCAAAAAAATGCATGTTCTCATTTTTTATCGCTGATACGAAGCTGTGCCACAGAGGAATCAGAAGGAACAGCATCCACGCCGGGTGCCATGCGTTAAAAAACGTTCCCGCTAAAATATAAAGCAGCACAATAATCAGGGTAAATGGAAAATGATGATGATGGCTGAACCATTCCTTATCGTATTTCTGCCCATTTACATATACTCCTTTTTTGTCGATATGAACGTTATCTCTGTTCTTCTTGTCGTCTACATGTATGCCGTCCCAGCCTACATGCACCTCACTTCCGTCCTTATCTTTTACATGCACTCCGCCGAAGCCCACATGAACATACTCATCATTATCGCTGGATGGAGGTACTGCTCCGGAATCAGAAATCTCCTGCGCTTCCTCTCTGGAAAGGGGAATCTCATCCTCTGTCTTTAAAAGCTCATCTAAAGATACTCCATACAGCCTCGCCAGTAATATTAGGTTATCTGTGTCTGGCGAAGCCTCTGCCCTTTCCCACTTACTAACAGCCTGCCTGCTGATTCCAAGTTTTTCAGCCAAGGCTTCCTGCGACAAGTTATTGTTTTTTCGCAGATTCACTAACCGATTTGCAATTTCAATATTCATAATACTTTCTCCTTTTCTTAATGCGAAAATCCTCATTGGGAATTTTTGCATTGGGAACCTTCTTGATTTAATTATAGAAATTGCCCCCCGGTTGCACTACCAATTCTAGTTTGAATGAACGCAACCATCGGTTGCGAACAGCTAAAATACGCTGTTTTTACACTATTCTCCCCTAACATAAGTGATAAAGCGGTTTCCATTTTCTTCGAACATTTGCTTCGAGTCATTGATACCCTTTTTGTAAATTGTACCGGTAAGCGGATCCATCAATACCGTATTGAGCTCGTTGAAGCCCACGATCAAAACTGCGCTCCCGTCGTTTAAGGTGGCGAGCACCGGTATGTCCTTATTGGTATAATACAATATAGCGTCCAGACTGCACCCTGTCAAATCCAGAACCTGAACTCCTTCCAGATTGCTCTTCATAATATCCAGTATATTTTCTCCTCGGTTTAATAAATACTCCGAATTGCGCATTACACCTTCGTATTGGAGAATCGTATCCAGGCATACGGCAAGGCTATTCTTTTCCTCGGTAATCGCCGCCTCTTTGATTGCCATGATCTGGTTCTTCACGCTTCTATTGCCCTTGATCCAAATATAATCGCCCTTTTCATTTACTACAATACCAGAAAGCTCATAGGCCAGATTGACTGCGTTTCCTTCGTCGGTGAAGATTCCCTCCACTCCGTCCTTTCCATATACAAAATATCGGGCAGCTTCCGTTTCGCTTTCTTCCAGAGCGATTTCCCTTCCGCCCTCGAATAATACTTCCTTTGGCGTCAGTCTCTTTAAGGTCTTCGTATTGATATTGTTCTTTACGACTATCTGCACTATTTTTTCAAATTTATCCGTAGGAATGGATTCCACCGTATTATTTCCGACAGTCTCTATTTTCGTATTTACGATCTGGTCGTTGGAAATCTCGGTATAAACCCCGGTTTCCTCATTTTTCTCCAAACGCAGAAGGCTGATTTGATTGCCCTGAATCTCGCTTCCGACCACATAGATTCCCGCCTGCCTATAAGTCTTAAGCACTTCACCGCTCTCGTTTTGTATCTTAATATTATACATAGGAAACAATATGCTTCCGGTGTTGTCCTGAACCACATCTGAGCTTTTAGCCAGTCCGTATATCAAATCCTCACCCATAAACCCCAGTGGCGCGATATATTCCTCCGCTGATCCGGATTCTGCTCCAGCAGCTATTTCTATCTTTTCTTTTGTGTTCAGATTCATGAGTATCAGCTTTTTGCTGGCGTATTGGTCCCCTCCGGTCTGCCATACCACCATCCTGTTAGAGTCCGATACCTTATAACTGCCCTCTATCAGTCCTGAAACCATGACCTCGCAAGTACAATCCTCAAGATTCACCGCATAAATGGAGCCCTCATGCATGAAGAAGAAAATTGCCGATTTATTGATATAGGAAAGCTGCTCCAGCTCCGCCTTCAGTATTTCATAGGAACCTGCACTTGGTATATAGGCCAGCTCTTCAATCGTATTCAAGAGCCCGCTGAAATGATATACGGATATTCCAACCTCTCCCTCGTGCTTTCCGCGGTTCATATATCCATAGACAATGAATTGAACATTTCCCGCCTCGTCCACATTGAGTATTTTTATTTCGTGCTTCTCCCAAGTGGTCCTCTCATCGTCGTAATTTCCGTCATAAAAGCTAAACAGAAGAGAAAGCTTATTGTCGGGCACATTATAACAGTACAATCTGCTCCCATCGGTAAACGCAGCTACGTTTCCGCCATCGCTCTCTGCCAAATCGATGTCCTCAAGCTGGATTATTCCGAGATCGATCTTATTATTGCTGTAAACATCAGATTTTTCATCAAAAATCTGATTCATCGTCCTTTCGAAGTCCAGCAGATAAATCCGGTCAGAGGTATAACGTATCCGGTAGAATTCTTTAATCCGGTAGATCTTCGTCTGCTTGCCGTCTTCTATGGATACAAGGTAATTCAGTTCCAAAGCACCGGTCTGGGAGGCCAGTTCTTTTATTGTTATATCGGGTTCCGTTAATTTATTGACGGATAAATCTCCCCATGTAACCTGATGGAAACTGCTGTGTATCGTTACCTTGCTGTAGGTCGTATTGTCTCCGTCAGAATTGGACTCCAGATATTTGGTCAGCTCCTTAGCCGCCTCCTTATCGAAGGTTTTCCTATGAAAATTCAGCACATAGTCCACCTTTTCGTCCGTAAAATAATTTTCGGTCTGGATAATTCTCGTGTAATAATAAATCGTCCTCCCGTTGTCGTCGGTAAGGAGCAGCACGAGCATGTATTCTGTATTCTCTTCAATCAAATCCTTTATGGAAAATTCCGCCTCTATGGTTTCTTCCGTTTCCTTATATTCGGTAAGCTGGGTATTCTCCACCAGCCTCTCTCCATCGATGCTTCGCACCTCAAAAGACAGCCCTTCTATCGTCTCTCCGTATTTATCCACGGCAATATTCACTTTTCTCCCTTGTCCCAGAGGCGTTATACTATCCCTTTGGTAACTGCATTCCATGCTGTCTTTATATCCGTGCAGGCTGTTTACCGCTCTGCCGCCTACCACCATGTGGATAACCGGGTAGGTCGCCGGTCCCATTTCCATCGTCATCTCGGTATTGCCCTGGTTTGCCACCGCACTGATAATAAAAAGAGCTATAAAAAACACAGCCGCCAGATATAAACATTTTATCGCTGTTTTCTTCATTTTCCATTTCCTTATTCTCCCGAAAGCAACGAGCCAAGCTGGCTTGGCTTTGGTTACTGCTCGCAGGTCATTTACTTCATAATATAAATACGCCGTTTCACTGCATTAATTTCTGCAAGGTAGTTTCCACATTCATCATACTTGTCATTTTTTTCACATTCGTTTCTCTGTGTTTCCCGATTCTCTCTGTTCTTCTTATCCCACGTATTAAAATGTTCTTGGGCGTATGCTCCATATCTATGAATTCCAATATCTGTACCTCATAGCCATGTTCTTCCAAAATATTGGCGCGTACCGCATCGGTAAGAAGTGCTGCCATCCTCTCCTTAATCAGCCCGTACTTAAGAGCAGGGGCGAGCTCCTCACACATTATCTGCCCATTCACCTCGTGCTGGCAGCATGGAACAGATAGAATCACCTTCGCCTTCCATTCCACCGCCTTTGCCAGCGCATAGTCGGTTGCAGTATCGCATGCGTGAAGGGTCACGACCATATCTACTTCCTGCGCCCCATCAAAGGTACTGATGTCTCCTTGCAAGAATTTCAAGCTCTCGTATCCATATTTTAAGGCGAGAGCATTGCAGTGTGAAATCACGTCTTTTTTCAGATCCAATCCTATAATCTGAACATCCAGTCCCTGCAATATCTTCAAATAATAATAGACCGCGAACGTAAGATAAGACTTCCCGCAGCCGAAATCAATGATTTTAATCGTTCTTTCTCTAGGGAGTGTGGGCAGAATATCCTCAATAAATTCCAGAAAACGGTTAATCTGCTTAAATTTATCATATCTTGACTTCACTACCTTTCCGTCCGAGGTCTGTACGCCCAGATCCACAAGAAAGGGAACGGTCCTTCCTTCCTCCAAAATATATGTTTTCGTTCTATTATGGGACCAATCGATTTCTTTCTGTCCTGCCGCCGTCTTCTTATTGATCGTTACTTTTCCTTTTTTACTTACGAGCACCGTTGCCTTTATTTTTGCTGTCTCTATCTCACATTGCCGGAAATTCTCCGACATATGTGTCATAATTTTGGCTATTAAAGCTTCCTTATCATAGTTCTCGTGAAATACCTGAGCTCCGATATACGCAGTTTCCTGAAAATACAATTTATCCTTCAACATCACAGGGCGTACCTTCACCTTGTTTATTTTTTCCTTATCCGTAGGATTGCTTAAAATAATCTGGTACAGCCCTTCTCCGATTGCTTCCTGCAACAATTCTTCCATTTTTTATCCTTTTCCTAAACGTCCTAAACAAAAGTGTGTTTCATGCACTTTCACAGCCAGATACTTCGACTGCACAGCTTTTGTTCCGCGTGCGTAGCTGCGCATCCATTTTTTCTGTAATAGGGGCATTTTCCTATTACAGAAAAATAATATAGCCATGACAATTTATGCCATGACTATATTTTACTGACTTTACTATAAAACTACAACTAAAACTTTAAAATACCGCTATGGCTTCGATTATGTCTTCTTTTATAAATCTCATAGCAGAGAATAACCTGCACCACATCGGAGATCGAATCCAGCTTCTCTTGCGCAACAACCTCGCCAGCTTTCTCCTCTTCTTCCTGTCTTCTGATAACATCTAAGATATTCTGGGATAGTCTGTACATCTGCCATTTATCGGGGTATTCATCATAAATCATACTGCCTTCATAATCCAGCTTATCCAACATGCTGGCTACCACTTTCTGGTACCTTTTTGCCTCTATCGGATACATCTGCTGTAAGTACTCCAGATCCCTCATCGCCGTATCTTCTTCCTGATAATAAAGGGGCAGCGGATATGTCATATAAAAGGGCAAAATTCTTTGATTATACATGAGCAACGTCCTTTATAAAAAGATTATTTTTTATGTTATCATATGCGTTTTTCCCTTTTTTGACTTTCCTGCTTGACTTTTGTTTGGGGCAAGTGTAAGATTTGGACATATATACCTTTCACTACAAACCGCAACCAGCCGCGAGCTGCCATTCCCTGTCTTCGCTTTGCGGCATTCCTGGAGGACGCATGACAAATCCTATTCTTTACCGTAAAAGAATCATGCCGGACGAGTGCATTTTACTGAAGGACGATATTATTGTCACATGTAACGATGAGGTAATTATTACCAAATGGAACGCTTTAAAGCCAAAAAAGGACCTGCATCACGGTTATTCCTGTTATTTTCTGAAGCAGGGCTTCAAGGTGAGCAAGTTCTACCGCGAAGATGGTTCTCTCTTATATTGGTACTGCGATATTGTAGAATATATTTATGATGAAGCGAAGAATACCCTGACCTCCTTAGACTTGCTGGCCGATGTCATCATCTATCCCGATGGCTTCGTGAAGGTTGTGGATCTGGACGAACTGGTTATCGCTTTGGATAAAGAATTGGTGCAGAGCGATTTAATAAAGAAATGTTTGTTTCGCCTAAACCATCTGCTTCAGATCATATATGCCGGAAAATTTTCCACCTTACAGAAATATATCGAAGACATTTTGTAATAGGTGCACTTTTTTATGCAATAGGTGCACTTTCCTAATACATAATAATAGGCACAACATTTGAACTGCCCCCCATAAGTTAGACCAAAAAATCTAACTTATGGGGGGCAGCTCACTTCCAAAGAATTGTCATGCCTTTTTATATGAAAGCCTAATAGAATACATGCCCTCCAATGTTAATGCCGCTCAGCCCTTCGATGGGAGTGCGGAAATACACGCAATTTCCGACATTGGTATTTCCCTTCATGGCATCGTCCGCCGCCTGATAGCAACTGGCAGTGGCCTTTCCCTCCGCCAGAGCGATCGCGAGCCGTCCGCTTGCCACAGGGGAAAACTGCTTTCCCTGATAGATGACTCCAACTACCGAGTCCGGATAGACAGAGCTAAGTACGCGGTTAATGACGACTGAGCCTACCGCAAGCTGTCCGGCATAACCTTCACCGCCGGCTTCGCAGTAAATGAGATTCGCAAGAAGATACCTGTCTCCCTCGGCAAAGCCTACTTCGGAAATATCCCTCCATGCAGACTGCGCTGCCAACTGGGAGAGGCGAATTTCTTCGGCAAGCTGCGCCTGGATCTTGGAAATGTTTTCTTCCTGTTCCTTTATGCTTTGTTCATATGCCAGAGCCTCAGCTTCCGCCTGCGATATTTCATTTTTCTTTCCGGCAATACTTGTGGAAGTCTGCCCTACCAGCCCGGATACACGGCTTTTCTCCACCTCTACCTGGGCTTTATAGTCATCCAGTTCCTTTTTTTCTTCCTCCAACCGCTTTTCGGCCGTCTGAATCTGCTCCTTCGTCTCCGTATACTCCTGAAGCTTCTTCCTGTCGTAAGCAGAAAGCTGATCGATGTAATCGCTGCGATTTAGAAAATCGGAAAAATTCGCGGAGGCAAAAAGCATTTCCAACATGACATAATCCTGCGTTTCGTAAATAAACTGGATTCGTTTTTTCATACTCTCATATTGGAGCTCCTCTGTGGCTTTTGCATCTGCCAAGTCTTCCTTCGTCTGTTCTATCTCTGCTTCCTTATCGTCAATTTGCGCTTCCAGCTCCTCCAAGTTATCGCTGACCTCCTTCAACTGACTGTTGAGTGTATTCAACGCTCCTTGAAGCGAGTCCTTTTCCTGATTCAAATTCTGCAGGTCTTCCTGCGTCTGGTTCAAGTCTTCCTGTGTCTGATTTTTCTGATCCTGCGCTTCCTGCAGCTTTTTTCTGGTAGCATCTGTCGCATATGCAGTGGTCGCAGTCGTCATGGGTATACACCCTGCCAGCAATACTGCGATGAGTACTGCCGCCATATTCTGTTTTCCTGTATGCTTCATTTATCCTACCCGCCTTGGTCCGGTGACCGAAAGGTCCCCCTTTACATTTCCAGTTCTACTTTTCTGCCCGTCCTCTGGTACTGGTAATATCGCACTCCCGCTGCATCCAGCATCCGCTTGGAAGCTTTGGTCGTGGGCGTATCCGCATATTTATCGCTGTCGTATACGATAGTCCTGATGCCGGACTGAATAATCGCCTTCGCACATTCGTTGCAGGGAAAAAGCGACACATAAATCTTCGCTCCGTCTAAGCTGCCGCCGCGGTAATTCAATATGGCGTTCAATTCGCTGTGTGTCACATAGGCGTACTTAGTATCATATATATCCCCTTCTCTGTCCCACGGAAATTCATCATCCGAACAGCCTGCCGGAAAACCGTTATATCCCATAGATAAAATCTTATTATCCTCACTGACAATGCACGCCCCAACCTGAGTACTGGGATCCTTTGATCTCATCCCGGAAAGCTTCGATACTCCCATAAAATACTCATCCCAAGAAATATAATTTTTTCTCTTCATGTATAGACCCCCATGTCCGCTTTGGCGAACTCAAAAAATCATCCTTATTTAGTTCCGAATATCCTGTCCCCCGCATCCCCCAGACCCGGAACAATATATCCGTGATCGTTCAATTTCTCATCCAATGCTCCTACATACATATCTACGTCAGGATGAGCTTTCTTCATCTTCTCGATTCCCTCAGGTGCTGCAATAATGCACATGAAATGAATGTTCTTGCAGCCCTTGTCCTTTAGCATCTGAATCGCTGCTACAGAGGAGCCTCCTGTAGCCAGCATCGGATCCACCACGAACACTTCTCTTTCCGCGCAGTCTGCCGGAAGCTTACAGTAATATTCCACCGGGTTTAAAGTTTCCGGATCCCGGTATAGGCCGATGTGACCTACCTTCGCCGCCGGAATAAGCGTCAGCATACCATCCACCATTCCTAGTCCCGCGCGAAGAATAGGAACGATTGCCATCTTCTTGCCTTTTAACGCTTTTGCTGTAGCGGTGCAGATGGGCGTTTCTATTTTCACATCGGAAAGCTGCAAATCTCTTGTAGCCTCATAGCAGATTAACATGGCAATCTCACCAATTGTCTGTCTAAAATCCTTCGTACCGGTATCTTTTCTCCTGATATAACCGATTTTGTGCTGAATTAACGGGTGATCCATTATTACTACCTTTGCCATTGCATTACCTCCTGTGTATGCTATTACATTTTTATATTCAATTTAAAAGTTCGTCTTCCATCGCCGCGATCTTGGTAACTCTCCGGCAGTGCTTCTCTTCTCCGGAAAATTCCGTATGAAGAAACGCATCCACAATTCCAAGGGCCAGATTTGTCCCTACGATACCCGCTCCGAGGGCGAGCATATTCGCATCATTGTGCTCTCTTGTCAGCCTTGCAGAAACCGTGTCCGAACAAAGCGCACAGCGAATACCCTTTACCTTGTTCGCCGTGATGGATATTCCGATTCCCGTGGTGCAGATGACGATTCCCGTCTCGCACTCTCCCGACGCCACCGCTTCTGCCGCCGCCCGCCCGTACTCGGGATAATCGCAGGAATCCAAACTCCCGCAGCCGAAATCCTTGTATGCAATACCCTGCGCTTCCAAGTATTTTATAATTTCCAGTTTCAGACCATATCCTCCATGGTCACATCCTAATGCGATAGACATAAGCGCCTCCTTATTCATACTATTCTATATATTTTCTATATGATGTCCTGCCGCTTTCAACAGCCGGTTCATAATAGCTTGTCCTATTCCCCCGTTCCCCGAAGTCCCATCGAAAGCCTCCGAGTAAATCACCGTTACATCCTCATCGTCAAATTCACGCAGTATTCGATAAAGCGTCCTGGCTATGGACTCCTCATCCTCCCGCCTTCCCGCACTTTTTATGCTGTCAGCACTGTAAAGGGAAACGGTGGCATCCGTCCCGATAATTCCGACCTTTTCTCCCCTTTTTCGCATGTCCGCCGCCTTGTCGTTTATCTCCCGGACCACGTTCTCCTGAAGCCCTGCAATAATGGTCAGCCTGCCTTTGGGAGCGTAATGTCTGTACTTCATTCCCGGAGCCTTCGGCGCTTTTCCCTGGCTGTCGCCCAATATCGTCTCATCCACCTTCACTTCGCCCAGAACTTTTTCCAACATTTCTTTCGTGATATAGCCGGGACGCAGTATCATAGGAGTCTCTTCCGTCAAATCTACAATCGTGGACTCTAATCCAATGCCCACCTCGCCGCCGTCGATGATCATTTCTATTCTGCCATCCATATCCTCCGCCACATATTTGGCGATGGTAGGACTTGGCTTGCCGGAGGTGTTGGCGCTTGGAGCTGCAATATATCCGCCGGATACCTCTATAAAAGCCAGCGCTGTTCTATGCTCCGGCATCCGAATGGCCACCGTATCCAAACCTCCGGTAGTGGCATAAGGCACCTTATCCGATTTATTCAGTATGATTGTGAGGGGACCGGGCCAAAACGCCTCCGCCAGCAGTTTCGCCGCCCGCGGAACCTCTTTTACGATAGGGGCCATATCCTCTAGCTTACAGATATGCACGATAAGCGGATTGTCCGAGGGTCTGCCCTTGGCACGATATATTTTCCCCGAAGATTCTTCATTCAATGCGTCCCCTCCCAGTCCATATACTGTTTCTGTGGGAAAGGCCACCAGACCGCCGGCTCTGATAATATCCCCGGCTCTTTTTAAAGCTTCATAATCTATATTTTCTTCATCCATACGGATTATTTTCGTTTCCATTTAAATTCACCCCGTATAGTATACCACAATCGTTTTTTTTTGTCTCTATTTATGTATGGCAAATTGTAACTGTTATTGTAAACAAGTTACTGTTCACACAGCAGCTTAACACTTGCTGTTAAACTGCGTAAGAATGTGATACAAGAGATGATTTCTGCTTCGCAAAGCGAATTTAAATGCAGAAGTCATACGTTACTGAGAACGGAGTGAACAATAACGTAAACAAAGTCCACAGAAAACAATACAAAAATTCCCACCTCCGCTTGAGCAGAAACCTTCTCTGCTGCAAGCGGGATGGGAAAGAGTGTTTATTCTTCCGTCGTCAGATAAATGACTCCCAGCCAGTAATAACCATATAAGTCGATATCGTCGCCCATAATTTCATAAACCGCATCCGCGACGTCATAGAAATCGTTGTCGTTCAAATCATATTCCGTACGCAGCGTTGCCGTACCGTTTTTTTCCAATTCTTTCGCTAGATTGGCAGCAATTTCTTTTATAGGAAAATAACTATCCGTAATGTGGTAAAACTCATTGTCATCGCTTTCTCCAACATAATCTGCGATTGCTTTATCCAGCATATATTCCTTATCCTCTACCAGGATTCTATCACCCACGGAGGATGGCAGATTCAGCAAAGCGTTATAAATGAATTCGCTGTCGTTGTTGGTGACATCTACAATCTGCCACTCACCATCGATTTTTACCTTGTTCCACGCATGTGCCAAATCTCCGTCTAAAAATCCCGTAACAACGATGGACTCCAAGCCGGCTTCCGTTGCTAACAGCTTGAACGCCGCTGCGTATCCGGCGCAAACGCATTTTCCATTCAACAGGGCGCCATATGCATTGAAGGAATCGTTAAATTGGCTGTCCACATACATAAAATCATTTTCTTCTGCATTGGCAAGGGCATCCTCATCATAGGTTATGGTATCACACAAGTACTTGTTAATTGCCAGCTCTTTTTGCTGCTCACTCATATCGTCCGTAATGATTTCTCCGATGACCTCAGAGACCTTTTCCTGGATCTCCTGCTGCTTTCTCGCCTGCTCACTCAGGGAATCTTCATATGTAATACGGATTGCCGTTCCCTTCTTGCTGATTCGATAGCCTTGGATCCCCAGAATGAGCGGATTCTGATAATAGGCTTCCATCAGGGCGTCATCCACAAGTTCTGTATCTCTCGCTTCCGGAAAATCTTCAAGATCAATGAGTCCGGCACCACCGAGCATATTAGTCGCCAGATATTCCGATAAGGCATTGTTTGCCCATACGTTGTCCGTAACGGTGCGTATCTCGTCATTTTGTGATTCCTGCTCTTTTTCTGCTTCATACCGCATGCCGTATTCCGGAGCAACATCACCGGACTTTTTACGAAGTTTGCTCTCCCTATCCTCTAAAAATGCCTTATCCGCTTCCAGATTGGCTTCATCATAATCCTCTACGCTCATTTCATAGGCAAAGGGAGTTCCTTCTACAATATATGGTATGGACAGGCATGGCACTGTCTCAGCACTGACAGGATTTCCCTCGTCATCCATAGTAATCAGGCGCTTATCCTGAACATAAGCTTTTTCTGTCTGATAATCGATCAGCTTCGTCACCGTGTAACCATCGCACATGGTTACATAATCATAAATGGGCAGGGACTTTACAGAGTTGTAGTTTAACATGGAAGACAAGAATCCGTTTTCCTTCTCCGTATTATAAGCAGTCTGATAAGGAAGGTTCGGAGCCATTTCCGAATCCTGATATACGTTGCTCATCATAGACGTTCCTTCGCCGTTTACTGCAATTACACAGATTCCCTCTTCCGCCGCATATTCGCTTGTATCGTAACAAGGGATATCGGGCGTTCCGTATTTATCCATATTATAATCATAATTCGATTCATTTTTCCACTCATCCTGACTGAGCCGGAAAGTCTTAAAATCTTTGTTGACAGTTGCCATATCGCTGTATTCAGGGGCTTTGGTTGTCCATGAGGTATTCTCTGTTATGCCCAGTACATACAGAAAACTTCCGTATCCGTTTTCTTTCGTGGCCGAAGTCTGGCAAACCATATATTCTGTAGCACCTTCCACCTCATTCCATTTAAACATCGGTCTTCCGTCAGCTAAAATAGAATACGTCAGCTTGGGAGCTTCTTCCAATTCCCCTTCGAGGGTAATGATGCTTACCTCAGGTTGTTCCAGAAGTTTTCCTGTTTCCGTATCTCTATAGGAGGCAAGATACAAGGTTCCGAGGTTCCCCCAGCTGCTGGCTGCTCCATCATCGAACAGGGCTGTTTTGGTATGCGGATATTTTTCCGCAGTCTCCGTATCCAAATTACTGATACTAATCTTGCAAATAGAGCTATTGGGCGGCATAATTTTTACCAAACCCGTTTCCTTATCCCATTCATAATTACATCCCAGCGGATGAGTGAGGTCGGGGTCCTGATAAACTGCAAACAGTTCCGTCCAGTATTCCACACCCAGAGATGCCGCATCGTAGCCCAATTCGATTTCGATAGACTCCACACGGCCTAAATTATCTACAGGTTCTCCATAGGTATAACCATACAGACTTTTATCCGCATATTTTTCCTGAAGTCCTGCTGCCAACTTGGTCGCTGACAAATAGGTGCCTTCCACTTCTCCGTATTCCTTATTCGCCGGCTCATCTTCATTGAGTGCGGCTGATGAGGCGCCACCTCCGTTATCGCCCGGTTCGTTTCCTGAAGCTCCATCCCCGTTCGCGCCTTTACTGTCCGCCAAGGTCTGCTGCCAATCGCCCTTCATTCCATAATAGCCGCTATATAAAGCGCCACCTGCAATCGCTGCAATCAAAAGCAGTGCTACAAGCATTGCGGGACGCCGTTTCTTCCATTTCTGCTTGTTTGCCTCCTTCTGCTGCGCAGAGAGCTGCTTTTTCTCCACAAGAATCCTTATATAATCATTTTCAAATTTCATTATTTTAATTTACCCCTTTCAAATCAGGAAAAGTGCGCAATACGGACTTTTCTGTTTTCTGATTTCAATAAGAAAGCCGGGGATATGCCTGCTCTTACCTTCGTAATAACCGTACCGGTTACTTTAAATAAGTTCTCACGGCCTCCGTCAGCTCATCCTCACTGTCCGTTTCGGACAATACTTCATATCCGGCCTGATCTTTTTCATAATAAGCCTTTAAATATCCCGTTTCGACATCCTGTACAATGAATACGGCAATACCGTTGACCGTCACTTCTTTTGCACTGTCGAATTCCTGTGGCCTTTTCTCCACCTCTTTTATATCAAGCTTCGTTTTGTCGTTCTTCACAATTTTTCCAGCCTCATACTGCTCCTGCCTGGATAGCTGTATCTGAGTGGAACTGCCCGGATTCCTTGCCATCATAGGCACGAGAAGGCACAGACATAGAACCGCAGCGGCAGCAATCGATAAGTTTCTATAGGAACGGAGCTTTTTCCTTTTCTGTTCCTTTACTTCTTCCTCTTTCATTGCCTTTTTGGTTTTTTCCAACAGTTCTTTCGTGACATGTATCCGGGATATTTCCTCTTGATACTGGTCTTTCATATATCTACATCTCCTTTTAGCATTTCCTTCAGCATTTCTCTCGCTCGGAATAATTGTGACTTTATCGTAGATTCTTTTTGCCCTGTTACCTTACCTATCTCTATGATTGACAGCTCCTCATAATAAAACAGATATATCACTTGTCTGTATTTCGGTGGCAGCTTGCCTACCGCAACCGTTACCGGAATCCCCTCTTCCGGTATGGAATACCCTTCTTCCACGGTCTGTCCGATTTCCAGTGCCTCCATCGGGCATACATTTTTGTTCCAATATTGAGCAAAATGTTTTTTACAGCAATTGATCGTCACTTTTATGAGCCATGCTTTTACATGCTCCCAAGTCTGTAGCTTATGGACATGTTTTACCAGCCGTACGAATACTTCCTGAAAAATATCATCCGCATCTTGCTTATTTCCCATCTGGGATAATGCCAGCCGGTACACCATATCGGCGTACCGTTCTATGGCACCCTCCGCCGTTATATTACTTTTTCCCTTTGTCATAATGCAGTCCCCTCATCCGGTATTATGATAAATATCATACTATCAATTATATCTTATGATCAAAGGATTTGCATCTTTTTTATATCATTAGGAAAGACCTTGTTGCCTTAACATGTGAAAATATTGCATCTTATGATATAAAATTATCTAGCCTGACCGTTTTCCAAAATATCTGCAACCACTGCAAAAGGATCTTCAATTGCCTCGCTGGTCTGGAACACATAAATAATATATATATCGTACTTACTGGGAATGTAATACATTTCACATTTAGCCTTATCTTCACCGGCGGATATATTATAAACAAACTTTGCGGCTTTTCCAAGGCAGGTATCACAACTCGAAATATCTATATCATCTACATATTCTCCTGCCATCCCTTTCACATATTCCTCCGCGACATCTTTGTTGGCTATAAAGTCGTTTACGCTTTGTGTTTCATCCGAGCCTAAGTACTTATCCATCAGTACGATTCCGCAGCCTGCAAATGCGGAGTCGCCCTCCGGTGCATATAAAGAAGAATCATAACTGGAATTCTCGTTATCCAACGCCCAGTTTTCCGGAAGCTGGAAAAGTAAATATCCGGTGGAATAAGTATTATCCCCTCCGCTTGCCAGATAATCGGTTCTCTTCTGCTCCGCTCTTTTTGCATCCCAGTCGATTTCAAACTGATAGAATGCTTCCAATTCCTCCAACAGTTTGGGCGTTTTTCCCGTAACGCTGCTTTCATCCACTGTGGTCGTTACCAATATCATCTTATCTTCCAGCTCAACCAGATAGTAGGTCACAAAGAACGTAATATATTTGTCATCCCAGCTATCGTATTCACAATACTCTACTGTAGCTCTCGCCGCATTTTCCCCGATTTCTTCCACTTCACTTTTTACCAAATCCTTGTAGTCGGCGGTGTAAAAAGGATCGAAGCGTTCCTCTAAATAGCATTCCAGATTTTCCGTGACCAGATAATCTTCCATGTCATATTGAATGTAAGGCTCCAGCTCCACCTCTAATGTAACCCCCAATGCCGTGCTGTAGGCATTGCTTCTATTAACGCTTGTATAATCCGCTTGAGGAATATAAACCGTTATCTGCTTTTTCTCCATTTTGCCAGTTTCTTTATTCGCTTCGCTGTCCGTTCTCAATATTTCATCATACAGATATGTGAAACCTTCATAACCGTCGATATCATCCTGCCCAAGTACCGGTGTCTCGGAAGCGCTCTCTTCCTTTTCTTCCGTTTCTTCCTCTTTTGTATCCTCTTTCACTTCTGCATCCTCATCAACTTCTGCCTCTGTTCCCATATTGGCAGTCGGCGCCGGCAGCCTCAATGCGCCGCAGCCCCACATACCTACTGCCATGCAGCTTATGACCAAACACATCACTATCTTCTTTTTCATTTTCTTCCATCCTCTCAAGAATATATTTTTTTATTTCTCTACTTTTAATACCTTTGAACACTTGAAAAGGTTGCATAAATAAATTTTATTTATATTTTAAGACAAAAACAGCAGGAACGCCGCTGTCTGCTTCGGCTTCTCCCTGCTGCCCTATATCATCAACCTAATCTTTTATCTCTATTTTTGTGAATTCAAATATTGTAATACACCCATATGTACCGCCCAAGCCGCCTTTTCCTGATAAATCTCTGAATTCAGCTTCTCCGCCTCTTCCTTATTAGAAAGAAACCCGCACTCCACAATAACGATAGGAACCGAAGTCTTTTTTAATAAGTAGTAACTATCGTTCGCCTTCGCTTCCCTTTTATTTTCAGGGTCCACACTAACGATAAAGCAGTTCTGTATCGTCTTTGCAAGCGCCTTTCCCGTTTCACTGCCGGTATAATAGAAAACCTGCGCTCCATGCACATATTCTTCCTGGTAACTATTCTGATGAATGCTTATCACAATCTCCGGCTGCGCCTCTTCAATAATGGCAATCCTGCGTTTCATGTCCTGAACCTTTTTATTGGAAGCATTTGCATCATACAAGCCGCCCTCATCCGTCCTCGTCATAACCACCTTTATATCCTGTGCTTCTAAGAATTTCTTAACAAGATTTGCAATCTTAAGGTTAAGGTCTTTTTCCAAGACTCCATTAATACCCACCTTGCCCGGATCCGTTCCCCCATGCCCCGCATCGATAACAACACAGATTTCCTCAGGGTTGCCCTTGCTTTTTCCCGAGAGAACTTTGTCCGCATTAACATAGGCGGCACTCTCCCTCGCCACAAAATACATGGACACCAAAAGAATTACCGCCATTACAATACCTAAAATCTTTTTCTGCTTTTCATCTATCATTGCTATCCTGCTTATATTCCTGCCGTTACTTCAATCTATGAAATATAAGAAAGAAAAATGAACACTTTCTATTTGTTCAGGTAATTCTCAATCACATCCCACACAGATGCTTTTTCAAATCCCAGTTTCCACTCCGCTACGCCGGCGATATCGTATTTCTGCATGATGTTCAGCTTGACTTCTATGGACTGCTCGTCCTCCAGCCATACCTGATAAAAGCTGTCGCCTTCTTGTATCTCGCCGTAGTTTTGACAAGTCTCCTCATCCCATCTCGTCTCGATGTTATGATTTCGCACGAATTCCTCCGCAAGATCCATTCCCACCGCCTGACTGGTGAGCTCGGCGCCCTTTGTCTCCCATATTCTCGTATAGAATGGAATTGCGTTGATTACCTTCTGGGCAGGTACCTGCTCCACCGTCTTCTTGATTCCGTTCTCCACAAAACCGATAGAAGCTACACTTCCCGCTTCGGAGCTCCCTTTATAATATTCATCGTAGCCCATAATGACTACATAGTCCGCCACTGCTCCCTGCTCCGCCCTGTTATAATGATCCGTGTAGCCTGTAGGAACATAATTATCCACCGAAAGCACAATTCCATTCGCCCTGCAGGCAACGGACAGTTCTCTGATAAACTGTATGAAATGCTCGCCAGCATCCTGACTGATTTCCTCGAAATCCACATTGATTCCGTCCAAATCATATTCCAAAGCCGTACTTATCAAATTTCCAATGAGATAGGTTCTCTTGCTCGTATAGGATAAGACCTCATACGTATCTACCGCTTCCTTATTCGTAAAGTTATCTATAAGCCCCCATACTTCAATTCCCTGCTCATGTGCTTTTGACACATAGTCCTTGGTAGCAAAGCTTGTAAAGTTCCCGTCGTTGTCGCTTAGCGCAAACCATGTGGGTGAAATCGTATTAATTCCCTTAGTCTTCTCTAAGGCAGAGGCGAGTGTGTCATTTCCTGCTGTTCCCGCAACGGCATGCCATGCCAGATTGATTTTATAAGGCTTGGAAATGTTCGTATATATCGGCTCCTCATAGTCTGTAACCGGAATGGGCGACTGCGTACTGTAGTTGTCCAACTGCTTGTTCTCTACATAACCGATAAAAGCATCGGAAGTCTTTACCTTGCTCCATTTTTCCATTTCCTCTATGACCGCTACCGTGTCACCCTCAGCTACATCCGTTAAAATAGGGCTCTTCACTCCGCCCTGATAGCGTACTGCCGTATCCTTGGTAAGCTGGGCTGTCTTACGGTCCTCCCACTTCGTATAAATCTGCATGTGATTCGGATCGGCAAAGGCTTCATATGAAAAATTTGCATATTTTTTCACATAGTCTATCGCTATATAAAAGGTGTCCCCTTCATATCTGGAAATGACATACTCTTCGGACGCATCGCCGGCCGATGTTCTGTACTGAGAGGAACCGATCTCGCTTCGAACCGTCTCCTGCGGCAGGGTAAGCAGCAATAAGCCCTCGTTCCCATCTTCGTAAAATCTGTCATTAAAATACTTATGGACCGTAGCTAAATCGAGATAGTAAGTTCCCTCAATCAGCCTGGCCGATTCCTCGATCAGCTCGTCCTGCAAAATAATCGGAACCTCGTCGGCGCTTTCTATTGAAAAGTATTCGTCGAGATCCTTTCTCTCCTTCGAATACGAGTATTTATCCATAATCTTTATACCAACACTTATTGCAATAACCACGATAATAAGGACGACCGCAGTTATTGCCGGAATCAATTTCTTCATTTATCCAGCTCCCTTCCAATCGTCCTTTATTATAGCAAACTATTCTAATACCGTCATTACCAAATTTGACTTTTTAATACTTTTTTGTCGGCTTTTTATTATGTTTCGTCCGGCACCTATTTCACTGCACCTTACAGTCTCGGGGGTCTTCCTGTTTGATGCAACAAAGCCTTAGCTCATTTTTGCGCAGAGAATGATTGTTGTTACTGTTCACTTCGTTCTCAGTAACGCATGATGTTCTGCAATGCAAACTTTTTGCATTTAAATTCGCTTTGCGAAGCAGAAATCATCTCTTGCATCACCTTCTTACGCAGCTTAACAGCAAATGTTAAGCTGCTGTGTGGACAGTAACTGATTGTTACCCTTTTTATGACCAACAGCAAAACCGTGATATATTTTTTGTAAATTTTCTTATACTTTTCGATAAATTGACGATAATAAACAGTGACGGAATGTCTGGACGTGTATCAAATAAATGGTATAAAAATAAAATTGTCCCTTTTTTTAAAAACTATATGCGAATTATAAGATTGTGAAAATTAGTTGGAAAATTTTATTTGACGGACAAGCACATAAGCTTGTAAGACATCCTCCATACTATGTAAGAGGATAAGAATTGAAATATTAAATCACTATTAAATCTGTGAAAGATATTCCAATATATGCTTTAAAATGATACAATTAATATATAAAAATGTAATGCCTCCTTCCGATACTGACTATCCGGAGACATCCCGCAATAGTAATTATAACCAACTTTTCCGGATATTTCAAGTAAAATTTGAAGGAAAATCCATTTTTTATTAAAATTTTTTAAACACTGAATCAACTCTATTGACTTAAACTTACGTTAAGTATAATATACATTTAACTGTAAAGTATTATTCTTTAGGGTTAATAGGTTCAGGTTAGTC
>JAEZRJ010000009.1 GCA_023412855.1 Bacillota bacterium | reverse complement strand
GTTTCTCAGGATTCACCGTAGGGAATTCCACATCGCTCATCTCATAGGCCTGTCCATCTATGGTAACCGTCTTGTTCTCGTAGTTAATCTTATCCAAAAGCAGCCTATCCTGCATAAGGAATTCCGGACGCCTCATAATGAGGTTTCCCTCTAATTTGAACTGGATAATGGAAATCGCCTTGTGCATTTTCATATCCAGGCTCAAATCCTTTGTATTGTAATCCGTATTATACTTAATGGAAAAAGTATCGCAGTTCACATCCTTATAGGTCTCCAGTGCGAAAGCGGCTAAGGGTATGAGGTTGATACCATATCCCTCCTCCAAGGTATCCAGATTGCCATAGCGTGCCGACATACGGATAACATTGGCAATACATGCCAGATGTCCGGCTGCCGCTCCCATCCATACGATATCATGGTTTCCCCACTGTATATCCACGGAATGGTATCTGCTCAAAGTATCCAATATGATATGGGGACCCGGCCCTCTGTCGAAGATGTCACCCACAATATGAAGGTGGTCTACGACCATTCTCTGAATGAGGTTGCCCAGAGCGACGATGAACTCCTGCGCTCTGTCTATGCGGATAATGGCATTGATAATCTCGTTATAATAGGCTTCCTTGTCTTGTATGTCCGACTTCTCAGTTATCAACTCTTCGATGATATATGCGAAATCTTTCGGAAGCGCTTTTCTCACTTTGGAACGGGTATATTTAGAAGATACCCGCTTTGTGATCTGAACAAGACGGTGTAGCGTGATCTTATACCAATCCTCGATATTCGTCTCTTCCTGTAATACGATATCCAATTTCTCCTTAGGATAATAAATCAAAGTAGCAAGGCTCTTTTTGTCCTTGCTGCTAAGCGTATTTCCGAATTCCTCATCAATTTTTCTTTTTACGGAGCCGGAACCGTTTTTGAGCACATGATTGAACTGCTCATATTCCCCGTGAATATCCGTCAGGAAATGCTCCGTACCCTTAGGCAGGTTAAGAATAGCCTGCAAATTAATAATCTCTGTGGAGGCCGACGCAATGGTCGGATATTGATGCGCCAGACTCCTCAAATACTTCAATTCCAAATCGTCCATGTAAACCTCTATCCGGTCGGCTTTCTTTTCCGGCCGCCGTACCCTTCTCACATTTTCTAGCCGATGACGTGGCTCATATCGTACAAACCGGCTGGTTTCCCTGCCAGGAACTTCGCCGCCTGAACTGCCCCTTTTGCAAATATCGCCTTAGTATACGCGGAATGGGAAAAGGTAATCACTTCGTCCGTTCCCGCAAAAATCACGTCGTGGTCACCCACAATCGTTCCTCCCCGCACGGCCGAAATCCCTATTTCCTTCCGGGGACGCTTCTCCCTGCGGGCACTTCTGTCATAAACATATTCATATTCGTTCCCCAACTCCTCGTTGATTGAATCAGCCAGCGCAAGCGCTGTACCGCTGGGCGCATCCACCTTTAAATTGTGGTGCCTTTCAACAATCTCGATATCGAAGCCCGCCGGAGCCAATATTCCAGCAGCTTCTTTCAGAAGCTTAAGCAGCATATTGACTCCAAGGGACATATTTGCAGATTTTAACATTGCGGCTTCCTTCGCTACTTCCTTTATCCTGCCTAGCTGTGCTTCAGAAAGCCCGGTGGTGCAGAGCACACAAGGTACCTTCCTCTGTTCGCAGTAGTCGAGAAGGTCGTCTATCGCCTTCGCATTGCTGAAATCGATAATCACATCCGCCTCCACATCACATAATTCGATGTTGGAAAATACCGGATAGGAGTTAATCTCCTCGTCAAAGGAATCCACTCCTGCCACGATTTCTATTCCTTCATCCGCGGCAATTATTTCTGTAATGGTCCTTCCCATCTTGCCGTTACAGCCGTGCATAATTACTTTTGTCATACCGTATGCCTTTCTCCTTATAAGATGCCAAAGCCTTTCATCGCTTTTTCCAATTTAGGTACATTCACTTCATCCATTTCCGATAAGGGCATTCGAAGCGGACCTGCTTCCATATTCATCAAATTCATCGCTTTCTTAACCGGAATCGGATTCACTTCACAGAACAAAGCGTCGCACAGCTCGATGGCCCTAAGCTGCAAATCCCTGCTTCCTTCCACATCTCCCTGGAAGTATCTCTCGCAAATATCATGCGTTTCTCTCGGTGCTACATTGGACAAAACGGAAATAACGCCTTTTCCGCCCAGCGCAAGAAGAGGAACTATCTGGTCATCATTGCCGGAATACAAATCCACCCTGCCCTCCGCAAGAGACATCAGCTTCGTCACTTGGGAAATGTTTCCGCTGGCTTCCTTTACTCCTACGATATTCTCCACCTCCGTGCAAAGCTTAACCACGGTCTCCGGCAGGATATTGCATCCCGTCCGGCTAGGTACGTTATAGAGAATCACCGGGACCTTTACGGAATCTGCAATCGCTTTGAAGTGATGAAAGAGCCCCTTCTGCGTTGCCTTATTGTAGTAAGGCGTCACTGTAAGAAGAGCATCCACTCCATATTTCTCTGCCTCTGTAGAAAGAAAAATCGCCGTCTGCGTACAGTTGGAGCCCGTTCCTGCTATGACCGGAATTCTTCCGTTCACCTTATCCACACAGTATTTTATCACATCTAAATGCTCCTCATGCGTGAGAGTCGATGCCTCTCCGGTAGTTCCGCATACGATGATCGCATCCGTTCCTCCCTTTATCTGGAACTCTAAAAGCTCCGCAAATTTTTCGTAGTTTACCTCTCCGTTTTCTTTAAATGGTGTGACAATCGCAACACCTGCTCCCGTAAAAACAGCCATTTCTTTTCCTCCTTAAATGAAAAATATAACGGTAGGTCTGGCTTCCCTGCGCGTTCATCCTTAGAAATTAAAATTTCTAAAAACATAAAAGCCGACACAAAATGCGCCGGCTTATGATTACTAAAATATCCGGAAAAGTACCTATTATCTTACTCTCCCTATTTCCATAACCTCGGATAGCGCCCCATCTTATCGATGACAGTCATACAGTTATTCACTGCATGCCCAAGCACAAGACTACATGGCATCCTGCTCTTTCGGCGTCTTTTCCTTTCATTTTTCTTCTCCTGTGCCTGCCACATCCAAAAAATTACTTATAAAATACGCAACCTCTACCTCTTAATTTTATAAAGTTATCATATCACTGTATAGTTTAACTGTCAACGCCCGTTTTACGTTACTGTTCACTCCGTTCTCAGTAACGCATGATTTCTGCATGCAAATTCGCTGCGCGAAGCAGAAATCATCTCTTGAATCACGTTCTTACCATACTTTAAATTTAACGGTATCCATTCTGGTAACCTCATCCGCCAGAACACACACATCGTCATTCAGAGTGATTCCGGTTATAATGATGTCGGTCTCTTCGTTAGTTCTTGCCTCTAACAGATTTTTCAGTTCTTCCACCGTTATAATATTGTTATCGATAAGTCCAAGCACTTCGTCCAGAATGAGCAAGTCGCACTCTCCCGTAGACAGTACCTTCTTCGCGAAATTATATCCATTCATAATATTGCCGATTTCTTCCGCTTTTTGTTCTTCGGTCAGCTCTGCAAAATTCTCATCTGACTTCTCAAAACGGAATAATTTGATCTCGGGTTCCAGCCTCCTCAAAAAGTCGGAGTCCTCCAGCCCTTTACCTTTTAAAAACTGGATAATCACCACATTTTTCCCGTGACACGCCACCTGTACAGCCCTGCCTAGTGCGGCAGGCGATTTCCCATGGCCGTCGCCGCTGTAAATATGTATTGTTCCCTTTTTCATATCCGGCTCCTATCTCCAAATCTGGATATACAACCTTTTCTTATGCAATAATTAACAATGTATGGCCTATAATATCACACAAACTTGTGAAAATCAACTATTAATCTTCTATCAGCTCCAATTTGCTTACCGATACCTCGTAAGCAACCCTTCTTTCCAATTGCTCCTCCATAAGCTTCTTCATATACTCCCTGCTCTGTATCCGTCCCCATACAGCGCATCTTGCTCCCACCTCGAAGCCGTTGGCAAATCTTGCATTCCTTCCCCAGCATATGCAGGGAATGTAATCCGATTTCCCGTAAGGTCTGTTTACTGCAAGCAATAAATCTGCGATTTCCCGACCGAGAGGAGTCTTTCTATAGATAGGCTCTTTGCAAATATAGCCATCCAGATATATCTGATTAGACTTCGTATTCTCGCATATTTCATCTACGAATTCAATTTCTCTTGCGAATACGGAAAGCACCAGTTTGTTCTTCCGCTCTTCGTGTCTGTTGTAGGAGCGGAACTGTCCGTTCACCACTATGTACATCCCCTTGTAATCTCCATTCACATCGATCAACCTCTCCGATACCATTAACGGAATGTTATCCATAGAATCGCTCAGTCTTTCTACCCGGACATCGACCATATAAAAGCCCTCTCCGAATATTTCGTGGCTAAAGGTAAAATCACTCACAATTTCGCCCATAATTACCACCTGGTTGTTCTCAATTACTTTATCTGTCATTTTTTGTTCTCCCTTCTTACATCTTTAAGAATTTTTTCCCATAATGTAATACTAATATATCGCATTTTGGGCAAAAAAGAACTGTAAGGCACCGCGCA
>JAEZRJ010000080.1 GCA_023412855.1 Bacillota bacterium | reverse complement strand
CTCCTCTCCCACCGCGCCGATTTCCTCCGCCCAGTCGTCCTGTCTTTCGAAAATCGCTTCCACATCTTCTTTTTCATAGCCTAAATATACGTCCAGCAGCACTGCCTTGTGTCCGTTATCTTTAAGCGCCTGATATATCATTCTTCCGGAGCTTAAGGATACATCCCTCTCCGTACTGATTCCTCCTGCCAATACCACTATTTTCATACTATCCCTTCCGCCTTTCCATCCTGCGAGCTTCTATCTCCTGCTCCATTCCCTACAGCATAGCACTCATTTCTTCCATAATAAAACATATAAATTGCCTATATCTATGCAAAAAATGCTATTTACCTATCGCAATCTTATCCTTCAACGTTGTTATACCAGCTTATGACCTCACTCATCATAAAGATAAGCTCGGCATTCAAATCGAACCGATTCATAATTCCCAGCTTAGCGTCGATGGCTGCATAGTTATTGGTCCCGGCACCGTCTATATAGCTGATTGCCATTCCGTTACGCCCCATAAAATAATGGATATGATTCTCTATGATCGTCTCATATTCGTGGTTGGCAATGATATGGTCGGCTACCGTAAGCCGCATCATCTGGTGAAGGAGCTCGTCATTGTTATCCTGCTCCTTATTTCCGAACGCCAGATAACCTGCCCCTCTCGCTCTCTCCGAAATATTCTCCGCATCATTCATCAGCGCCTTCATCACATCGCTGCATATATTCATATCTACGCTCTGTTTCGTGGATATATACGTGGTACAGCCCCAGAAGAAATAATCGTTCTCCATATTATAAGAGCCCTCCGCCAAATAACTTTCTGCGGCTCTTCTATAGGAACTGTAGCCGGTAGCACGGTAAAGCTCAGCAGCCGCAAAAAAACGCTGTTCTATCTCTTTTTCGCTGCGGCTGTTCTCCATAAAGCGCCATGCCCTGTCTGCCGCCCTTAAGCATTCCGTGGCATAAGCCGTATCGTACGCCTGATAAATATAGCTGAACTTCGCCATCACCGCTGCAAAGGAAGCCGTAGCCTCTAAGGTCACCGGCTCCACATAATATTCCTGCCTGGTAGCATAAGGTGTCATATGCTTTTCCTTCACTTCAATCTCGGAATATACTCCTCCCGTGGCGGAATCCTGCATCTTAAGCATCCAGTCGGCCTCATATTTCACCTCATCTAAAATATCGGGAATCTCGTTTCCGCTCTCAGGAATACCCATCTCATCGGGAAATGCCCCCGGATGCAGTTCGTATGCCAATAGAAGGTTCGCCATGACCTGACTTCCCTTCACCACGCTTTTAGAGTAATTTTCATCCATATGCCAGCCGCCGCTCACATCCACCGATATTCTGTTATCTTCATCCAAAAGAGCTGCCTGTGTATGACAGGCAGTGTGTGCCGCATCTCCCGCCAGCGCCTCTACAAGTGTGATACCGCAGCGGCTGAAATAATACTTTTTACATGCCAGATAAAATACGTCGTCGTATATGTTCTTTTCTATGAGGAAGGAATAGGAACGGCCAAGGATCGGCGCTTGTATGTAATAACTTCCGGGCTTTTCCAAATCGTCGAATACACCGTAGCCGTTATACTCCTTCAGTGTATCGTTATATCTCTCGTCCTCCACCTTACCCTCAAATACAACCTCTCCGGTTTCCTCGTCCACTACCTCGAAGCTGTCCGGCATCCTGCTGCCTCGAAATACCGCGACCTTTTTCCCCTCAGGCACGTATCCTGTCTGATTCACCAAAATACCGGGACAGCTTATCGGAACCTCATAATCGAAAACAGGTTCCATCCCCAGACTCTCCTGCTCTTTATTTTCTTCCTGATTTCCCGGCGATACGGCAGCTTCCTCCGCCGGATATGTATAGGCACAGCCCGCCAGGGCCAGGGCGCTTACCAGAGCACACAGCCATAAATATTTTTTCATAAAATCTCTTTCTTCTTAGGGTATGTCTATCATCCATTTCCCGTCTTTTGCTGCCGCTGATATATCGTCCGGTGAATTTGCGGATGATATACCAGTCCCACAGTCTTATAGAAATTATAACCCGAACCCTTCGTAAGGTAAAGAGTAATCCACGTAATAGCGGAGGTAATCTTCCTAAGCTGCATCTTAAGATACAGCGCCGGTTACCTCCGCTTAAATAGCCTCATTATGATTTTCACATCCTGTTGTTAGCTTAGTTTCGTCATGGGATTTACGGGAACTCCATTCTTTGTCAGTTTGAAGTAAACGTTGCATCCTTCTACCACAAAATATTTCGTAGGAGCCGCCACACTACCGATGATATCTCCCTTATTCACATAGCCGCCCTCCGATACCGTAATATCCTTAAGCTGTCCGTATGTGACCTCATAGCCTCCGCCCAGTTCCACAACTACTGCATTGCCGATTTCAGGATCGGTAAATACGCTGGTGACCTTACCGGCTGCCGCTGCCGTAATCGTCTCACCTTCTACTGCGGAAATAATGATGGCAGGGTTATATTTATACTGCTCCAAGGTGGGAAAGTATACGGTCTTGTCCATACTGTAATTAATGAGTATGTTGCCTACGATAGGCCATGCCAGACTGTCGCCATCGTTGAACGTAAGCGCCGGCTGGATGGAGGTGGCGATTGCCATAGTATCTTCCATCTGCTCTAAACGTGCCGTATCGATAGTCTCGTCGAACATTCCTTCTTCGTTCTTATCATTTTTTTCCTTATCCTTATTGTCTTTGTCATCCGTATTCTTCTTGGTTCCCTTCTGAAGGGCGTCGTTTACTGTCTGAGCAGTCTGCGCATTCTCTACGTTTGCTGAATTGGTCTCCTGATAATAGGGATCGTAGTCCAAATCGTCGGATGTCACTACGCTTCCTGCATTTTCTGTTCCCTGAACAGTCTTGTTATCCGCCAATTCACTTTTCTCATTTTCTATCGAACTGAAATCGACTACATAGCCGTCGCTTTTTTCTTCGCTCCTGCCCCTTACAAACAGCCCTGTCACTGTAAGTGCCGTAAGCACAAATACCGATGAGAACAGCATGATGGCTTTTTCCCTTTTCGCACTGGATCTATTTCTTCTTCTCATATTGATTCCTCCTAAAGATTTTATCCTCATCGATAGTTTTGCCGATTTCGCATTCTTTATTCAGTTTTTTCTATCACAATATCTGTAAAATAATAGTTTAATATATCTATGAAATCGCTTCCTTTTTTTGCCGCCTCGTTGGCCGCATATTGACAGAAGCCAAGCCCATGTCCCACGCCCTTTACTTTTATGACAACTGTGTCGTCAATAATCGCATTGTTTTCAAGTTCTACTGTAAAACAAGAGGAATTCAAGGAAAATATCGAACGGAACGTCTCTCCCGACATGGCAGAACCGCCCATCTCTATCTTTGTCACATAATTTGCCCTGTCTCTGTCTATCTGAAGCATATCCGTAAGCTCTTTTCCTTCTTCCCATACTATCCCGGGATACACCTCCTGCATCCTTATGAGAAATGCGGTTTTGTTTATTTTGACGGTCTGCACATATTCCTGCGCCGTGAAATCCCTTTCACACATTACTGATTTCAAATAAGGGTATTCTCCGCTTTTTAATACTTCGTTTCCATTTCTTGTCATTCCGGCACTGAGGGCAAAATAAGGGGCCTTTATGGGTTTTTCCTTATAGGTCATGTACATTCCCCTCGTACTGTTTACGGCATCTCTGCATTTCTCATATTCCTCTCCATCGGTCATGGCAACAATGCTTTCCACGTAAATATATTTTTTACCATCCTGCTCCTTACTATTCGCCGGCTTCTCTCCTTCCTGCTCCAAACTGTCGCGGTACGCTTTCATAAGCTCCGTTCGCAGAATTACCGCCTGGGCTTTTAAAGTTTCCGGTTCGTAGTTTGTGTCTATCGTTGCCGGAAGGCGGCAGGCCAGATAGGTCTCTAAAGGCATTTTCTCCGTTCCTGCCAAAGTAGTATTGCACACGATAAAGCTCGTGCTCTCCTGTGCCTCCTCATATCCCGCATTAACATTTCCAAAGAAAAAGGTGACAATATAAGGAAACAGAAAAATAAACAAAAGAACCGCACCCATATCCCGGTAATCCGGTGTGGATACGATTCTTTTATTTTCTATTATTCGCTCAGCAATTCTATATTTTTTCATGGGACACCTCTACCCTAATTGTATGTGAGGATATCCGCTTTCTATACTTATAATTTTCAGCTCATCACATCCAGATGCGCCCTATCGTCTCCATGGCACGTCACATCCAAATGCTGTATACTTCCGGCTCCCCCATTTTCATACAGAAAAAGACCGGTCCGCCTTATCATTCCGTTAGTGGCATTGTTTGCGGCGGTAAGGGAAAAATCGGTGGAAACGTTTGCAAGGCAGATCGCTCCTACTTTTTTCTCCGATAATTTATAACATTTGTCGCCGTTTTCATCCTTTATCCAAATGCAGAGCTTGTTCCAAATCTCGTCGGCTTCGTCAATCCAACCGTTGCCATCGGAATCATAAGCTGCCAGATCCGAAAAGCCGTTTCCTGACTTCGCACCAAAAAGCTCGCTTCCATCGTTAATGACTCCATCCCCATTCTTATCCAGAGCCAGATATCCGCTGCCCTTGCCCAGCTTGGAAATCTCGTCTTTCACACCGTCCGCGTCGATGTCAAAAAAGAATGTCTGGTCAGTAAGCTCCGCGATGTTCCCTTCCAAATTGATGACGAGAGGGTCACACATCCGCGATTGTATCTGCGTATAATTCTCTTCATAGTAGGAGGAAAAGCTTCTGCTCATCTCCACATCGAGATTGAACTTGATTTCCCTGCCGTCTGCGCATTTTACGGTACCCATAGCCGAAAAGGAGGTATTCTCTTCTTCTCTATAGTAGATTTCCTGATTGTAATAAAGAACTTCCGTGACCGGCGGCGACGATGAATTCTGAAGGCCTTTCACTTCGCTCAGCATCTTGCTATAATCCCATTTCTTCGTTTCTCCAAAGAATATCTTCATCAAATATTGCATGCAATTTTGCCTGATCGTACTCAGCCCATCTCGTTTATTTAACAAGTAGGACGGGCGATTCACTCTGGAATAAGAACTCATTTCCCGCAGTTTCTCCTGCAGGGCTTTCTTCTTCTCTTCCTCCGTCTGCTCTTTCGCATCACCCTTTGTTCCCGTACCGAAAATATCTTCGGACTGCCCGCTGTTTCCCAGAGGGCCGGCTGTACCGACAAGGAGTAAGGCACTTGTCTTTCTTGACGTAAATGAACTGTAACTTCTTTCGGATTCCATTCCTATGCTCGAGGAATTAATGATCAATTTCTGCTCCTTTCTCCGTTCGCTTTTCAGCTCCCACACTCTCTCAGCCACTACTTTAGCAGCACAGCTTTTGTTCCGCGCGCGTAGTTGTGCATCCATTTTTATGTAATAGGTGTACTTTCCTATTAAATAAAAAAATGGCATCTATCAGCGTAACCATGTTACGTCTCATAAATACCATCCGTGGCTCAACGATGTTATATTGCAGGGCAAGTTCTCGGCCGAAGCACTTTGCCCTGCACATAATATATCGGATATTCACAGAAATACTTTACTAAACCCTGTTATAATTAATCAGACAGCCCCTCAGAATGATCTGACGTTCTTCATCGGTAAGCTCTCCTAACGACAGCTCGAACCTTACCATATCGCTTTCTCCTACTGCAAAGGCTGCGATGCTGTCCGCTTTTTCCTCTACCGCCTTCTTAATATCAGGTATGAAAATATAATCCAGATTCTTAAAAGGAAGCTTTTTATGATCTTCTTTGATGATAAAAGGGAGCATACCCCAGTTGATCAGATTGGAACGATATCTCTTCGTAGCATATTCGTTGGCGATATTCGCCCAGCCTCCGAGCACCTTCTGGCAGGAAGCTGCCTGTTCTCTGGCAGAGCCGTCGCCCGGCTTTACCGCAAAGATGGTAGAACCAAAGCCGATATTACCTTCGCCTGCCTCGGGATAGTCCTTATGGATGACCGCCATTACAGGCTTTAATTCCGGCTTTGCTTCAAGCGGGCACTTGCCTTCCATAACCGCCGTCTGCGCCATTTGAATATCCTTGGCACGGCCCACATAAGCAGGGTCCTTTCTGGACAGCGTAAATTCTGCAAGCCCTAAAGGATTGGAACGGTAGGAAGATGTCTCCCCGGAAGGAATCAGCTCGTCCGTCGTGGTAACCGTATCATGTATCTCGGAAACTACGCGAAGTACCAGATTCTCAGGAAGTGCTCCCATCATCGGCCAGTCCTTGATGTTAGGGCCGAATTGAATCTCTGTGTCGGGGTCCGCCACTCCCTTGGAATCGAATACACGGTTCGCATAGATGTTGGAATCAAAATGATATTTATATTTGCCGATCGTTCCGTCAAAGTCTGTAGCTGCCGTAAGAATACCCTTGTTCGCGCTTGTGGCTGCGATAGAACGGGCATCCATCAGAGCGACGGAAGAAATCTGTCCGTTCTGCAGCTTGGAACCTTCTCTGTTCGGGAAGTTTCTCGTGGAATGCCGGATGCTGAAAGCGTTGTTCGCCGGCGTATCGCCCGCACCGAAGCAAGGGCCGCAGAAAGCCGTCTTAAGTACCGCACCTGTCTCCATAAGCGATGCCGCACAGCCGTTCCTGATAAGCTCCATATAAATAGGCGTGGAAGCGGGGTATACGCTTAAGGTAAATCCGTCTGAACCGATATAAGCCCCCTTCAGAATGTCCGCTGCCGCGCAGATGTTCTCAAATCCCCCGCCTGCACAGCCTGCGATAATACCCTGGTCCACATAAAATTTGCCGTTCTTCACTTTATTCTTCAATGTGAAATCAACCGCTCCGTCCAGACTGACAATCGCCTTTTTTTCTACATCGTCGAGAATATCATCCAAATTGGCATTCAGCTCTTCAATCGTATAAGTGTTGCTGGGATGGAAGGGCATTGCGATCATCGGTCTGACCGCACTCAGGTCTACTACGATCATACCGTCATAGTATGCCGTCTGGCCCGGCGCAAGCTCTTTATACTCTTCTTTCCTGCCGTGTATCTCGTAGAACTCCTCGATTTCCTTATCTGTCTTCCAGATGGAGGAAAGGCAGGTGGTCTCCGTCGTCATTACGTCGATGCCGATCCTAAAATCTGCGCTTAAAGAATCCACGCCCGGTCCGACGAATTCCATTATTTTATTTTTTACATATCCATTAGCAAATACCTTGCCGATAATGGCAAGCGCCACGTCCTGAGGTCCTACGCCCTTTACCGGCTCGCCGGCCAGATAGACGCCGATCACCTCCGGCATGTTAATGTCGTAGGTCTGGTTCAAAAGCTGCTTCACCAGCTCCGGTCCGCCTTCTCCCATCGCCATGGTTCCCAGCGCGCCGTAACGGGTGTGGGAATCCGAGCCAAGGATCATGCGTCCTCCGCCTGCGAGCATCTCTCTCGCATACTGGTGGATAACAGCCTGATGAGGGGGCACATACACACCGCCGTATTTCTTCGCGCAGGAAAGGCCGAACATGTGATCATCTTCATTGATGGTGCCTCCTACCGCACAAAGGGAATTATGACAGTTGGTCAGCACATATGGAACCGGAAACTTCTCCAGTCCGGACGCGCGCGCCGTCTGTATAATGCCTACAAATGTAATATCATGGGAGGTCAATTTATCGAATTTTATTTTCAGCTTATTCATGTTGCCTGAAGTATTGTGCTCTTCCAAAATACCATAGGCAATCGTTTCCTTCGCCGCATCTTCTTTATTTATGTTTTTACCTGTCTTACTCTTGATTGCTGCCTGTGCATTTCCATCATCGGGAATCAGTTCCGTTCCATTCAGCAGATATGCGCCAGTTTCATATAATTGTATCATGCGTATCCTCCTATCGTTCTTTCGATTATCTTTTCCAATTATAATGTAAAAACCGGATACATGCAATTGGTAAAAATATGCCCTTATATTACATAAGCCCTTTTTTCATAAAAACATATGGATATTATAAATATTAATTCCCATTATAACAGCCATCAGAACCATAAAAAGCTTGCTCACATGTCTGTCGGCAATCCGCTCGTTAATTCTGCCTCCTGCAAGTGCTCCCAAGACTCCGCCCATAATCATAAATGCCAAAATACTTACGGGAAATTCAGGTACCGTATTCCCCGCAAGCGTACTCATCAAGCTGGTAAACTGCGAAAATAATATGATATATAAAGAATTGACAGCCGCCTGTTTCGTTGTCATGGAAAAGAAAAAAGAAAGTACCATCAAATTAATCGGCCCTCCTCCAATACCCAGAAATGCTGACATAAGGCCGAGAGCCAATCCTATAACAACACATAGAAACAAACTTCTTATATGGTTAGTTTTCACTTTATGTTTATTCCAAGTGTATACGAAAGTGAGCAGCGTCACAAGTAAAAGGACTGCTGACTGAAGGGCTCCGACATGGCTGCTGTCCGCAAAATGGCTGTAGGCATACTGAAAAATTTCTTTTCCCCCGGCTCCCCCTATTGCCGCTCCGGCAGCAAGCGCTGTTCCTGTTCTCCACTCGATCACTTTATCCTTGCTCCCCGAAGAACGTACGACGGAAACGAAGGACATGGATAATACAGTGCACCCTGACAAGAAACTGACTGCCCCTACTTCCATTAATCCGGCCGCATCCAAAACGGGCTTTATGATCACACCCCCGCCGATTCCGCAAATAGCACCGATTATCGATGCTAAAAAGCTAATGATAAAAAATAAGAAATACATATTCTATCTGCCTCTTTCCTTTTCCTTTATCTTCCGCGCTATATCATTCAGTCTGTCCATGCTGTACGCAAAAAACATCTTATATGACTGACAGAAATAATTTCTCCTCCCGCTCCCGTCCTGAAGTTCCAGCCGATGTCTTGCACACCCTCCGCGGCACAATGGAAAATAGGAACATTTTTTACACTCCTTATCGTGGTCCAACGATGATCGTATAAAGCCTATTTCCTCTCTTTTTTCGGCAATGTCAGGGAAGCCGCAGTAGTTTAAATTACCAAGCTTATAATCATCCAAAACGTAAAAATCACATGGGTATACTTCACCGTCCGCTTCTACCGCATGCTGAATACCGCATATCCCTCTCTGTTCACAGCTTTCCGGCTGATACCCAAGAAGAATTGCCACATAATTTTCAAACTGCCTGATATAAGGCTGGCGTCCCCACTGCAGATCAATATACCACAAATCAAACAATTCTTTCAGAAAGTCTCCGTATATTTCCGGCGTAAGAGAATATTCTTCCGCACCCTGTTTTTCAAACACAGGGTCCAGACATGCAATGTACTGCTGATATTTAAATCCTCTTTTTTTATAAAACTCATATATCCTGCGTATCTTAACAGCCGTACTTTTATGAACCACCGTCAGAACATTGTATTCCACTCCCACTCTGTCAAACATGGAGGCCGTATCTATTATCTCTAAAAAGGTATCTTTTCCGCCCTTCGTTCTTCTGTAAATATCATGAGTTGCCTTTATTCCGTCTATAGAAAGCCCTACAAGAAAATGATTCTTTTTCAAAAAATAACACCACTTTTCATCCATCTCATAGCCATTTGTCTGAATGGAATTCTGTATTTTTACTCCTTTATGATTATATTGCCTTTGCAGTTCAACCACCTTTTCAAAGAAATCCAGTCCTGCAAGGGTAGGCTCACCTCCCTGAAAAATAAAACCGCAGGTATGATCTGCATAATCCAATGCTTTTTCTATTACTTTCTCTAAAGTATCTATTTTCATAGTACCGTAGGATGCTGTCTCCCTTTTGCTTGCAATATCACAATAAAAGCAATAGCTGCATTTCATATTGCATAACCCCGAAACCGGTTTTATCAACAATTGCAATACCGGCATACCCTTCTCCTTTCCTGCTGCTTTTCACTGTGCAGTAAGCCATACCGTATAATAACCGGTATGGCTTACTGTCCCTGATAGGCAGATATGCTATTTAATAACAGGTTCTTTTTCTCCCGCTTTCTTCATTTCTCTGATAAGCAGCTTTTTCATATCCTCTTTTATTTCTTTATAAGCTTCATCATTTACAACATTATAAAGCTCATAAGGGTCTTTTTTCAAATCATACAGAAAGTCCGGTGCATACACATCGCTGTCCGCATATTCAAACCCGTTTTTATCCGGAGCATATACGCTGAAAAGATAGTCCTGCGTCCGGATGCATCTCCCTACACGGCTCTCGCTGATTTGAGCAAAAACTGTGTTTTCTCTTCCCTGCGCACTCCCTTCCAATACCTCCTGCAGATTTTCCCCCGCCATGGCGGCTCCTGCATGGATTCCTGTCATGGCAAGAAATGTCTTAGGAAGACTTATCGTACTTACCAGCTCTCCGATACGTCTCTTTCCCCGGAAACCCGGTCCCGCAATAATGAGGGGCACATGAAGAACCGAGGAGTGACAGGAGCGCTTATAATCATCTCCTCCGTTTAAATGGCTGTCTTTATTCCTTGTCTGGAAATGAGAACCGTGGTCCGACGAATATATAATGATCGTATTCTCGTATAATCCTTTTTCCTTAAGTTTTTCCACCACTCTTCCCAGATTATCATCGAGGCTTTTGCAGCAGCCAAGATAATCCGGGTATTCTTCTCTGGCGTTACCTCCTAAGGCCTCCAAATCGCCCGGCAGTACAAAATCCTTAAAGCTTTCTTTCGAACCGTCCGGCCCTTCGTAATGCTTACGGTCATTTTGATGATGCGGCTCAATGTGAGAAATCGTCATAAAAAACGGCTGGTTTCCATCACAATTTTCCAGATATTCCAAAGCATAATCCGTAATCTTGTCTACGCGGTATCCCTTGAATTCGCATTTATTCATATTCTCGTCATATACATACCCGTCATATCCATGAGACGTAAACTCAAGAATATCGGACGCACGCCAAAAGCCTTTATAACCGCCTCGTTTTTCCGGGGGAATGGCCGTTGTCGCATAATCCGCCTCCGGTTTTGTACTTCCCGCATCATCGCTGGCCAAATGCCACTTCCCTATATACGCGCAGTCATAACCCGCTTCATACATGTAATCGGCAACCACCTTCACATCATCCGGCAGTGAGATTCCATTTTTGAAGCATCCCATTTGTGTCGGATACTGCCCTGTCTGAAAAATAGCGCGGCAAGGTCCGCAGACAGGCTGGGGCGTATAAGCCTCTTCAAAAACTACGCCCTCCTCTGCCAGCTTATCCAAGTTGGGAGTAATGGGAAGGGGCTGTCCGTAACAGCCTATCGTATCCCATCTTTGCTGGTCGGAAAAATAAAACAAAATATTAGGTTTTTCCATAATAATAACCATGCCTTTCTTGCATTATCCTCTACTTGCCGCAGTCTACCCATCTCATTTCCATAGGGTTCAGGTCCAGACTATATGCCAGTCTGCCGTCAATATAAAGCTCTGTATGTTTTGCCTGCCTTGCATTATTGATTACCGCAGCTTTTCCGGTCTTTTCAAACACCGTTACTTCGGTATCCACATTTGTTACGTAGTATTTCTTCATTTCGCTTTCCATACCTGCCGCATAGTAAATCGCGCGAAGCAGGATACGGCAGTTCTGGGGCGAATACGGAAGCCCCGCAAAATAGACGCTGTGTCCTTTTCCATACTCATTCACGACAAGCCTGCTGTACTCTCCGTCCTTATTTAAAATCTGGTAATTCTCTCCCTGCGCATAAATGCGGCTCATGCCTTCTCCGAAATCCACACTTCCTTCAATATCTTCCAGAATAAAATGATCGGCATCCAGTTCATTATATTTATCGGTGCTGAGAGAAAAGCACATTTCCCTGTCTACACCGAGTACGTCGCTCAGCTGGAAATATCGGCCTTCAAACTGATATGCCGTAGGTTCTCCCACGCCGATAAAGCCGCCTCCGTTATCCACAAATTCTCGTAAAGAGGTCACAACTTCCGGATCGATCCAGTTTTCTGCTCCGCTGAAGGATGTATAAGCATCTCCCGCATTAATGATTACCTTGATATCTTCCGCTATTCCATTTCTAATCTCATCAAATGTAATAAATTCTACATCGAAAGGCATACCGCTCAAACATTCAATCACACCTACATAAGAATAAATTTCTCTATGCCATATGGCATGATGCACCTGATTTGCCATCCATCTTCTCAAATTTCCCCAGCAATTTAAAACCGCGACCTTAAACGGTGCAGTATAAGCTTTTGTGCCCTGCATATTTTCATGAATGAGACGGAACTCATTTACCACATATTTTATCTCATCAATAAATCCCGGCCATTCTGAAGCGAGTTTCAAATATCCGCCGTATCCGATACGATCAAGCGGCGAACGTAAAATTGCACGTCTTGCCTTCAGCCAGTTATCCTGCGCTTCGCCGATAGGATCTCCCCCTTCGCAGAATACATCCGGGAAGAAATAAGGAAGAAGCCTTCCTTCCGTATATTCTACTCCTTTAATATCAGAAATCATACGGAGTGTCACTCCATCGCCTACCGAACCTACCACAGCATCCAATCCGATATCCTGAAAATACTTTCCGAAGGGCTCTGTTCCGATCCAGTGGTCGCCGAGGAACATCATCGCCTCTTTGCCGTATTCATGTACAATATTTACCATTTCTTTTGCCAGCTTACTGACTTCTATCTGCTGGAATTCAATGAAATCCTTGAATTCTTTGCTCGGTACCCGGAACAGAGAATTATGATAACCCTGATCTACGATAAACTCCGGACGGAATTTGTATCCGGCCCACTTTTCAAACTGTTCCAGAATATAAGGGCTTACGCTTGCGCTGTATCCGAACCATTCCACATATTTTTCACGCTTATTTTCGTCAAAAGTCAAAGTAAATTGATGAAAAAATGTAGTAAACCGCACTACGTCGATGTGAGGATTTTCTTCACACCATCTTTTCAGTTTTTCTTTCACATGTATTTGTGTCTTCGGCTGCCTTACATCAAAGGTCAGCTGGTGGGGCGCCTCTTTCCAGTCATTTGTAATGAAATTATACATGTGCACCGGGTCCCAGACAAGAAAGGCCAGAAAGCTTACCGTATATTGATGGTATTTCACCGACTCAATCACTACCTCTTCCGTTTCGCCGTCAAATTCCCATTTATACACGGGAACTACCTCTCCGGTCGTCCTGTCTACAACCTCCCACCATCGTTTTGGATCGTCGATTGTATTTACCTTCAACTGTTCGGTATGAAACCCTTTCATCAGTTTAATCCTAAGCTTTGTATCTCTTGCCGTCACACGGTCACTGAGCAAATATTCCTGCTGGATTTCCTCGGGATTATCCTTCGCCCAATCGTTATCTTTTCTTGTCGTATAATAGGTTGCATATTTTTTAGCGCTCTGAGTTAAAAGTTCCTCCGGCATCGCCGTTCCGTCACAATCTCGCAGCGCATCCGCTCCAAGAAGATTTTTCAGTCTTATTGTCTCGTCTACCATATCTATGTCGGTAGGTAATGTCAGCCTGCCAGTCATCAGCATAATCCTCTCCTTTATTCTTTTTTTCTATCGGTACTTTTTATTGTAAGAGTACAAAAGCATAAGCAGTCCGGCAAGACCGGCCAGCATAACGCCAAGGTTTACATAACCAATCTGCTTCTGTCCCCATATGATCATCATTAAAAAAATTACAAATAAAATTATCTTCACTGTTTTTACTATCAGCAGTATTTTCCCTTCCATAACTATCCTCCTATCCTTTCAGGCCGCCCAGGCTCATACCCTGCGTCAAACGCCTTTGTACCAGCATGTATAGTATCAATGTAGGAAGCATGACAATGACAAGTCCCGCATACAACTGTCCATAATTTGTTGATGCCTTTTGCGCGCTTACCAAATTCATTAAGCCTACCGGAAGTGTCTTAAACTTATCTTTTGTCATCAAAGTCATAGAAATAATATATTCATTCCAAAATGCAAGGAAATTAAATAAAATAATGGTAATAACAGCCGGTCTGGCCATAGGAATCATAATCGTTGCCATAGTACGCACGTAACCGCTTCCGTCCACAAACGCCGCCTCTTCATAGTCCTTCGGAATAGATGCAAAAAATCCGGATAAAAGATATACGGTAAACGGCAGATGGGTAGATGCGTAAATAAGAGCCAGCATAATAAGATTATTCAGCAGCATCGGGGGCATACCATGTCCCCGCAGGAAGGTATCTCCATCCACCAGCATGAGGAAAATGGGAACAACGATATAATTTACATTTACAAATAAACCTGCCATAAATACTATATTGAGGATCTTACTGCCTTTAAAGCGGTATCTCGCCAATACATAAGCCGCCGGAATGGCGATCAACAGCAAAAAACCGAGTGCCAATATTGTTACAATAATAGAATTCACCATATAGGTTCCCATATTGGCCTTCTCAAAGGCATCTATAAAATTCTGAAAATTGAGTCCCTCAGGAAGTGTCCATGGACTCCTCCCGTAAAATTCAGCATTCTCTTTCAAAGAGGCCATAAATACCCATGCAACCGGAACAACGATAGTCACGGCAAAGATGATCAAAGCCAGATACACAAAAAACTGCGTCATAACTTTAGAATAATTATGCTTTTTATTCATTACAGGGCCTCCTTTCTAAAATTCCAGCGTTTCGCGTTTTGTCACTGCATTCACAATACCCGAAAGCGCAAATGAGAAAATAAATACTACTACACCGATAGCCATACCATATCCATAAGAAGAATTCGTGTAAGCCTGGCTGTACATATAATTCAAAAATACATCGGAGGCCCCGTCAGGTCCGCCGCCGGTCATTGCCTTTACCAGCATAAAGCTTAAATTAATGGTACTGATAATAAAAAAGGTAAGTGTCGTCCTTATATTGCTCCATATAAGAGGCAATGTCATCGTAAAAAACTGCGTGATGCCTCCCGCTCCTTCAATGGACGCAGACTCATAGATGCTTTCCGGGACACTTGCCATACTCGCCATATACATTACCATATAGTAGCCGATTGCCTGCCAGATCAATGCGATAACGATTGCCCATATAACCAGTTTCTGATTACCGAGCCACGCGATCAGCCCTTCTCCGTTTTCTCCTACCGGACGGAACAAGTAAATAAAAGTATTTAAAAGACCGTCACGCTGGTCATATATCGCAGAAAAAATCGCGGAAATTACAACTATGGATAGGATATTCGGAATATAAAATACAACCCGGAAAAATCCCTGTCCTTTCAGCTTCTGTCTGGATAAAATGGCTGCAAAAATAATTGCCAGCGCCATAGTTATAACGGTTACAACAACAATAATGAGAATGGAGTTCTGCATGGAACGAAGGAATTTCTCATCCGCCGCCAGCTTTTTAAAATTTTCAATACCTACAAAGGTTTTTTCAGCCGAAAATCCGCCCCATTTATAGAGTGACATTTTAAATACGTTAAACGTCGGCATAATCATAAATAGAAACATAAGGATTGTTGCCGGTGCAACACAGCAGAAAATAAATGCTCCTCTCCTCTTTTTTCTACCTTTCCTTTTTTCCATCTGTCTACCTCCTAATTACACTTCTCTCAAAAAGCGGCGGGTAGCCTTGATTACCCACCGCTTGCTTCAGTCAGAAAGTTCAATTCGTGTATTTTTTAAAGCGAGTTCTTACTTCAAAGCGCCTCTTAATTGATCGCTTACGCCTTCAACTGCTGCCTGCCATTCTTCCACTGTCTTATCACCTGTCACAATACTGTCAATGGTAAAGAATAATGTATCTTTCATGCTTACGCCTTCTACCGCTTCTGTTGCAGCAAATCCGCCCATGGAAGCGATAGCGCCCGTATCATAAACGGAATATATTGTTTTTGTATCTTCATCGGTAATAAAATTGCTTACACCTTTGATCGGCTGAATTGCTCCGCCTGTTTTCGCAAAGATTTCTGCTGCTTCGTCGGAATAAAGATAAGCCATGAATGCTTTTGCGAGTTCCGGGTTTTCTGCCTGTGCAGGAATCCATGCCTGTTCAAAGAAAGTAAACGCACACTGTTCACCGCCTGCTTTTATTGCCGGAAGAGGTGCGAATCCCCATTTAAAGCCTTCCGCTCTCGGAGCATCTGCCATTTCTCCAATGATCCAGTTTCCGTTGGGCATAAAGATCGCTTTGTCATCCAATACCAACTGCTGATTCTTCTTAAAGTTATCTTTATTTGCATTACCGACTGTGGTAGGCTCCATATATTCCGCAAGCTTGCCGACGATTTCGAATACTTCTTTTGCTTCCGGCGTTTCCCATATACCATCTTCATAGCTCATAGCTCTGTTATAGAAATCAGTTCCTCCGGCTTCTGTCAGCATTCCAAATATAAATGCATCAAAGTATCCTGCTACCGGATAAGTAAATAAGGAAATTCCTTCCGCTTTTGCCTTATCTCCAAGCTCCCACATTTCATCCCATGTCTGAGGCACTTTCCAGCCTTTTGTTTCTAAAAGGTTGGCATCATACCAAAGTCCGCAAGGGCTGTAGAACATCGGCGCAAGATATGTTTCGCCGTCATTATAAGGATTTGTTACCAATGTATCTGTAAAACCGGTAATGATCTTGTCCCCTACTGCTATGTCTTCGCCAGGTACCGTCATGGATAATACATCCGTAATATTCATAATCGCATTATCTTTTAATAATGTTTCGGGAAGTGCCAGTTCACGTCCTGTCGCCAGATATACGAAGTCAGGATAATCGCCTGCTTTCATAAGAGGGCTGATCACTTCTTCCAGATTTTTTTCTGCCGTAAGTTCAATGGTAACACCCGGGTTATTTTCCATAAACTTATTTGTTACTTCCGTCCACATCTGCGTGCCGTATCCGCCGTCAAATGCTGCCACTTTCAAGGTTCCTTCAAGAGCTTGTGCAGAAGCCTCCTCAGTCTCTGTTTCCTGTGCATCTTCAGCAGGCGCTTGTGTTTCATCTGCTGCCGGTGCTTCTTCTTTTGCCGGTGCTGTGCTTCCACAGCCTGCCAATGTACCTACAACCATTGCTGTAGCCAATAGAACAGATATTACTCTCTTTTTCATTTAGTTCCTCCTTTTGTTAATAACAACCAATTATTTTCTTGTATAATTAGTATATCTATTTATTTTGCCTCATTCAATTTGTATGTTGCTATATTTTTTATCTTACTTGCTATATTCATAATAAAAAACTTTATTTTCCTCCATCATTGATGTATAATTGCATAAAATTAGTAAATATAAAATATATCAAATTGGATATTATAAACAATTCCTTTGTTATATTATTGTCTATTTTATTTTTATTTTATAAAAAAACATGAAAATACTAAAATATATTATTGTCAAAGGTGAAGCATTATCGCACAAAACGTAACGTTTATAGTATCCCAAATACAAATATTACAATCCATATTCAGGAAAGGTATCTTGCAATGAGTAATGAAAGTATCCAGTTAGAAAAAAAAGAATTATCAAAAGTCAATTTCACCCTTCGTTACATCTCCATTTCCAAATATGAAGGAGATTGGCAGAGTCTTCCGCACACACATCATTTTACCGAACTTTTTTATGTTATCAGCGGAAGAGGCGTCTTTTTAATCGAAAATGAGCTCGTTCCTGTAAAGCCAAACGACCTGGTCATTATTAATCCTCATATCGAACATACGGAAAAGACTATGACGAATGACCCCATGGAATATATTGTATTCGGCGTGGATGGACTGGCTTTTTCTTTCGAACACATGAAAGAGGAAGGCAGGAAAAATTACAGCTATTACAGCTATACCTCCTCTAAGAACCATCTGGTTGATTTTGCCCAGCTTATGTTAAAAGAATTCCGCGAAAAGAAATCCGGATTCGATGTCGTATGCCAAAGTATTTTACAAGTTCTCCTCATTTATATATCAAGGGAGCAGCATCTATCCATCATCTCGGATTCCACATTCAAAATATCGAAAGAATGTGCGCTCGCAAAACGCTATATCGATATCAACTATACAAAAAATATTACGCTGGACTCACTTGCGGAGGTTACCCATATTAATAAATATTACCTTGCTCATTCTTTTGCAAGCTGTCTGGGGCAATCCCCCATCAGTTACCTTACCGATAAGCGGCTGAAGGCAAGTATGGAGCTTCTAATTAATACCAACCATTCCATTGCACAGGTAGCTTCCGGCACCGGTTTTTCCTCCCAGTCCTATTTTTCCCAGACGTTTAAAAAGACTGTTGGAATGACTCCTCAGCAATACCGGAAAATGCATGCCCCTAGTATTAAAAAGGCCGAAACATAAAAACGCCGATTGCAAATCACCGGCGTTTTTATAGACGATCCTTTATTTACTGTACTTTCTTACAATAGCATTCATCTGCTCCCATTTCGACTCCATATCTGCCACAAGCCGGAACTGTGTGCGGCATCTGTCCAGGTTATGTTCGGGTTTGTGAATCTTAAAATACACATCTCCTTTCAGATAATCTGCCAGAAAGCGCATACCGCATTCAAAAGTCATCAGCTTGGCTCCCATGGGAAGCAGTTCTATCTCTTCCTTCGTCAGACTGCCTCCGCATCCTTCCAGATACCCTTTTGTATAAATATCAAACAATTCCAGATTCAAAGAGATCAAATCCAGATTCCTCTCATCTTCCGCTCCGGTGTTTGCTCCAAAGCGGATAGAATCGCCATAATCATAAAGTGCAGAACCAGGCATTACCGTATCCAGATCGATCACGCAAATACCTTTTCCGGTCTCGTTATCTATCATAATATTATTTAACTTCGTATCATTATGCGTCACGCGGAGGGGTATCTTTTTCTGCGCCAGCGCATCACATATGACATGAGTGTCAGATTCTCTGGCGAGAACAAATTCTATTTCTTCCCTCACATTCTCAGCACGTCCGCATACATCTTCCTCCACAGCCTTTTTAAAATCCCGGAAACGGCTTGCCGTATTATGAAAATTGACGATCGTTTCATGTAAGCTATCCGCCGGATAATCCGCCAGCAGTTTTTGGAAATTACCAAAAGATACCGCACTGTTATAAAAGTCTTCCGGCTGTTTTACCTGTTCAAAGCAGGTTGCACCTTCAATAAAGATATACATGCGAAAGAAATAACCCTTATACTCCAGATAATTTCCTCCATCTGCCGCAGGAACCACATTCAATGTTTCTCTATCCGGATTGCCGCCTGCAGCAATAATCTTTTCTCGTAAAAAGGAGGTTACATTCACTACATTTTCCATAAGCTCTTTCGGACTGTTAAAAATATCGTCATTCATTCTCTGTAAAATATACCGCTTTGTTTTGCCTTCCCCAAGTGCGCAGGTCAGACAAAACGTATCATTGATATGACCGTTTCCATAGGGCTGCAGCAGGGTAACTTCACCCGGAAGCCGGAACCTCGCTGCAACCTCGTTCTTAACTTCTTCTATGCTTAATTCCATTTGTATTTTCTCCTTTTTAACGATATCAGATTATCATGGATATCCTTTAAATTATTTTTTCCAATTCTTCAACTATAATCTGCAGCGCTTTTATACGCGCATATTTCTTATCTGCGGATTCCAGAATATGCCACGGCGCATAGGTCGTGCTCGTTTTCTGGATCATTTCATTCACGGCAACTTCATAGGCATCCCACTTTTCCCTGTTTCTCCAGTCTTCCTCCGTGATTTTCCACTGTTTTTCAGGGGTATTCTGTCTGAGTTCAAAACGTTCGAGCTGAGTGTCTTTATCTATCTGTACCCAGAATTTAATGATGACTGCGCCCCAATCGGACAATTCCTTTTCAAACTCATTGATTTCATTATAGGCGCGCTTCCAGTCATTCTCACTGCAAAAACCCTCCAGACGTTCTACCATAACTCGGCCGTACCAGCTCCTGTCAAAAACAGCGATATGCCCCGTCTTCGGAAGTCTCGTCCAGAAACGCCACAGATAATGTCTCGCCTTTTCATGGGGTTCCGGACTGGCGATCGGATGCACTTCAAAGCCTCTGGGGTCAAGAGCTTCTGTAATACGCCTGATATTACCACCTTTTCCCGCTGCATCCCAGCCTTCGTAAACGATGATTACCGGCACACGTTTCCGGTACAGGCGGTTATGCAGCTCCCGGAGATGTTCCTGATAACCTTTAAGCTCTTCCTTATATTCCGCCTCTTCCATCGCTTTATCTAACGGAATCTCCGCAAGTCTCGGCATTTTTACGAGAGGAAATACATTCTGCAAAAGCGGTACCGCAAGTGCCCGGTTCTGCAGGGCAATATCGATTCCCTCCGTCAGCGTCTCCAGCATCTGCAGCTCGGCCCATTTCTTTGATTTCGCATCTATTATATACCACGGGGCGGAGGGGGCATTCGTCTCCTCCAGATAGCGGTCAAAGATTTCCACACATTGTCCGTAATGCTTGTTCTGCCATAGATCGTTACTTCCCACACGCCAGCTCGTATCGATGGAAGACTGAAGATCATCTATCCTTTTTTTCTGTTCCTTTTCACTGATTTGCAGGAAAAACTTTATAACGAGATAACCGTTATCCGTAAGCTGCCTTTCAAAACGCCGGATACTTCCTATCCGCATCTCATAAGTTTTTTCATCCATTTTCTTCTGAAGGCATGCTTTCGTCACTTCATCCATCCACCCGGATTCCAAAAACATGAATTTGCCCGCTTCGGGAATCTTGGAAAAATAACGGTATAAAAAAGGCTTCCTGAGTTCTTCTTCGGTAGGCGTGTCCATTGATACTACTTTAAAAAAGCGCGGGTCAATATTACGGATAATCTGCCCGATGGCGCTTCCCTTTCCGGCAGTGCCGAAGCCCTCTACCAATACGAATACAGGAAGCTTGTGTTCCTTTATCTGCATCTGCTGCACAGCCAGTCTCTCTCTCGCCGCCTCCAGCCTCGTCTTTAATTCTTCTTCCTGAGGCTTCTCTAAAATGTTCCTGTTTTTTAACATAAAGCCACTCCCTTCTCTTCTATTATCCCCCATAGATAATTGTTTGAAACTATATGTTAAATTATACCACTAATTGCTCTGCATAGCTTGTACAAAATGCTCTTACCCTGCCTGAAAATGCTCCTTAACGCTTTATATTGCCCCATAAAGGTATCGGATACAAGCCGTCCTCATGCATTCCGGCGATGGCCTTCACAACGCCCTCCTTATCTTCTCTGTAAGTTACGCCGTACCAGCGGTCTTTGCTGGATAAAATCTTTACATCGGCTTTTCCATCCTGAATCATCGTATCGATGACAGTCGGAAGCAAATATTCGCACTTCAATGGATTAATCGGCAGACTTTGTTCCAAAAAAGCAGGGAATCCGGCTTCTGCCTCATGGAGGAAAGCTTCGTTCAGCCCCCAGAAGTTCATCGACACTAACGTGCCTCTCGCCAGCTCATGCCAAACAGCTCCGTCATCCTCGGTAAAGCGGGCACCGCTATCCGTTCTTTCAATCTTCGTACGCTCTACAATATTGACAAGATATCCGTTCTTATTCTCCGTACATATTCCGCGCGCTACACTTCCTTTGTCCGTTACCGTGTTTTCTATCAGATATCCCACCATACAAAAATGATCTTTGCCGTTCTCCGGCTGCTTTGCTGTCAAAAACTCATAGATGGCTTTGTAGGCATTAGGACCATAGTAATCATCTGCATTGATAACGCAAAAAGGCCCGTCCACAATTCCTTTTACAGACATGAGGGCATGAGCGGTCCCCCACGGTTTTACCCGCTCTTTCGCCGGGGCATATCCCTTGGGCGTATTTTCTATTTCTTGGAATGCATAAGCCACTTCCATATTTTGCTCCATACGGTTGCCGATAATTTCCTTGAAGTCCTCCTCCATCTCATGCTTGATAATAAAGACCACTTTTTCAAAACCGGCGCGCATGGCGTCGTAGATAGAATAGTCTATGATAAGTTCGCCGTCAGGGCCCACGGGATCGATCTGCTTCAATCCTCCATAGCGGCTTCCCATCCCTGCCGCAAGCACTACTAATACTGGTTTCTTCATTCCGGGCATCTCTCTTTCTCTATGTTTTTCATTTCTATACTCCATGTCCGCTTTTGCGGACGGGAAATCAATAGTTGAAAGCGCTTTTCTTTCAACTTTATTTTCTCTCAATAGCTTTATTGCAGAGTGAATATGAGATTATAGTTGCTATGCTCTTATTATCTTTATTTTTGAGTTCTAATACAATCGTTATGTTGCTCACTAGTTTATATATATTGCTTTAACAAAAAATATTATAGAAAAACAAACAACATTACACATATTGAAATAACAAAACATGTGCAATGTTGCTTAATATTAAGTGTATGTCGTTTATAATTTTAGGGATGTTGCTTTTCCTGCGTTTCCACCTAAGATTCGAAATCCTTCAGGATAAAGTACGCATCTGCCCTGACCGAAGATATTTGTCCGGAAACATCCGCTGCGGCAAAAATCATCTCCGTATTGATCGGTTTAACCGTCTTTCAAAACTCCGAATACTGCCATGTATTTTAAAATGTAACCCTTACATCACTGATGAATACTTATAAATTCATCTACATTTTCCTTCGTCACTTTTTTATATGAATACCGTATATATTTTTCTTCCGTCATCACAATATCCGCCGGAAGGCTTTGACCTGTTTTCAAAGCATAAGACAGCTCCAAAAGGCTTCTTCCCTGACCGATATCATCATTATATGCCGTTCCGTACATGTAGCCTTCTTTTACAGCCGTCAGACCTGTCAGCGTCCCATCAATCCCCACTATGATCGGTATATTTTCCAACTTCTGCCTGTCGATATAGGCATCGATTGCTCCTAATGCCATATCATCATTATTTGAAATAATCACTTCTATTTCATTGCCAAATTCTTCAATCAGTTTATCCATCTTACTTTTACCCTGATCTCTGTTCCAGTTTGCCAAAGCATAATCCAGCTTTTCTACCTGTATTCCGTTCTCTACAATTGTATTAACTGCATATTCCGTCCGTATAATTGCATCCTGATGACCGGCCTCGCCTTCCAGCATGATATACTGGATTTTATTATCCGCATTTTTATCAACACTTTCCTTCTTCTCCTTTAGTAAATCAACGATCATCTCCCCCTGCATAATTCCGGGTTCTATCGTTACTGCCCCGACATAATAGGCTTTATCATATCTTTTTAAATCCTCCGGAACAAGCTCTCTGTTAAAAAAAATAATGGGAATTCCTGCGCTTTCAGCCTTGTCGATAATCAAGGTAGGGTCCGTCCGGTCCACAAGGTTGACGCAAACAACATCATACCCGTTATTTACAAACTTCTCCACCTGATCATTCTGCTCCAGCTGACTTCCGGCCGCGTTCACGATATCCACGATTATTTCAATACCGGTTTCATTTTCCTTTTGTACGGCACAGTTTTTCAACTGTTCCATCAGACTGGCAATAAAGGTATCATATTGGTTATATACACTGACACCTATCTTAATCCTTTCCACCTTATTTTTTTCCTGGGATCTTATATGAATCGAACCTATTGCAATTAGTATTCCAATCAAAAGTACCAAAAAAACAACCGCTATTATCTTTTTCATCCCTATACCCCATGTCTACCCCCGGCAGACGCAAAACCAATCGTTAATGTTTACTGCACAAGAGGAAAAATAATCCTTTGATTTTCTTCATTATGCAATGTATCACCTGTAACCACTATATGTTCGACAATTGTATTTTTATAGGCCATATCTTTTTCAACTGCCTGCACCGCATTCTGCACACTTAAGTACCCCATATTGAAATCATTAGGCACCACCAGAGCCTTTATAATTCCCTTATCCATATAGTAAATATTGGCTTCCGCATTTCCAAATCCATAAATACTTATTTTCTCATTATTAACTTTACTTATTTCTGTCGCATTCTGCGTTCCGACACAGTCCATACCGATTATGTTGTCTACCCGCTCATTACTCTGATAATCGGATGCCTTCCATTTTATTGTAATATTTTTTGCAGAGGCAAGCGCTTCTTCAAACCCTTTTAACCGTTCTTGCTGTGCTTCTATTTTATCATTATCTATAAGGATTCCTGCTGTTGTTTCTTTTCCTTCCTGCTGCCTGACAAATTCTTCTCCCAAATGATATCCCATCTCATAATTATCCGGCGAAACTTGAGAATATAAGTGTCCGGGCTTCAAATCAGTCTCAATCAGAATGACCGGCGTCCTGCGTTCGCTCTTCTGCAGCACTTCCTGGATCTCTTGGCTGTCTACCGCACAAACAATAATGGCATCCACCTTTTTTTCCAATTCCCTGTTTATTAAGTCCTTCTGTTCACTGGCATCTTCGCCATTTACTACTGTATAGAAATTAATCTGTGCATTATAATCATTGCCGGCTTTTTCAAGTCCCTGCTGCAGGACTACCCATCTTTCCGCGTGGGCTTCTCCTGCGATAACCGAAATATTATATCGTTCCTTTTGGTTATTTCCATAAAATCTTGCGATGATCAAGGCGCCTGCTACTGTAATGACAAGGACAAGGAGTAATATATTTCTAATCTCTTTTTTATCATTCATCTATTCATCCCCCTTATCTTTCAGATCTTCATATAAAATTTTAGGCAGACATATTCTTGCGCACGTTCCTTCATCCGGTTCACTTTCTATTTCTAACCCGTACTCCTCCCCAAAGCGCAGTTGAATTCTTTGATGCACATTGATAATACCCACTCCCGAACCTCTTTTGTGCACCTGATTATTCTCTACCAATAATTGTCCCACATTCTCTTTCGGAATACCCAGCCCGTTATCAGCCACCTCTATGTAAACTTTGTCCTTCATATATGCACGCAGTGTAATAATACCCTCTCCGTCCATAAATTCCATGCCGTAATAAATTGCATTTTCCAAAAGCGGCTGGATAATTAATTTTACTGTTGCGTACTTACATACCTCCTCATCGATATCATACTTCACTTCAAACTTATTCTTATACCGGATTTTCTGTATATTCATATAATTTTGGGCATGTGATATCTCATCCTTGACGGAAATAATTGTCTTTCCCTTGCTCAGGCTAATGCGGAAAAGGCTGGCCAGCTGTGTGACAATGGTAATTGCTTCTTCGTACCGCTCTGTTTCAATCATCCAAACAATCGTATCCAATGTATTATATAAAAAGTGAGGGTTAATCTGCGACTGCAATGCACCCAATTCCATCTTCCTCTTCTGTTCCTGCTCTTTTACAATATCATCCATCAGTTCGCGCATCTGAGAAACCATCGACTTTATTGTCCCGCCCAATTTCTGTATCTCATACGAGCCGCCCTCATTTATCTGGATATCCAGATTCCCGCTTTCAATCTCGCGCACAGAATCCTCCAGATTTTTTATAGGCTTGGCAATCTGCCTGGACACAAATTGATTAATAAATGCGAGAATACAAACGGAAAGCATAATAATAAAAAGTGCAAAAATCTGTATTCCGGAAACTGCCATCTGAAAAAATGTGTTTGGAATCACACTGACTATTTTCCAGCCTGTATAACCAATTGTCTTTACGATAACAACTCTTTTTTCTCCCTGAAAAGTTTCTTGATAACTTCCATCGGAATAATCCATCGCTTCCAGATTATTCTCCTGCAGAAGGCCGGAATAAATCAGTTCCTGTTTGGGATGGTAAATAATTTCTCCATTTTTGCCAAGAAGATAGGTATAGCCTAAGGAAGTATTGGCATTGACCTTCTTAAACTGCTGCTCAATCGTGCTGTAATTCATGTCAACAAGCAAAACACCTCTTTGATTGTTTCCTTTGGAGGTCAGTTCTACAATCCGGCTCAAGGATATTACCCAGTAATACCTATGGCTGGAATCGTCAAACAGATTCTGTACGTGAGGCAATGAAAAATGAAAGTTTTCCAATTCCTCATTCGCCGTAACAAACCAGTTCTGATAGGCGATGTTCGCATTTTGCTTCACTGCATCAATCGGGGTTGCTCCTAAAAGATTACCTTCGATATCAAAGCAGGCAACAGAAACAAGGTTATCTTTATTTGCCTCATACAAAAGATTCATTTCTGCTTCCAGAGAATCTGTAGATATATCCTTGCTCTTAATCGTTGCGTAATACATGGCATCCGATATACGCATCATACTTCGCAGATAATTTTCCAGATTCAGACGCACCTGATCGATTACCTGCTCCGTAGATTCTATTTTCGTTTCCCGCATTTCTATTTCGAATTTTTTCTGCAGCGTTACAGCAATTAAAGTCATGCAAATAATTGCCACTATTGTAAAAGAAAGTTCCAATGTGAACTGAATGCTTTTTCTGCCTATATACCGTTTTGCTCTCTCATAAAACGTTCTTCCTTTTTCAGTCATTATCCCACTCCATTTGCGCGATAAAGAGAAGGTGAAACCTTAAACTTTTTCTTAAATACATAGCTGAAATAATTCGGTTCCGCATAGCCTACTTTCTCTGCAATTACATAGGTTTTATCTTCCGTATTCTTCAGTAATTCCTTAGCTTTTTCCATTCTTATATCAGTCATATAGTTAATCAATGTAAGCCCCACCTCTCTTTTAAACAAGGTGGAAAAATAGCAGGAGCTTATATTTAAATGGCTGCACACCGACTCTACTGTGCATTCCGAGTCAGAATAATTATTTTGTATATAATCCTTTGCCTTTTCGATCAGCAGCTTTGTACTGTCCTTTCTTTCCTTACGAATTAAGCTGCGCACCGTAAAACATACACTTCTTAGAACTCCTTCCAGCCTTTCCACCGTGTTCATCTCCTCAATATCAGAAAATGTATAGGTACCGGTTTTAAGAATTTTATGCATATCCAGCTGGTAACTTCCACCCAGTTTGTATAATTCTGTCACAACTTCCATGCTCACTATCTGAAGCTGCTGATAAGTCAGTTCCATCCGCTTCAGTCTTATCATAAAATGTGTAATTGCCTCTTCCAGCTCTTTTTCCCTGCCAAACTTTATCTGCTGTATAATCTCCTGCACTCCCTCCATGTCTATGATCGGAGTGCTGTTTAAATTAGGATCCACCTCGCCGATATAAATGGCACAGCTTCCCTTGTTCAACCCCCTGTAAGATATAGCCGCATTGGCGCTTTCATATGAGTGCGGAAGCAAAGAAAGCTTATTGTGCATCTGCCCGATGCCTGCCAATAAAGATACGCTGATTGTTCTTTCTGTCATTTTGCATATACGGCCCATAAAATCGATAAAGGCACTTAAATCTTCACTTTGTTCCAGCATAATAATGTATACAATTTTCCCAAAATATACAAAGCTTTCAAACTGCCATTTTCCTTCCAGCTTTTCATCCACATACTTTTTCGCGGAGACGGGAAGCAACTGCTTTTCAAGCGGCTCCTTTCCCTCTTCCGGCATTTCCGGATTGCTCGCATGAACTACTGCCACGGTATAAAACGGTGAGCTGAGATTCAACTGATACATATCCAGATAAGCTTGAATCTGACCGTCAGAAAGATTACCTTCTATCAGGCTGATCATATACTGCTTCTGCATAACAGGAAGGCTTTCCATGTAATATTGCTTAAGCTTTTGTATGTCTGTACTTTCTCTGCGTTCTTTATCAATAGAGTTTTTGAGCCTTAAGAATACTTCCGACAGCTCCTTTGCATTCGTAGGCTTTAGGATATATTCTTCCACTTCTGCTTTAATTGCTTCTCTCGCATATTCAAATTCATCAAAACCCGAAAAAATAAGAATATGAATATTTCCATACTGCTCTTTTACTTTTTTACACAGGGTAATTCCATCCATAAACGGCATCTTAATATCTGTCATAATAACGTCTGTCTCCAGCGTCTCTAACATCTCCAGAGCATCCTGCCCGTTCTTGGCATATCCTACCACCTGAAAGCCCAATGCTTCCCAGTCAATTTTCTGAAGAATCGCCTGTATTACTTCTTCCTCATCATCCACTAGCATTACACGATATAGCATCTGTTTTCTCCCTTAAAAAACTCATGAAACAGTTATGTAAACTTAACATTTAACTAAGTAATAAATCTGCTAAATCCTCAACGCAAAAACGCTGAGGATTTACAATTCTACTATTCTCGTACTGCAGTCATATATATAACCTATAACGTATTTTACTTTTTCGCAAGATATTTTCTCAAGTCTAATGCTACCGCAATTACAATTACAAGTCCCTGTACTACATACTGCCACGAAGTATCGATTCTTAAGAACTGCATGGAAGACTTTAACAGCTCGAATACTAATACACCGACCAAAATACCGGACACCTTACCAACGCCGCCGTTTGTAGAAACACCACCGATAGTACATGCTGCAATTGCCTCCAACTCGTATCCCAAACCGGTATTTACAGAAGCGCCTCCCGCCTTGGCTCCTAACAGGAAACCGGCAATCGCATAAAGTCCTGCTGCCGATGCATAAATAAGAATTATTGTTTTACTTACATTTACACCGGATACCTCTGCCGCCGCTTCATTACCGCCGATAGCATACATATATTTACCATGTCTTGTCTTATTGTATAAAAACCACATGAATGCACCGATGACAAAAGCAATGATAAAGAAATAGGGAATTCCAAAAAATCTGCCTGTTGCAATATTCGTATAAGCTTCCCTGTAGCCGCCAAGCGGCACTGCTTTTGTATAGACGAGGCAGAGACCATATACGACAATCTGCATACCCAGGGTTGCAATAAATGGGGGCACCTTCCAAAAAGCGACAACACATCCATTGGCCACGCCAAACATTGCACAAACCGCAATTACAATTAATAATACCGCAGGAATGGGAATATCTCCCATGCCTTTGAAAAATTTATCACTGTAGTCCGCTTTCTGCAAAAGCGTACCTGCGATACAAGCGCCGAGACCAACCATACGTCCCGCGGAAAGATCAGTACCTTTTGTAATCAGACAGCCGCTGACTCCCAGGGCAATAATGAAACGCACTGCAGTATTCACCGAAATATTAGCAAAGTTACTGCCGGATAAGAAATTAGGTTTTGCAATACTGACTCCCACTACAAGCAAAAACAAAATAACAATTAACATATGATCGAAAACACTATTTTTAAAATTGGAAGCTTTCGCTTTATTCATGTCTATTTCCTCCTTGATCAAAGTGTGTGGCAAGCTGCATGATTCGCTCCTGGGTAGCTTCTTCCCGTGTCAGTTCCCCGGTCACACGGCCATTGCACATAACCGCAATTCTGTCCGATACACCGATAAGCTCTGCCATTTCTGATGAAATCATGACAATTGCCTTTCCCTGCTTTGCCAGGTCAATCATAATCTGATAGATTTCATACTTGGCACCGACATCAATGCCTCGTGTAGGCTCATCCATAATTAATACTTCCGGATTATTTGCCAGCCACCTTGATATGACAACCTTCTGTTGGTTACCACCGGACAAGGATTTGATCTGGGTTTTGCTGCTTGGTGTTTTAATACTTAATTTTGCCACATTTTCCTGTACCAGCTTCTCAACCTTTTTGTCATTGACCATAATGCCCGCATCCAAGTACTTATCGATAGAAGCAATGGATACGTTATCCGCAATATTCAATACACCAAAAATGCCGGTACCTCTTCGATCCTCTGTAATTAATCCAATTCCATTTTGGATCGCATCATGAGGGCGTCTGATATTTATCTTCTGCCCTTTATAAAAAATATCGCCAGATTGAATATGGCGTATCCCGAATACTGCTTCCATAAGCTCTGTTCGCTGTGCACCGACCAAACCACCGATTCCAAGTATTTCACCTTTTCTTATAGTCAGGTTTACATTTTTAAAGGAACCGGGGCGAATACTTGTCAGCTCTTTCAACTCCAGAATAACCTCTCCCGGCACATTATCCTTTGGGGGATATACATTGGTCAGTTCGCGCCCTACCATCTTTGCAATAATCATATCCATTGTTAAATCTTTCGCTTCCCAGGTTCCCACATATTGTCCGTCGCGCATAATGGACACATCATCGGAAATCCTAAGAATTTCATCCATTTTATGAGAAATATAAATGATGGAAACACCCTTTTTCTTCAAATCCTCAATAATGGTAAATAAAGCTTCCACCTCGTTATCCGTCAGAGATGAGGTTGGCTCATCCAAAATAACTACCTTTGCTTCCATAGAAACTGCTTTTGCAATTTCCACTGATTGCATCTGCGAAATTGATAATGTTCCCATTTTCTTTCTGGGATTATACGGCATCCTCACTTCTTCCAATAAGCGTTCTGCCTGCGCATACATTTTTTTATGATCTACTACCTTAATCGGCCCAAAACTTTTCAACGGATATCTGCCGCAGAAAATGTTCTCCCCGATGCTTCTTTCCGGAATCGGCTGCAGCTCCTGATGCACCATAGCAATACCTTTTTTCAAAGCCTCATCCGCGTTTGCAATTTTTACCGGTTTATCCTGGAAAATGATTTCTCCGTCATCCATTTTGTATATACCGAACAAGCACTTCATCAAAGTAGATTTACCGGCACCATTTTCCCCCATCAGCGCATGTACAGTGCCGGGTCTCACTTTAATCGTCACATTATCCAGCGCCTGAACTCCAGGAAAGCTTTTATATATTCCATTCATTTCTAACATGTATTTACTCATATTAGTGTAACCTTCCTCTCATGATACTGAATCGTTGCGTAAAACCCGGGTGTGCCGCCTGACACACCCAGAAATTTTAACACGTTACTACTTAACTATTTAATGATATCCAGAATTTCCTGTGCGTTATCTTTTGTAACCTTGATGTAGTCTACACCGATTAATGTATCGAGCGTTTCACCTGCCGCAAATGCTGCTGCCGCTTCCGCTGCCGCATGAGACTGACCGATATGATCATTGAATACTGTACCTGTAATCGCTCCGGAGATTACATTTTCAAGAACTTCCGTTAAAGCATCAACACCCAATAAGTAAATGTCTGTACCAACAGTTCTGCCTGCTGCTTCAATCGCCTGTTTCGCACCGAGTGCCATCGCATCGTTGTTGCAGAATACAACTTCGATTTCATCACCGTATGCAGTTAAAGCATTCGCAACGATTTCCTGTCCTTTTGCCTGATCCCAGTCACCGCGCTGCTCATCCAGTTTTTGAACCTTCATTCCAGAATCTTCTACCGCCTTTACAGAGAATTCCGTTCTGTACTGTGCATCCACATTTTCGGGATCGCCTACTACCATTACATATGCAACCGTTCCATCTCCATTAATGTCACCCTTGTCTGGTAACGCATTAACGATTTCACCCTGGTATGTACCGGACTGTCTGGCATCCGCACCAACGTAGGTAGCCATAATTCCTTCAGATGCCCATCTGTCTTTTTCTTCATCCGCAGGCTCGCGGTTAATGAAAACAACCGGAATCTCCGCTTTTGCACATTGATCGGTAATCTGCTGAGCTGCCGAGGACTGCACTAAGTTTACAATTAATATGTCAACTCCCTCTGTAATAAAGTTCTGAATCTGGTTCGTCTGCTCTGCCTGGTCGTTTTTACCATCCATTACCGTAACGGTAGCTCCGCCTGCTTCCAAGTAAGACTTTAACTCTTCCCTGTATAAGGTCATGAAGTTATCATCAAATTTGTAAATACAGATACCGATATTAAGACCATCAACACCCTCACATCCAGCTACTTCTGCCACTTCTTCGGCTGCTTCTTCAACGGGTGCTGCCTCTTCGGCCGGTGCCGCTTCTTCAGCCGCCGGTGCTGCTTCCTCTGTTTTCGGCGCTGCCGCTTCTTCTGTTGTTCCATTGCTGCTGCCACAGCCGACCAGCATCGTAGCGAGCATTGTTGTTGCAAGAATCACGCTTAAAATTTTTCTTTTCATTGGGTTTCCTCCCTAAATGATATGTTTTTTACCTACAACCATATTCTAGCAACAGGGAAACATATAAAATATACAATATTTTTCTTTCTGCTATGAATATTTTTCTTTTTTTATTGTCATATTGCTTATTTTATATTTTTTATTGTTTATTTTTTATACACTTTGCTCCCTTATTTAATTATACTCACATTTCGATTGTCTAAAATTTTTTAAAAGATTCCGTTTTACCTTGCAATTCCTCCACTACTATGTTTATTTCTGTTAAGGTTTTAGTAATCTGCTCCATTCCTCTCGTTAGCTCACCTGTATTTTCAGATACATGTGTTATTCCTATCTGGCTTTCTTCTATGGTTACTCCCATTATTTGATTTGCATCCACAATTTTACCGGACATTATTACGAGACTGTTCATGGCATCATAGAATTCTTTCATTATGTTATCGATGACAACCGAGGATTCATAATATTCAACTCCGGTCTTTTCCAGTACGTCATAATCAGGAAGAACCTTTTCATTTACAAACTTTAAAAGCAACATTGCATTATCCGCCAGAGATTGCACCGTGACAAATACTTCATTACTGATATTTTGAATATTATTGGCGATGTTCTTGGAATCGTCCGCCAGCTTTCTGATTTCTTCCGCCACAACGGCAAAGCCTCTTCCCGACTCCCCTGCCCTTGCCGCTTCTATAGAAGCATTCAATGCCAATAAATTGGTCTGATTCGCAATGCCTAAAATATCTCCGGAAAGATTTACCACCTCTTCTATCCTCTCGCTGTCTTTCACAGACTTTCTGACGGTGGTATCAATTTTAATTATTATCTCACTTGCTTCATTTTTACTTGTAATTGCCTGCTTTTGAAGGACATTCGCATTTTCTTTTACTCCCACGATATATTGAGAACCTTCCAATGCCTTCTCCATCACACCCTGAACCTTTGCGTTAACATCCTCGTTATTACGGGCAACTGTCAGTATAGCGCCCCGCACGTTATCCATACCCGCAACGATTTCTTCTACAATCGCTGCCGTATCATTTGCTCCCTGCTGCGCATTATCTGCACTTTGGTACACAAGTTCCTGCAGTACCGCAAGCTGGCTGCATGTATGAATAACACCGCTTATTGTCCCCTGCAGAATATCGAGTATCAGATTCATTCCGTTTAATAAGCCGCCGATTTCATCGTTTGATTTTGTTTTCAGACGATGGTTCAAGTCACCTTCCTGTCTTTTTATCTCTGCAATCATCTTTCCAAGCTGCTTTGTGGAAAACACTACGGGACGTATGATCATTCGATTTATGGCAATTGCCGTAACGGCAGCCGCTATAACGAGAAGGAGTATGGAACCCGCCAGAACACTGGGAATTTGCTCCGTATATCCTATCAACTCTTGTTTACCTTCTACCACCGAAGCATTGGCAATATCTTTTAATTGCTGAAGCTTCCCTTCCGCACTGCCGACCACATCCGGAAGATTCGTTGTTACCAAAAGTTCTGCGTCGGATTTCTTAATTCCTTTGCTATATTTTAAAATATCATTGACCAATTCCTTATAAGTTTTTAGATCTTCCTGTAATCCTGCAAAAATCGGGCGGCATTCTTCATTATTAATCCGGCTCTCGTAAGAATCCGCCACCACATCTATTTCTCCAAAAGCTGCCTGTATCTCCTTTTCAATTGCTTCAATCCTTATTCCTCTGCCTAAAACTACGTGATTTAAGGTTAGGCTTTGTATGCTTTTAAACTGTTCCGTCAAACTGGAAATATCATCTAAATCCTGCATCTGCCGATTCAAAAGCGTTTCACTTACTTCTTTTGTATCATTCATATTTCTTGCCAGAATAAACATTCCGCATACCGATACTAAAAGCCAGATACAGATCATAAGCAACATTTTTACCTTTATCGATTTCATATCCTTTCCTCCATATATAGTTAATTTTGCTCTATTTTACTGTATCAACATTTTTTTGTTAATAATATACAATCTTTTTCTTTTTTCAATAGATTTTTTTCTATATCTTACATTTTTTTAGTCCAAATAAAACAAAACCCCTTTCATTAGATATTTTCTCATCTAACAAAAGGGGCTCTTCATTTTATATTATCATTTCTTATTTTACTTCTTTAGAGGTAAAACTACTCTATCCAAATGCCATATATCCTTCACATATTCTTCGATGGTTCTGTCAGAGGAGAATTTGCCGGAGCAGGCCACATTTAAAATAGCGCTCCTTGCCCATCCCTTTTCATCCCGGTATGCCGCCTCCACTTTTTTCTGTGCTTCCGCATAGGACTCGAAGTCCTTCAGAATAAAGTACGTATCCGCCTTAGCTGTACTCAGCGTATTCAACAGTGAATTGTAGAGCGGACGGAACAAATCCGGATCATTCTTAGAATAAGTACCGTTAATCAGCTGCATCAGCACTTTTCTGACATCGGAATTGTTGTTGAATATTTCCATAGGGTCATAACCGCCGAAGTTCTCATAACGAATGACCTCGTCGGAGCTAAGACCGAAGATAACCGCATTCTCTTCCCCTACTTCTTCTACGATTTCCACATTGGCACCGTCCATCGTTCCCAGCGTAATCGCACCGTTAAGCATGAACTTCATGTTGCCCGTGCCGGAAGCCTCCTTGCTGGCTGTGGATATCTGCTCGGAAACATCCGATGCCGCAAAAATAATTTCCGCATTGGATACCTTGTAGTCCTCGATGAATACGACCTTGATCTTGCCGCGGATGGAGGAATCGTTATTGATCACTTCCCCTACTGCATTGATAAGCTTGATGGTCAGCTTCGCATTCCTGTATCCGGCCGCCGCTTTCGCACCGAAGATGAATGTCCTCGGATAGAAAGGCATCTCCGGGTGCTCCTTTAACTGATTATAAAGGTGCATGATATGAAGAATATTTAAAAGCTGTCTTTTATACTCATGAAGCCTCTTTACCTGAACGTCGAAAATCGATCTCGGATCCACTTCGATGCCGTTGTGCTCCAGAATATAATCTGCCAGGCGAATCTTATTCTTATATTTAATGTTCATGAATTCCTGCTGGGCCTTCTCATCGTCCGCATAGACCTTCAGCTTGGTCAGTCTCGTAAGGTCAGTAATCCAGTCGGAACCTATATGAAAAGTAATCCAATCCGCCAGAAGCGGGTTCCCGTGGAGGAGAAAACGTCTCTGCGTAATACCGTTTGTCTTATTGCTGAACTTATTCGGCATCATCTCATAGAAATCTCTGAGCTCCTGCTTTTTCAATATTTCCGTATGCAGTCTGGCCACGCCGTTTACCGAATAGCCGGAGGCGATGGCAAGATGTGCCATTTTGACCTGGCCGTCATAGATAATTGCCATCTTACGGATTTTTTCATGATTACCGGGATATATTTGCTCTATCTGCTTCACAAAGCGGCGGTTGATTTCCTCTACGATCTGGTAAACTCTGGGCAGCAGCCTGGAGAACAGTTCTATAGGCCACTTTTCCAGCGCTTCCGACATAATGGTGTGGTTCGTATAAGCACAGGTCTTCGTGGTGACCGCCCACGCCTCATCCCATGTAAGATAATACTCATCCATAAGGATGCGCATCAGCTCGGCAATCGCCACGGTCGGGTGAGTATCGTTCAACTGGAAGGTAACCTTCTCGTGGAATCTGCGGATATCCTCATGCTTTCGCATATACTTCGCCACTGCCGCCTGGACCGATGCCGATATGAAGAAATATTGCTGCTTTAAGCGAAGCTCCTTGCCTGCATAATGGTTATCGTTGGGATAGAGCACCTCAACGATATTTCTTGCCAGATTCTCCTGCTCCACCGCTTTCTGATAGTCGCCCTTATCGAAGGATTCCAGCCGGAAACACTCCACCGGCTGAGCATCCCAGATGCGCAGCGTATTCACAATGCCGTTTCCATAGCCTACGATGGGCAAATCGTAAGGGATAGCATTCACCGACTGGTAGCCCTCTTGCTTGAAATTGCTCCTGCCGTTCTCATCCACATATACATTCACATAACCGCCGAACTTTACCTCTTTGGCATATTCCGGTCTTCTCAGCTCGAAGGGATTGCCGTTCTCCAGCCAGTTATCGGGTACCTCTATCTGATAACCGTCGCGAATCTGCTGCTTGAACATCCCGTAACGGTAACGGATACCGCAGCCGTATGCCGGATAACCCAAAGTAGCCAGGGAATCGAGAAAACAAGCGGCAAGCCTTCCCAGACCGCCATTACCCAGTGCCGCATCCGGTTCCTGATCTTCTATTGCGTTGATGTCCACGCCCAGTTCTTCCAGCGCTTCCTTTACCGGCTCATAGGCCTGCAGATTGATAATATTGTTGCCGAGCGCCCTTCCCATCAGAAATTCCATGGAAAGGTAATAAACCATTTTAGGGTCCTGCTTCTCATATTCTTCCTGCGTCTTCATCCACTTATCGACGATCGCATCCTTGATGGCATAAGATACCGCCTGAAAAATCTGCTGAGGTGAGGCCTCCTCCATACTTTTTCTATATAACGTTTTTACATTATAAACTACACTTCTTTTAAATAAATCCTTGTCAAAAGACAAGGCAGCCTTCTTAATCATGTACTACCTCCCATCCAACTTCTTTCTATTCATAATTATACAATATGTGGCAAAAAAAGCAATAAGATAAGAAAACGGCGGCAAAATCCTTTTTTCCGGAATCTGCCGCCTGTTACTGCTATTTCCTGCTGATGCTTATCGTAACGTTCTCGCCGTTTACGTTCCATTCCTTGGAAGCCTCAAGCGTTTCCCCCGTTACCATTTCATCCGCAAGCACCTTCGCTGATATTATGCTCTCATTTTTCTTAACAATACCTGCAATTTTATCATTTCCGTCAATCGATACCCGAATGTGGTCCATGACTTCGAAATCGGCATCCTTACGCATCGTCTGAATCTTACTGATCACTTCATATACGAAGCCTTCTTCCATCAGCTCTTCCGTCAGCTCCGTATGAAGCACTACCGTCACCGTATTGTCCGCCTCCGATACGTAGCCCTCCTTCTGACTCATCTCGATCAATAAGTCCTCCTTCGAAAGCTCTACTGACCCACCATTTATATCGAACTTAAGCGCTCCCTGCGCATTCAGCTCATCCATAGCCGCGTTGCCGTCGAGGGACGCTAACTCCTTCTGGATGCCGCCCAGTTGCTTGCCGTATTTCGGTCCTACCGTGCGAAGCTGGGGTTTGAAGCTGTAGCTGGTGAACTCCCGCACATCGTCTGTAAAGACTACTTCCTTTACATTCAGCTCCTCCACGATAATATCCTGATAGAATGCTCCCAGCTCGTGAGGCGCTTTTACAAACATCCTTCCGATGGGCTGACGGTTCTTGATATTTGCCGTATTTCTGCAGGCGCGTCCCATAACGACAATTTTCAGGACCTCATCCATATTCTCTTCTAATTTCTTATCGATAAAGCTCTCATCTTCTTTCGGGAAATCACATAGGTGAATGCTCTCCGGCGCGCTCTTATCGATGCTGCCAACAAGGTTCTTGTAAATGTCCTCGGTCATGAAAGGAATCATGGGAGCCGCGCATTTACTTACGGTAACTAACGCCGTATAGAGCGTCATGTACGCATTAATTTTGTCTTGCTCCATTCCTTTGGCCCAGAAGCGCTCGCGGCTTCTTCTCACATACCAGTTACTCATATCGTCCACGAAATCGTCCAAGGCTCTTGCAGTCTCAGGTATCTTATAGGCATCCATATAGGAATTCACGTCTTTTACCAGCGTGTTAAGCTTGGAAAGCAGCCACTTATCCATGACTGCGAGCTTATCGTATTCCAGCTCATATTTCGTAGCATCGAAGCTGTCGATGTTCGCATACAGTACGAAGAACGCATAGGTATTCCAAAGCGTACCCATGAATTTTCGCTGTCCCTCCTGTACTGCCTTTCCGTGGAAACGGTTGGGAAGCCATGGAGCGGAATTAATATAGAAGTACCACCGGATAGCGTCTGCCCCGTAGGTTGCCAGAGCATCGAAGGGATCTACCGCATTTCCCTTGGACTTGCTCATCTTCTGGCCATTCTCATCCTGAACGTGCCCTAACACGATTACATTTTCATAAGGAGATTTATTAAATAACAGCGTGGATTCTGCAAGGAGGGAATAGAACCATCCCCTCGTCTGGTCCACTGCCTCGCTGATAAACTGCGCCGGAAATTGCTTTTCAAACAGCTCCTTATTTTCAAAAGGATAATGATGCTGTGCAAAGGGCATCGCACCGGAATCGAACCAGCAGTCAATCACTTCGGGCACACGCTTCATCGCGCCGCCGCACTCCCGGCACGGGATAGTAATTTCATCGATATAAGGTCTGTGCAGCTCAACGGTCTTCGCCGCTTCGTTGCCGCTCATTTTCTCCAGCTCCTCACGGCTTCCGATAGAGTGCATCTTACCGCAGTCCTGACATTCCCATACATTTAAAGGTGTTCCCCAGTAACGGTTTCTGGATATTCCCCAGTCCTGAATGTTTTCCAGCCAGTCGCCGAAACGGCCCTTGCCGATGGATTCCGGAATCCAGTTGATCGTATTATTGTTCCGGATCAAGTCCTCCTTTACCGCCGTCATCTTGATGAACCACGACTCGCGGGCATAGTAGATGAGCGGGGTATCGCAGCGCCAGCAATGAGGATAGCTGTGCTCGAACTTGGGAGCATCGAAAAGCAGTCCCTTCTTCTCCAGATCCGCAAGAATCATCGGATCAGCCTTTTTGCAGAACACTCCTGCATAGTCCGTCTCCGCCGTCATCTCACCTTTGGAATCCACCAACTGTACGAAGGGCAGGTCATAGATACGCCCAACGTTAGCGTCGTCTTCACCGAAGGCCGGGGCGATATGAACCACACCCGTACCGTCGGTCAGCGTAACATAATTGTCACAGGTCACATAATGAGCTTTTTTATGCTGCTTCTCACAAATTTTCAGCGCGTAGTCGAAAAGGGGTTCGTATTCCTTGTATTCCAAATCCTTGCCGGTATAGGTTTCCAGTATTTCATATGCTGCAATATTCTTCTCTTTATCACCCAGCTTACCCAACACACTGTCCAAAAGTGCCTCGGCCATATAATAGGTATAGCCATCCGCCGCCTTCACCTTAACATACGTTTCCGTTGGATTCACGCAAAGAGCCACGTTGGAGGGAAGCGTCCAGGGCGTGGTGGTCCATGCCAGAATATAAGCATCTTCTCCCTTTACCTTAAAACGTGCTACCGCGGACTTTTCCTTTACATCCTTATACCCCTGTGCCACCTCGTGAGAGGAGAGGGGCGTTCCGCAGCGGGGGCAGTAGGGAACGATCTTGAAGCCCTTATATAAAAGCTGTTTATCCCAAATCTGTTTCAGCGCCCACCATTCCGATTCGATATAATCGTCGTGATAGGTAACGTACGGATCGTCCATATCTGCCCAAAAACCTACGGTACCGGAGAAATCCTCCCACATGCCTTTGTATTTCCATACGCTTTCCTTACATCTGGTAATGAAAGGGTCGAGTCCGTATTCTTCGATCTGCTCTTTTCCGTCCAGCCCTAATTCTTTTTCCACCTCCAGCTCTACCGGAAGTCCGTGGGTATCCCAGCCGGCCTTTCTCGGAACCATATAACCCTTCATCGTGCGGTATCTTGGAATCATATCCTTGATAACGCGGGTGAGGACATGGCCGATATGAGGCTTGCCGTTTGCTGTCGGAGGCCCGTCATAAAAGGTGTAGGCCGGGCAGCCTTCGCGATTTTCCATACTCTTTTCAAATATGCGCTCATCTTTCCAGAACTTTTCCGTCTGTTTCTCGCGCTCTACGAAATTCAAATTGGTAGATACTTTCTGATACATTTTCTTCATCCTTTCTGAAATAACGAGCAAAGCACTGCGTGAATTGCTCTTATATTAATAAAAATGCATGGAACAAAAGTGTGCTCCGCACACTACCGCGGCCAAATACTTTGACAGCACAGCTTTTGTTCCGCGCGCGTAGCTGCGCATCTATCTTTGTTTAATAGGATTACTTTCCTATTAAACAAAAAGACCCCGTCCTGTAAAAGGACGAGGTCAAACTCCTGCGTTACCACCTGTTACAACATACGCCCGCCATTACATTCAATCTTCGGATTTGCAGCAACAATTGATGCAAACACTTGTAAAAATGCGGGATATATGATTTCTTTTAACGGAAGAAAACCGGCAACACCTACTCCAGTAGTTTGGGCATTGCAGCTCGGAAGTGATATTCCGTATCCTCTTACTCGCACCGGCCTCACACCATTCACCGGTTCGCTGTGCCTTTCTTAAGATACTTACTGTCTTCGTCAATGCTTTTTCTATATACTATATAAATGAGATTATAAAGCGTGAAACGAAGAATTGTCAAGTAATAGTTCAACCGAATGAAAGCTATGGCAAATGTAGAAAATATGTGCTAGAATATTTTATAATTTACTAAAAATAGCTTGTCGGACAATTCCGGCAAAATAGGAGGCAAAATGGACAGACAAAATCTGACCTTGCTCACAGACCTTTACGAACTCACTATGATGCAGGGCTATTTCAAAAACAAAAGCCAAAACGAAACCGTAATTTTTGACGTTTTTTACCGCTCCAACCCCAGCGACGGCGGCTATGCGGTGTCGGCGGGATTAGAGCAGGTAATCCAATATATTAAGGAACTGCATTTTTCGCAGGAGGACATCGATTATTTAGCAGGACTTTCCATTTTCCAGCAGGACTTTCTCGATTATTTGAAGGATTTTAAATTCACGGGAGATATTTATGCGATTCCTGAAGGAACGGTTATTTTCCCAAGGGAGCCTTTAGTAAAGGTCATCGCGCCGATCATGCAGGCACAGCTTGTGGAGACGGCCATCTTAAATATCATCAACCACCAAAGCCTGATTGCTACCAAAGCTTCCCGAGTATGCTATGCGGCCAGAGGCGACGGAATTATGGAATTCGGCCTTCGCCGCGCGCAAGGTCCGGACGCCGGAGTGTACGGTGCAAGAGCTGCCATGATCGGCGGCTGCGTGGCTACCTCTAACGTTCTCTGCGGACAGCTCTTCGACGTTCCCGTAAAAGGGACTCATGCTCATAGCTGGATCATGAGCTTTCCGGACGAATATACCGCTTTCAAGACTTATGCCGAAATGTATCCTTCCGCTTGTATTTTGCTTGTAGATACTTATGATACTTTAAAATCCGGCGTTCCTAACGCCATCCGCGTGTTCAAAGAGATGCGCAAAGCCGGAGTCCCCTTTTCCTACTACGGAATCCGTCTGGACAGCGGCGACCTCGCATACCTTTCCAAGAAAGCCAGAAAGATGCTGGACGAAGCCGGTTTCCCCGATGCGGTCATCTCCGCTTCCAACGATTTGGACGAGTTCTTAATCGATAGCCTTAAGGTTCAGGGTGCCTCCATTACCTCATGGGGCGTAGGCACCAGTCTTATCACTTCCAAAGACTGTCCGGCATTCGGCGGCGTATATAAATTATCGGCGATCAAGGACAAAGACGGAACCTTCATTCCCAAAATCAAGTTGTCCGAAAATACGGAAAAAGTAACAAACCCGGGAAATAAGAAGATTTACCGCGTTTATGAAAAGGATTCGGGAAAAATCAAGGCCGATTTAATCTGCCTCGTGGAAGAGCACTTTGACGAAGAAGAGTCTCTTCTTCTTTTCGATCCTCTGGAACCCTGGAAAAAGACAAGACTTCCCGGCGGAAGCTATACGCTTCGGGAAATTATGGCTCCCATTTTTTTTGGCGGCGAGTGCTGCTATGAGTCTCCGAAGGTTATGGACATCCGGGCGTATTGCCAGACAGAGTTAGATACCCTATGGGATGAGACGAGGCGTCTTATCAATCCCCATAAGGTATATGTGGATTTATCCAAGAAGCTGTACGATATTAAGATTGATTTGCTCGACCGCATGAGTCAATCCTAAAACGTCAATTTGTAACAGAAAGCGAGGCATTCATATGCTTAGAATCATTACCGACTCCGCTTCGGATTTGCCGAAGCAGTACGCGCAAGATCATAAATTGCACGTTATCCCTACTCCTGTCGTCATCGACGAGGTGGATTATCTGGACGGAAAGACTATTCAAACTCCCGAATTTTATAACATATTGGACGATACAAAAAGAGATATAAGAACTTACCACATCAATCCCGCTATGTTCGAAGACGCTTTTCTTCCCTATGCAGAAGCAGGAGACAGCATCATTTATCTTTGCTTTTCCACCGGGATTGCGGGCACCTTCAATGCTGCAAATATCGCAAAAGCAAATATTTTGGAAAAATACCCGGATTTCGATTTGACGATTATCGATTCCAAATGCGCTTCCATCGGTTTCGGGCTCCTCGTATCCAAGTTGGTTACCATGCTGGAAAACGGGGCCCCAAAAGAAACCCTCATCGAGGCCGCCGATTACTATATTTCACATGTACATCATGTCTTTACCGTCCACACTCTCGCTTACCTCATAAAAGGCGGACGGCTTTCCAAGTTCAAAGGAACCATTGCGGAAACACTTGACATGAAGCCAATTCTTATCGTGGATAAATCCGGAAGCCTTCAAGTTATCAAGACGGTCCGCGGACACAAGAAATCTTTAAAGGCGCTGGTAGACTATACAAAAGAAAACGCTTACGATCCCTCTGACCAAACCATAGCATTTTGCCATGGCGAAGATGAAAAAGCCCTTTCTTTTGTTCTCGATCTATCCGCCGAACTGTTAAGACCGAAGGATAAGCTGATTTCCACCGTAGGCTGTGCCATAGGAGCCCATACCGGACGAGGCGTTATCGGTATTTGTTTTTTTGATACTTCCGACGACAAATATAAGGAATACTTATAAATATAGAAAGGCAATACTTTCACACATCAGGACAGCAAAATCTTTTCTATAATATAAAAATGATATAAAAAGACCGTCTGTGATTTAAGATGATAAACTTAAACCTCAGGCGGCTTTTGTTCTTTCATAGGAAAGTGCTCCTATGAAAGAACCGATGAATGCGCAGCTTCGCGCGCGGAACAAAAGCTGTGCTGCTAAAGTATTTGGCCGCGTGTGTGTGCGAAGCACACTTTTGTTCTTTCATAGGAAACTGCTCCTATGAAAGAACCGATGAATGCGCAGCTTCGCGCGCGGAACAAAAGCTGTGCTGCTAAAGTATTTGGCCGTGTGTGTGCGAAGCACACTTTTGTTCTTTTTATTGCTCCATCTGTCTTCCAAGAAAACCCGAAGCGGATAGGATGAGTTTCTGCTCCACCTCTCCCAATTTCATCTTTTCATCGTTCTCCACAAGAATCACTGCTCCGATTACGTCTCCTTCGCATATAATGGGACTGATCGCTTCATGAAAAAATTCCTCTCCGCTGTCGCTGGAAATCGGGATGAAATTGCGGTCACCTTTGGATGCCAGCGCCGTTTCCCGATTGTTTATTTTTTCTTCCAGCTCTCTGCTCAAGCTTTTCCCCATGAGATTCTTATATCCGCCGGACACTGCGATAATCTGATCTCTGTCAGCAATCAATGCGGTATGTCCTGAAACTTGTGCGAGACTCTCCGCATATTGCTTCGCAAAAGTGCTCATTTCCCCAATTGGAGAATATTTTTTCAAGATGATTTCGCCTTCTCTGTCCGTAAATATTTCGAGCGGGTCGCTCTCCCTTATGCGCAGTGTGCGCCTGATTTCTTTGGGTATTACAATACGGCCTAAGTCGTCAATTCTGCGGACTATCCCAGTTGCTTTCATATTCTGTTTCCTCCATTTTCCAAATATTTCAGTCTTTTCGCTGCCATTCTTCTCTGGCTCGAGAATCTACAGCGATGTGTTGCTAGTATTTGTAAATGGTGGATTATTATACCTAAATCTTTTCAAAAACGCTCACTTCCGACTGTAACTCTTCTCCGACAATTTTACTCTCTTTTGTCTTATCCGTTATCAACGCGATGGAAGAAACCAAATCGCTGGTCAGAGCTGCTGTATTGGTAATTCCTTTTGTACTCTCATCTATAGTGTTGGCAATTTCACTGATTCCGTTGTTCATCTCACCCATGGTCGCTTCCAGACCGGAGGTATTGGTTGAAAACTCCTCCAGAATCTCGTTCAGCCGTTTCGAATCTACGCTGTATTTTTCCAATATCCTTACAAAATTATCGTAATCCGTAAGAATACTCGTATCCACATAGTCTAACATCCTCTTGGAATTATCTGCTAATTTCTCCACGCTTTCCGTAACCAGATTACTGATGTTTTGGATATTATTTGCTGTATTCCTGCTGTTTTCGGCAAGACTTCTGATCTCCTCTGCAACAACGGCAAAGCCTTTTCCTACGTCGCCTGCTCTGGCGGCCTCTATGGAGGCATTTAACGCAAGCAGGTTCGTCTGGGAAGAAATATTAAGGATTTCATTCGTCAGCTCCTGAATCTTTATCACTGATTTGCTCTTCTCAATAGATGCATTTAGTCCTTCCTTCAGCTCCGTTACGATATCGTTGGTACTTTGCTTGGAATTCTCCGCGCTCTCACTGAATTCTTTGGAACGAATTTCTATATCCTGAGACAAATTTTTCCCGTCTTTTACTTGATTATTCATATATTTGATGGAATCAAAAATTTGATTTACTCCGCTGCTAAGCTGTTCCGAAGTGGCTGATACCTCCTCCATCCCTGCTGCAAGCTGCTGCATCGTCGCAGAAAAATCGTTTACACTCTGTTCCGACTCCGAGACCTGATCCAAGACAATTTCCACCGACACTCCGAGGGATTCGGACTTCGACTGTATTTTCTGCATGATAGATTGCAGCTTGTCCAAAAATGTATTGATTCCAAAGACTAAGCTTCCGATTTCATCCTGATTGCGGGTAATCAGCCGCTTCGATAAATCACCCTTTCCTCCGTCTATTTCAACCATTATTTCATTTAATTGACTGTTTGCCGCCTTAATGGGATTTATGAGCGCTACCAGCGTAACAGCGACGATAACCGCTCCCAGAAGCAGGATAAAAATAACAATGCCATAATTAAGTATGGTGGAAAACTGATATTGTGCGTTGAGCGTATCCGAAGCCGCTACCACCTCCGTACGAATCAATGTATACAGATTTCCATAGGCGCTGTCCAGCTTTGCTGCCGCCTCGTCCATTTCCGTATTCCGGACTGCCGCATCCTCCATACCGCCTGTCCCGTCGTTCGCAGCATCGCCCACCGCCTGCTGCACCATATCGGGCATCATTCTTCCCATCTGACTGGCCGCTTGTACATATGCCGCATACGCCTCCTGATAACTGTGAAAGGCGGACATGATCTCGTCATCATCAAATACCGACAGCACATCTTTCAACTCCGCAAACGCAGTTGTCGCCGCCTCCGCTTCGCTGTTACTGTCCTCGGAAGAGCTGTTGACGAACTTCTGTACCCTCTCCACGCTTCTCGCCGTATTAAACAGCAGCGTGACCGCATCCATATTGTCATTGGCAATAATTTGCGCCTTTTCATTCATATTCCTGACCAGAAATGTACCGGTAATGCTGCTCGCCAAACCTGTAAGCAGCAATATGGCTACTAAACCGAGGATTTTAACGCCTATACTCTTTCGCATAACTTATTCTCCTTCGCATAATTTGTATCTTATTTAATCACTATTTTGTGAAAGAAATATGATACCTTCATGAAAGGTTTGTGAAAAAGCTCTTGCGGTCCCCGTCAATGTCCATATTCGCTTCTATACCAGCTTATCCGCCCACTCCGCTTCCTTAAAACCAACCAAAACAAAATCTTCTCCTACCACGACCGGCCTCTTCACAAGCATTCCGTCCGTGGAAAGAAGTACATATTTCTCTTCTAAGGTCATTCCCGGGAGTTTATCCTTCAGTTGCATTTCCTTATACAAGTTCCCGCTCGTATTAAAGAAGCTCTTTATATCCTTCCCGCTCCTCTCATGCCACTCCTTCAGCTCTGCCGCCGTAGGATTATCCTCCTTAATGTGCCTGTCCGCATACGTAATTCCATGTGCCTTCAGCCATTCTCCCGCTTTTTTACAAGTACTGCATTTCGGATATTCCACAAATAAAACGTTCATAACATCCCTCTTTTCCAAAACATATTAGTCTACACATTCACTTCTGTTTCTTTCTATCATATTATCACATGATTACGATTTACATACAACATCTCATTTTATGTTACACTCCGAATTCTTTCCCGTGATATCCTAAAAATATAAGCTTTGCAATGGTGCTGTTACTGTTCACTTCATTCTCAGTAACATGATGGTTTTCTATAATTATTATTTATAAATATATATATTGACATTATATATTATACAATATATAATATGCATAATAATTACATATATAAAAAACAAAGCTATCGGTATTGGCCGTTTCCTGCGCCTTCGTAATTTCAGGCGCATACCAAGAGCCTACGCCGAAGAAAGGAGCTCATATGATATATCCAATCAGTGCCCCCCTGCTCGACTTTCTCCTTCTCTCTATCGTCCGGCAGCAAGACAGCTACGGCTACCAGATCAGCCAGCAATTAAAAAGCGTATCCAATATGAAGGATTCGACTCTCTACCCCATCCTTCGCCGCCTGTCCGACAACAATTTCGTCATTACTTATGACCAGCCTTTTCAAGGCCGCAACCGCAAATACTACCGGATCACCGAGGCCGGAGAGAACCAGTGGCAATTCCTGAAAAATGAGTGGCAGCAGCATACCGCCACCATCGAAAAAATTATAAATGAGAAAAAATTTTTCCAAGAGGGAGGAAATGAAAATGAATAAAGTGGAATACATGCAATCTTTAAGAACGCAATTGCGGCGTCTTCCAAAAGAGGACTTCCAAAGGGCCGTGGATTATTTTGAAGAATACTTTTCCGATGCAGGCGCCGAGGAAGAGGCTCAGGTAATTGAGGATCTGGGAACACCCGAATTCGCCGCAGAACAAATCATAGCCGACATCGTTCGCAAAAATGCCGCTGCACCGGTCAAAGACGTGAAAAAAGGCTTAAATGCCGTTTGGGTAGGCGTACTCGCCGTATGTGCAGCGCCCTTTGCTCTTCCTCTGGCTCTGGCCTTTGCCATGGTAATCATCGCTTTTGTTTTATGCATATTGGCGGTCATCTTATGCTTTATCTTTGCAGGTATTATAATAGCTGTTGCCGGCCCTCTTTACATCGTTGCCGGATTCACCGTGGCCGTTGCCAATTTCCCCGCCTTTATTAGCTGTCTGGGGGCCGGCCTTGTCTCCATGGGACTCGGTATGCTGCTGACCTTTGGCATGATACGCTTCTGTCAATGGTTCCTTACCCGCATGGTACGTTTCTTTGGACATCTCATCGAAAAAGGAGGAAGAAAAAATGAGCAAAACAAATAAGTTTCTTGCCCTATGCGCTGCTTTTGTCGGTTTAGGCATCATTTTATACATTACAGGATTTTTTCTCGGAGAAAGCGTTACCGGTATCGGCATAAGCAACGACGGCTTTCAGGTATATAGCTGGAACCAGACAAAGCTGAATGAAACTGACTTTATAGAAATGACAGACATCGAACTGGACGCCTTTCAAAATATCGACATGAAGGTTTCCTATGCCAATGTGGAAATCAAAGAATCAGACCGCTTTAAGATTTCTTATAAAACGGCGCAGAATCACCCGCTATCTTATGAAATCAAAGACGGTACGCTGCATATAACTCAAGCGAGTAATCCTGCAGGTTCCTCTTCCTTCCATTACATGTTCCTCGGCTTTTCAGGTATTCAAAGCGGCGATATACGGGAGAGTGAATCGGTCACTGTTTATATTCCCGAGAATGTCGAATTAAACAGCATTTCGGTCAATAACGACTGCGGAAACACTAATCTTTCCTCCATAAATGCTTCTTCCGTCTCCGTATCTGAGGATTACGGCGATGTAAACCTGACTGACATGAATGCCCCTTGCATCGCTCTGGAAGTAAACACCGGCTATTTGAATCTGGACAATATAATTGCAGATACCCTGACCGTAACTACCGATTACGGAAATGTCACACTAAACACCATCGATGCCTCTACCGCTGCGTTGAAGGTAAACACCGGTAATGTGAATCTGGATAGTATAGTTGCAGATACTCTGACAGTAACTGCCGATTACGGAGATGTCGGCCTAAGCACCATCAATGCTTCCAGCGTTACTTTGAAAATGAATACCGGCAATGTGAATATAAGGGATATCGATTCCGGCATTATTGAAACAGCAATCGATTACGGCGACCTTCAGTTAAGCTCCGCAGAGACCGATTCTCTCTCCGTAGAAATAAACACAGGCAGCCTCGAGATAACAGATATGACAGCAAATACTTTCGCAGCAGACATCGAATATGGTGAAACCAACGCAGAGCGAATCACCATATCTGGAGATGCGGATATTACCATTGGAACCGGTTCCCTTCACATGAAAGATGCCAGTCTTCAGACTTTAACGGCAGATAATGAATATGGAAACGTTTCTCTGGAATTCTCTTCTCCAGCCACCGATTATTCCTACGATTTATTTACAGAATACGGAACTATTAAAGTTGAAGGGCAGGATATGGGAGAAAAATACAAGCCGCTTTCCTCTTCAGACATAGGAAAGCATATCACGGTCTCTTGCGAGTCCGGCAACATCGACATAAAGGGCTTATAATTCATATGCGAGAGAATTTATAAATCCAATTGATTGCAGAATATGTTATTTCTTAGGATTCATAATATCTTGATACAATCAGAATCTGCGGTTCTTATAATATATAAGAACCGCAGATTTTTGTGTGCCAGGCATGGCACTAATCTAGCTAGTGAAAGTCTAGCCATGGGTATTTACCGCCAAGTACAGACATCCTCTATTCTTAGCTTACCTCAGTTTTCCAGCTTGATTTGCTTTTCCATCTACCAAATGCGGTAATTGCCACTTAAAGCCAGCATAGCGAAAAGATACAGGCAGTTATCGTAGTATCTTCTTTCACCTGTTCTAAGCGGGGTGTTCCAGAAATCTTTTACACAAGCAATGGCAAAGGGTCCATCAGAGGCAAGGGAAGCCTGTGCATTGGTTGCTGTGATTGCAATTGGGTGGAGCGCTTCGTCTCCCGCAAGTTTCCCATCGATGGTGTAAATGGCTCTCGAGTTATGTTTCATGGTTTCACAGAAAAAATACTGAAGTTTTTCTGCTGTTTCCTTATGCCAACTGCCTTCCGAAGTTTCCTTTGCAAACCATTCATAATCCAACGCAATATTTGCAATCGTGCGGTATGCATCGCTAAAATACCAGTCATGTCTACCAAATATTTCCTGCTCCAAGGGGTAAGGTTCTCCAGAAAAGGTGCTATACTCTGCGCTTAGACCAGTTTCTGGATGGCAGGCCTTTTTCAGAAATTCTCTACTTTTTTCAGTTGCAATAGTCCAGAATTTTTGATCCTCTTCCTTAGCCCACAGAGAAAATAACTGGTAAAAATGCGGAAGATGATAGGATGGATCTGTAAATTCCCTGTCAGGAATAAATCGTATCAAATAATTGTCTGGATTCCACATGGCAAATCCAATCCCATCTTCTCCTTTGTGAACACAGGTAGACAATAAATCCCTTGCTTCTTTTGAATAGCAGAAAATTCCTTCTCCATCTCCAAAGCGATGTGCCGCAAAAAATAACGCCATAGCAAAAAATTCTTCACCATCAGGAGCTGGTCCATAGGAATTCTTTCTTCCGTCCGGGTGGACACTCCACGCAAAATATCCTTTGTTAACCCCTTCTTCCATATACATATAAGTTTTTGCCCATTTCCAAAGAGCATCAAATTCCTTTTTTTTACCTAACTGTACACATATCATCATGGCATAGGACATACCTTCGGTTCTTACGTCATAATTTCCAGTATCCATCACATAACCAGTCCCGTCTTCATTTTCAAAATAAAATTTATTCGGTCCATAAAAAATCTGCCAAAAAGTATCCTCTACTCTTTGCTCTATTTCTTCTTTTTGATAACCAGCTTCCAGAAAAACATTGCGATATTGTTTCTGCTTCACGTTACTCCTCCTAAATGGTAAATCTGTTTACCATCCGTTCCATCTCTTCATATTCTTTATTTAAATCTTCTGCAGCCTCCTCAATTTTCTTTGCAATCGCCATCTGATTTGCTACATTTTCCTCTAATTGTCCTGCTGCACTTTCCGTTTCTTCTGCTGCTGCTGAAATACTTTGGATACTTCCAAGCATTTCATCTTTTGACTGATCCATATTTTCCATCTTTCCATGGATTTGATTCATATGATCCGCAAGGGACATGATTTCCTGATTCATCCCCTGGAACATAGTAACAGTTTCATTTAAAGTTTTTTCCTGACTTTCCATTGCCGCTTTTGCCTGTCTCACACTATCTACCGTATCAACTGTTTCTTTTTTCATACGGGAAATGATTCTGCCGATTTCTGCTGAAGCCTGCTCTGACTGTGCTGAAAGCTTACGAATTTCATCTGCCACAACAGAAAATCCACGTCCTGCTTCTCCAGCTCTGGCTGCTTCAATGGAGGCATTTAAGGATAAGAGATTCGTACTTTCTGCTATGGAATTAATAATCTTAATAAACTCACTAATTTCTTTCGAATTTTCTTCCATCTGTTCCACATTGGTAATTACCTGATTGGTAATGGAAACCGTTGCTTTTTCTCTCTGGCAAAGTTTATTCACCACATCAATTCCTTCATAGGAGAGCTTGTCCGCTTTTGTAAGCACCTGATTCATCAATCCAATGGCATCATTTACGTTGGATATTAATACTGCCAGTTCATTCATTTCTTCCACACAATTTACAGTATCTTCTGCCTGCTGACTCATTCCACAGCTGATTTCATGAGATGCATGATGAATTCCATCACTGGCGTTCATTAACTCTTCCGATACTGTTTTCATATATCCGGAAGATACTGCAATTTTATTGCTGGATTGCTGCACCCGCTCTATCATTTTTTTTATTTCAAGTATCGTTTCATTCACACAATTTCCAAGTAACTGAAACTCATCTTTTCCACGTACCATTACCAGGCTGGTCAGGTTGCCTTTTGCACTTTTTTTCAGAACAAAATTAACCTTTTCAATTTCTTTTGCAATTTCTTTGGAGAGAATTACTGCCAAACCGATTCCGATGAGACCTCCAAGAACTACAAGTATCATGGTAGTATTCTTAACTGCCTGAGCTTGTTCAATGATGGCAGACCTTGGAATCAATGTGATGATCTTGCCCTGCACCTTTTCCACATTTCCCTCTAATAGGAGATAACTATTTCCTTGATAACTGATATAGCCTTTCCCGTCTGTAAGTTCAGCTTTCTTTTGCATAATTTCTTCCAGCATTGCTTCATCATACTCACCATCAAACAAATTTCTGCCATCGCTGGTCTGAAAAACAGCCATACTGCCTTCTGGTAACTCGCTTGTCTTTAAAGTGTCTGTAATAAATTCCTTGGATAAATCAACAATGACATAACCGACCGGTTTATCATACTGATCAAAAAGTCTTCTGACACAGTAAATTCCATAAGAGTCAATTTTTTTCTCTGCCGGAATATCCAGTCCCGGGTGAAAGCCAAGCCATATTGTTTCCTGATTTCCAATATTCTCCAGTAGTTTGAATTCATCCGAAGAAACGAACTGGTCATAGGTATCTGCAGGTAAAAGATTATTAATCGCTCCGATTGGTTTTCCAGTTTCTGTTAACACATAGATTTCACTGATGTTTTTTTCCGTCATGGCAGTAGCATAGGCTTGCGAAGATATTTCCGTAAAAACTTTTTTCTGCTCGATTAAATCCTCCGCATAAAGTCCTGCATAGTACTTTCTTAAAGTGGTATTTCTGGTTAATTGCAAATTTTTAGCTTCAGCAGATATACTGACTGTTTCAAAATAGCGAAGCATTAGATTCAAGGAAGAATTCATGGCACTTTCATAATTCTGAATAATTCCCTGCGCTGCCTTTTGATAAGAAAAAGTACCTAAAACCACCAGCAAAATTACAAGAATCATAAACGCAGAAATTAATTTCATTCGAATACTATGGTACCATTTTACGGAGTTTGCATCTTGTTTTTGCTGCATCTTTATTTCTTTATCCAGCATCCTCATTTTTCTCTTGCTCCCCTGGCCTGGCTGCTCTGCCTGTCCTGACTGTATTAGCTGATTCCGCTGATTACTTTTCTTTTCTACCCGTCCCTTTTTTCTGATTGCCATTGCTAATCCCCCGTCGTTTAATCCATTGTAAATGAATAAAAATCTGCTGTTCCCCGTCCTTCAAAAGTAAAATACAATGCATATACTCCTGTCAGTGGTGCTATTTCTTTTTGGTAATCTTCCCATACATTGCTGAAATCCACGGGTATAGATACAAGCGGCTCCTGATCCCAGGCGGTCTTTACATGAAATACTCCTTTTGCATACCCGCGTATCCTAATCCCGATTTTACTGACTTTTTGCATATTAAAATATTTAAATCCGATTGTAGATCCGTCTGTCACATTACTGATATAAGCAGGATCTGTATCCCCATCTCTGCCATCCTGTCGTATTCTTGGGAATCCTTCCCCCCCGACATATACAGACTCTTCTCGGGTAAATAAATTACAGGCAATAAATGCTGGATACTCACCTTTTCCTGTCAGAGCCCCCTGATTTAGACCACAGGATGTCATTTCCGCCTGATGAATTGTCTTGTTGTCCAAAAATTCAATTTTATCAGCACAGCCCTGTCTGGAATACCATGAATTATTGGTATGACGATGATAAAAAACATACCACTGATTCTGAATCTCAATAATACTCCCATGATTATTGGCTCCATATGCAGCGGGCATCAGAGCCGGTTTATAAGTATCAATGTGCAAATCCGTATTGCTCACAACCACACCACCGTAACGAAAACCTGAGCATGGATTTTCACTGTATGCATAGCATAATTCGTGCATTTGTACCGAAGAATAAATAAGAATATACAGATTTCCACGTTTTCTGATAGATGGTGCTTCAAAGAATTCAAAGCCTTCAAAATCTGTACCCTGTCCATAGGATTTACTGGGAATCACAAATACTGGGGCTGTTTCGATAGTTATCATATCTTCCTTTAAAACAGTAACCATTGCTCCATGTCTGCCTGTATCTCCGGGTGCAGCAAATCCTGTATAAAGATATGATTTATCACCCTCCGTTAATACCCCGGGATCAAACTGGGGTTCATCCTGCTCTCCTTCGCCAAGTCTCGTTCCATCCTCATATCTCACATATCCGTAAAACTCGAATTTACCATATGGAGTATCACATACTGCCACTGATACCACCGAAATCTTATCCAGAACATAGTAGAGATAATATCTGCCGTCAGGACCTTGGGTTACATCTGGTGCATATAAACACATTTTTCCATAAGGATTTTCAGGGTCATCGGTTTTTTTGTATATTACCCCTTCCATACGCCAGTTTCCCAAATCTTCAACGGGTGCTGACCAGCATACATAGTCTCCAGGACAGAATACAGGGCCATTATAAAAGTCGTGGGATCCATATAGATAGAGTCGGTCTCCAAATACATAGGGTTCCCCATCTGGTACATATTCCCAGGATGGTAAATAAGGATTAAATGCTTGCTTTTTTTCATCCATCATCTGATTCCTGTTCCTCTTTCCTGCTTATTTATAATCCAAATAAAGAAACTTCATAAAATCAACATATCCCCCGCTTCCTGTCTGGAAAAATAAAACATTACGAATCTGCAGCCTGGTTTTCCACATATAGAGTAGTGTTTTATTAAGGATAGATGACAGTCATGGAGCCAAAAACAGCATAATTTGTACTGTTTTCCTTGTCTGTATATCCATACACTCCCATGGTACAGCCGACAAAACCACCAGCACCCTGGGTCGTTAGCTGAGCAATATCTATTGATTCTGCCAATATTCTTCCATTAAAGATACAGCTCATACTATGTTTTTCAGCCTGCAATTCCAAAATAGCGCTTCCCCTATATTGATCTGTTTTTTCTCTGAAAATACAGGTTTCTACTGACTTTTCTTTTTTAATAATACTTGTCATTATTATGTTGTTTTGCTTTGAGATAATAAATCTGATGAAGTTGTCCCCATTGTAATAGTATACCAATCCAGCTTCTTCCCCTTCTTCTGGGAGAAATGTCATTGGAACTTTCAACGAAAACTGATGCTCCGCAACTCGGATTCCAATATAGGACGGTGTTTTTTCTCCCTCCAGTTTTTGTGTTCCAAGTTTCAGGTACAGACTTCCATCTAATACGTTTCTAATTGAAGGATCCAGTACGCTACGTAACATAACACAACAAAGGGGAAGCGGATTCGTCCAAATGATTTTTTTTACTATCCCCATTCCGCACAGAGTTTCTGGTAATACAGGAATTTTTCCTTCTCCTGCACAGAAAACAGGCCAGTCTTCTTCCCAAATAACAGGAACCATAAAAGTCTCCCGCCCCATGGAACTCTTTCCTTTATACATTCTGGTTCCCAGCATTACAGCAAACCAACTTCCATCAGTGTTTTCCACAAGATCGGCATGCCCGATATACTGAAGTGGATAGTTCAACCCCAAATGCTTATGTGTTAACAAAGGATTATTTTTGCATGATTCATAAGGTCCATAGAGTTCTTTGCTTCTTGCGATATTTACACTATGTTCATGAGCTGTTCCACCCTCTGCAATCATCAGATAGTAATAGTCATCTTTTTTGTAGAGATGTGGTCCTTCCGGCCATACTACGTTCTTAGCAGCACCATCCCATAGAACATGCGGTTCTTCTACTAAAGTGCCATTACTTAAGTCCAGTTTCTGCACCCAGATTTCACAGTCGCCATAGTACTTGGCATCTGCCTTAAATCGCTGTCCAACATAGTAGCAACACTCACCCTCAAAAAATAGACTGGGATCAATTCCAGAGGCATGTTCCAAAAATACTGGTTCAGACCAGGGACCTTTTGGATCCGTTGCGGTTACATAAAAGTTACCACCTCTTCCAGCATTTGTTGTGATTATATAAAACTTTTCCTTATGATAACGAATTGTTGCTGCAAATATCCCAGAAGATACTTCCAAATCCATTAAATCCAATTGCTTTGAAGTCTCTAAAACATTTCCAATCTGAGTCCAGTTCTGTAAATCTTCACTTTCAAAAATTGGAATTCCCGGTGCATACGTAAATGTGGAGGTTATGAGATAATATTTCCCTCCTGCTTCACAAATGGAAGGATCTGGATACATTCCTCTGAATATAGGGTTATTAATCTGTTCCATGGTTACTTATTTCCCGTCTCTTATATTCTAACTATGTTTATTATTAATTCGTATTGCTTTTACAGAGAATCATTCTGCTACTCTTGGATTCTTCTTTCCAGTTCCAGCTGCATATCGTCAAAAAAGATTTGAGGACTAATATTATTATAGGCCTGTTGGTACTGAGCCCAGGTGGCTTCAAAATCATCTGCCATCACTACCTGGGGAAGCCATGACTGCTTCAGTGCTGTCATTTCTTTCCACACCACACCTGCTGGTGTCTGATTGGTCAATAACGTAGAATAGGAATACATCGGATACCATTTTCCGGGCTGATCATTCGTTCCAATCATATCTACATAAGTACTGGCTCCATAAGCATCAAAACATTCTTTTACATCCTGAGGCAAGGAGGCTTGAAATTCACCCAATTGATATTCTGGTGAAAACATATTGACGCCATCACTATTAACTCCTTCTTTTCTGGGGAAATAAGCATATGAGCAAAAATGGGAGGCCAGATAATCAGCAAGATTATGCTTTTCTCTTTGTTCATCCGTTCGATAGAAAACTCCCCCATCGTCCACATAGTAATCTACATTTTCAATACCCCAGTATCTGAGATTCTGTATTTCTTCATCTAATAAATCATTGATAAACTGAAAAGCACCATCCACATCCTGGCAGGATATGGTTACCGAAATTCCAGATGATATATCCAATTCGTTAGAGCGTTTCACATGCCATTGATTTTTTATAGATCTGTCTATGGTTATGGGAAGGGGAACATAATTACATCCCACCTCATCCAGATTTTGTTTTTCATATGGAGAAGTAATATTATAAGAAAACTGCCACCACTGGTCCACCATTCCAAGAACAGCCCCACTGGAAAGTTTTTCAATATACTCTTCATAGGTACTGGTAAAAGATTCTGGATCTATAATCCCTTTTTTATTTTGTTCATTTAATTTCATAAAATAACGCTTGGCTGTATCTGTAAAGTTATAATCCAGAATTTTTAAATTCACCGGGTCCACCATACAACTTCCATCATTGGGATATCCATCCAAAAATTGTGGTGGATTCTCCAGACAAAAATATCTCCAGTCATCACACAAAATCGTATAGGGAATATTGGGAGTTCCATTTTCCATAACAGGATTTGCTTCATAATAATCGCCTATCAGGTCAAAATACTCATCCAGTGTGCGAACATCAGGATAACCTGCCCACTTTAATACTCTGGTCTGTATCCAAAAGGCTTCACCTTCATGAATGGTTTCTATATCTTTCCCGTTTACAACTCCAAACTGGGGAATCCAGTAGATGTGTCCATCCTCCAGCCGGAGTCTGTCCCACTCTTTTTCTGTCATATATTTTTTGATATTTGGATAGTCATCCCAATACAGATCAATCGGTAGCAAGGCCCCAACCTGATATAACTCCAGCCCACCAATGATAAAATCTGTATATTCACCACTGGCAATATAAGAGTTAATAGCATCTGCTTTTGTCTGAGATCCCAACCAAATTTCTTCACATTCTGCCCCGGTAATTTCAGCAATTTTTCTTTTTATTTCGTTATTTTCATCAATTTTATCGCCCTGCACATCATAGAATGCTGTAAACTTTTTAAAAGTATTCTTTTGTGCAGACTCTCTTTTGGAAAAAGTAATCATTAAAATTATGATTACTATCCCAATTAAGAATATGCTGTTTATAATTGTTCTTCTCATAGTAAATACCTGCTTTCTTTTATTACTATGATTATACCGAGACGAAATCTTAAATACAAGAAAAGCGTCCATGCTTTACATTATTCTTTTACTCCTCCAAGTGTCATACCTGTAACGAAATATTTTTGTAAAAATGGGTATAGCATAATAATTGGTAAAATAGTTATAATGGTCGCTGCTGCTCGTACCGATGTAGGCGTAACAGCTCCTGCTGCATTTTTTAAATTTTCTACAGAACCACCCTGATTTGTAACAGAAGAGAGTAGTTTCATAAGCTCATACTGTAATGTTGTCAAGTCTGATCTCATACGATTATAGAGCATGGCATCAAACCATGAATTCCACTGCCCTACTGCCACAAACAATGCAACAGTTGCATATACAGGTTTACATAATGGTGAGATAATCCGGATAAATATTGTCATATAACCGGCCCCATCCAGTTGTGCTGATTCCTCGAGGGAATCAGGAATTCCATTCATAAAGGTTCTGATAACCAGCATATTAAATGCACTGAGCATACCGGGAATAACATAAACCCCAAAACTGTTGGTGAGACCCAATCCTTTAAAAAGAAGAAATGTTGGAACCAGTCCTCCATTAACATACATGGTTACCACCCAGAACAAGGAAAGCTGTCTCTTAAACAAGAAGCGTTTCCTACTTACAATAAAGGCAAGCAGAGCATTGGTAATCAGCGCAAGCAAGGTACCAATAATTGTTCTTGTAACAGTGATATAAGCACCTGTAATCAGATTATCTTTCGTTAAAACTGTTTCATAATTTTTCAGCGTCCATTTTCTTGGCCACAAGTGGATTCCTCCACGTAATGCATCTGTTCCATCATTAAAGGATATCACCAGCGTGTTAAACACCGGATATAGTGTGATGATAACAAAGGCTATCATAAAAATCCCATTGCAGAGATAAAAAATCATATCTCCCAGAGATGTTTTTTTCTTATTTTTATTGAGTAATTTCATTTCAGCAACCATGCCTTTCAATATTCTATAAACTTTGACTGCAAGTACTTTTTATCAGAACAGCTTAGCCTGTAAAAAAATGCATGCTAGAATAAACGTTCCTCATCATTGTGCTTAGCAATCATATTTGCGATTACAATCAGAATAATGCTGACAAGACTTTTGAAGATACCTGCTGCGGTACCAATCGCATAGTCTCCCTGGCTGATTCCCCATTTTAACACGTAGATATCAATTGTCTGGGAAACACTTTGTACCAGTCCATTTCCTAATAGATACTGAATTTCAAATCCTGCATTGAGTACATTTCCTACATTTATCAAAAGCAGGATAATGATGGTTGGTTTAATTCCTGGCAGTGTAACATATTTTATACGTGCCCATCTTCCTGCTCCATCAATGGCTGCTGCTTCATAGAGACAAGGATCAATTGCCGTTATGGCCGCCAGATAAATAATTGCGTTCCATCCTGTTTCCTTCCAAATGTTGGCAAATGCGACAATAGGCCAGAAGAATTTAGGATGTGCAAAAAAATTAATGGGGGCATCAATAAAATTAAATTTTACTAATAACTCATTTACAATACCACTTCCTGATAACGCTTCATGAAGAATACCAGTAACAATAATCCATGATAAAAAGTGGGGGAGATAAGAAATTGTCTGCACTAACTTCTTCCCGTTTTTGTTACGCAATTCATTCAACAGTATGGCAAATACAATGGCAGTAATAAAGGAAACCACCAGATTTATTACACCCATGGCCAAAGTATTTCGAATTACTCTAAGGAAGGTTGCATCATGAAATAGCTGTTCAAACTTGGCAAAACCTATAAATTGTGAATGGAAGATTCCATCTTTTGGCTTATAATTTTGAAATGCCATCACCCAGCCGGTTAGTGGAAGATAATAAAAAATAACGCCATATATTACAATTATGAATGACCAGAATAAAAGAACCTTCTGCCGTTTGATTTCTTTCCAGGTAATCTGTATGGGTACTTCATTGATTTTTTCTTTTACTTTTTTCTTCATCAAAAGAGACATTTCGTGTTCACTCCTATTTTTAAAAACAGGCAGATGAAACACTCTACATCTGCCTGCCTTAAGTTTTTTCTTACTATAATTGAGAATTAATTAAACTTTGCTGATTCAGCCATTCTGCGATCAAGTTCTGCCTGCATTTCACTTAAGAATGCCTGTGAATCACAGTTTTTATATACTTCCATGTAATCTGCCCAAGCGCCTTCATAGTCATCAGCCATAACGATTTTGGGAAGCCATTCATGTTTTACTTCACCGATTTTAACCCATGCAGTACCACCTGGTGTGCTGGTATTTAAAGAGTTGGAGAATGACCACATTGGGTACCATGATCCTGGTGATTCATTGGTTCCTAACATATCTACATATGTTTTTGCACCATATGCAGCAAAACATTCCTGTAATACCGGATGCAAAGCATCATAGAATTCGCTTGCCTGACCATCTGGTCTGTTTGCATTGATTCCATCATCACTGGTTCCTGTATACTGCGGGAAGTAAGAATATGTACAAAGGTGAGAAGCTTTGTAAGCTGTGTCTGATGCATTCATTCTCTGTTCTTCTGTACGTGCAAATTCTCCTGTTTCTGTAACATTATAATCTACGTCTTCAACACCCCAGAAACGTAAATCATGGATGTCCTGTGCTAATATATCATTTACAAATTTCATCGCTGCATCGACATCTTCACAGCTTGTTGTTACTGCAAGGCCACTGGAAACATTTAATACTGCACCAGAGTTGTGCCACTGATTTTTAACATCTTCTGAAATAGTAATTGGAAGCGGGACATAATTACAGCCCTGTGCATCAAGTTCCTGCTGTTTTAAAGCATCGTTTACATTGTATGCAAAATCCCACCATTGATCGATCATACCAAGAACGCGTCCGGTTGAAAGTTTTGCAATATATTCATCATAGGTCTGTGTAAAAGATTCAGGATCTACAATTCCTTTTTTGTACTCTTCATTTAATTTCTGGAAGTAGAGTTTTGCTGTGGGAGTTGTATTGTAATCAATAATTTTTAAGTTTACAGGATCTACAATAACAGAACCATCGTTTGGATATCCGTCTAAGAACTGCGGAGCGTTTTCAAGACAGAAATATCTCCAGTCTTCACAAAGAATGGTATATGGGATATTTTCTGTACCATCTTCCATGGTAGGATTTGCTGCCTGATAAGATTCAATCAGTTCAAAATACTGATCCATGGTTTTCACTTCTGGGTAACCAGCCCATTTTAATACTCTGGTCTGAATCCAGAAAGCTTCGTCATTATGGGTACATACTTTTTCTTCATTTTTTACAGTACCGAACTGTGGAATAAAGTAAATATGTCCATCTGTCTGGCGAAGTTTGTTCCAGTCTTCTTCTGAAAATAGAGCTTTGATATTTGGGTACTTTTCGATGTAATCATCCAAAGCAACCAATGCACCAGCATCGATTAACTGAGGCGTTCCGCTACCACCTTCAATAAAATCTGGATATTCACCACCCGCAATAAAGGTACCAATTGCTTCCTTGTCAGTCTGTCCTGTCAACCATGTTTCTTTCACTTTAGCACCTGTTTTTTCAGCAATGATCGTCTGAATCTCGTTATCATCGTTGATTTCAGTTCCAGCTACCGCGAAGAATGCAGTGAATTCTTTAATTTCTCCATTTGATGTTTCACCTGCATCAGCTTCTGTTGTTGTGGTTGCAGAATCTGTTGATGTTTCAGTAGCCGACTCATCTGTTTTGCTACCGCAGCCTGCCAGCAATGCAATGGATAATGTTGCTCCAAGTAACAAACTCAAAAGTTGTTTCTTTTTCATTTTGAACCCTCCCATGTTTTTTGATACTCTTATTATAACTTCCCTGCAATTTCAAACAATTGGAGAAACTATATATAAAAACAGGGCAAAGTATAGAATCGATTTCTATACTTTACCCTGCTATTTTTTTGCTGTTTGTAGTTGAATTTGCAAATTACTCCTGTGCCTGCTTACGAAATCTGGCTGGTGTACAGCCTTTCTGTGCAATAAAACGGTTCACAAAATAGTCTGGATCATGATACCCTACCGCCTCAGCGATACAGTAGATTTTATCATCGGTTCTCAGTAACAGATTGGCTGCCTGTTCAATTCGGTAAGCATTTAAATAGTCTTTAAAGGACTGTCCATATTTTTTTCGAAACAGTTGTCCCAGATAAGCACTGTTTACATAATATTTTTCGCTTAAATCTTTTAAGGTAAGATTCTCTGCATAACGGTCCCAAATCTCCTTTTTCACTTCTGCAAGAACTCCTCTGGAAACCTTTTTTCTCAACTGAGTCAGATAATCTCCATATTCACAGGCAAATCTGGTAATATGGGCTTTACTGCCTCGCATAATTCCTTCTTCAAACGTACTTTCACTGATCACCCGCAAGATTTCTTCCTGATTTATTCCATCATCCTGCTCTGTTGCCAGATGAATCAGTTGGAACAGAAGATAATTAATATTCAAATTAATAATTTTTTCCGAAAGCCCTTTGGACTGCATTTCTTCAAAGAATAAAGATACACTTTTGATAATCGTAGCAGAATCATTCTGCTCAATGGCCTGTACCAGTTGATCTAAACTGTGTTTACATAACACAATTCCCGTATTGGAGACCTGGATATCCTCTTCATAATAGTAAATGCTTTTTTTACTGTGAAAGCCTTGAAAAGAACGAAGCATGCATGCAGACCGGTATGATTTTGCTATCTGAGAAATATCATTTACTTTTTTACCTAACAGCATAATAACCGGAAGCCCAACAGCATCTTGCAGATATTTCTGGAAATATTCTAAATACTTTGCTTCTGTCATTCCTTCCTGATGAGCCATATAATCACAGAAAACAAACCCTATATCATATATTTTTTCATGTCCGGATACATCAAAAATGCAGTGGTTTCCATCTTCTTTTAGAAAATCAAGACAGGACTGGAATAGTTTTCGCTGATATTCTCGTTTTTTCTGATCAGTGATTTCTTCTTCCATCTGCATTCCATCCAATTCAATTTCCACATAATACATTGTATTAGAAAATCTGGTATATTCCTTCACATATTCCAGGTTGGAAGAATCATACTTCCCGAGAATAACAGAAATCATATTTCTTGCCTGATAGGCACGTTCCATTTTTACACTGGTTTGTCTGGTCTCAACCCGTTTATCATTTTTTTTCCGTACTTTTTTCAAAACTTTAATCAATTCTTCTTTTTCAACAGGTTTTAAAAGATAATACGTACATTCATAGGAAATAGCCTTCTGGGCATAGGAAAAATCAGCATAACCACTTAAAAACACAAAATAAGCGTCCGATATTGCTTCTCCTCTGATTTTCTCCAACAGTTCTAAGCCATTAATTCCCGGCATATTAATATCCGCAATAATCAAATCTACCTGGCATTCTTTCAGAAACTCCAGTGCTTCCTGACCATCACCAGCCGTTTTGACAATCTCAAATCCTTCCTGTTCCCAATCAAACAGCACCTTTAAACCCTGCATAATAAATGGTTCGTCATCCACTAATAGCACTTTTAACATTCCAGTTTCCTCCCAAAAGCCTTACACATACTTTAACGGTATATACATCTGTACCACCATACCCATTCCCATTTCACCTTCTACATGAAACTGAACCTGGTTGTTTGTATGCATTTTCAGACGAAGGCAGGCATTCACAGTACCTACCCTACCCTTATTCTGTAACATTTCTATACTTGCATAATCCATCTTCATCCGAAGGTCTTTCATCTGCTCCTCTTCCATACCATGTCCCGTATCTTCAATTTCCAGACAAAGGGTCTCATTTTTTTCAAAAACACGGACAAAAATCCATCCAGGCTTTGACTTACTTTCTATACCATGAACACAGGCATTTTCCACAAAGGTAACCAGCGTCAGTTTTGGAATCTTATAATCCCTGCAGGAGTCTTCCATTTCCAGACTATAGGAAAGCTTCTCTCCAAAACGGTATTTCTGTAACTCCAGATAAGCCTTCACAAAATCCATTTCCTGATAGATTGCTACCAGATCATTCCCCCATTCCAGATACTGTCTCTGCATAATTGCCAACCGCTCCACCATATCTGCTGTTTCATACTCCATCTTAATAATACTATGCATACGGATACTTTCCAAAGCATTAAATAGAAAATGTGGATTAATCTGGCTGTGCAGAGCCAGAAGCTCTGCATTCTGTCTGGCTACCATCATTTCCTGTTCTTTCATCCTGCCTACATACACTGTTTCAATCAGTGAGTTAATACGATTTACCATTTTGTTGTAATTACGCATCAATTCTCCGATTTCATCCTGCCCACGAACATCATAGATCTGTACCAGTCTCTCATCGTCGATTTTCTGAAAAACATCACTCAATTCACTAATCCGTACAGTAAAGGAACGGTTAAAACCACACACCAAAACAAGTGGCAATATAATGTTAGCCACTATAAGCGATATGATAAACAATGGCATGTTGTTCATCATCTGACTGACCATAGTCATTTCAGGTTTCAAAATATAAATTTGAAAATCCATACCATAAAAACTCATATCCTGACGGTATCCAACTCTGTTTTCAAATTTAAATTCCTGATAATTTTTTCCGACACTGTTATAATCCTCATTGGATAATAAAATCTGTTTGTTATTACAAACAAAAACTGGCATATTATAATTCATTTTCACAAGATTGCGCACTAGTGAACTATAATCAATCTCAACAGTCAGAACCTTTTCAAAAGGATCTCCATTATAGAAATTCATTTTCTGTGCAAAAATAATTTTTCTCTTTGCCTCAACCATCGGAACTTTGCTTTTATCATATAAAAACATAATCGTCTTGTCGGTCTCGGAAAGCTGTAACTGCTGATACCATTCACTATCTATAATTTCATCCAGACCCCCAAACTTTCCACCTCTTACTATAGTCTGGTTATCTGAATACATCTTCACAATAATATTATCCGAGCCAAACCCACTGTCAAACAGCACACTCTTAAAGTACTCCTGATAAGAAGTCACATAATCTAGCGGATTTTCATACTCTTTTCCCAGAAAATCATTGATGTATTTATTCATGTAAATATTTCTGGCGACACCGGAAGCATTGTTAATGCTATTGGTAAAATTATACTGTACCGCATTGGCGATGTTTTCCATATCATGCTGCCGCTCTGTCTGTTCTGAATGAACAACAAAATAAATAATAAAACCATCTGTGACAATCAGTGGCAGGATTACGCAGACAATGTACAAAATAAATAATTTTTTACGTATTTCAAAATCATCCATAAAACTTTCAAAACGTCTTAAAAACTTCTCCATCCTGTTCCCCCACCTGACTGAATTCATATTTCTAATTTATCATAATCCTTACCCACTTTGCTATTCTATTTCCAGGAAAAAACTTTCTGCCGGAAGTCCATCACTATTGTAAAAATTTAAAGGTCCCGGGTTATCATACCATCCATACCGAACCTGGATTACTGGTTTCGCGGAACCTGCGTTCTTCGATTTCATAGATTCCGGTAACATAATTTCCACTTGACCAGGTCTATGCAGAGCCTTCACAGGCCTCCACTCACCAACCTCTGTTAATATTTCAAAATTTGTGATCTCTTGCAAGATAGAATCATCATACATGAAATAAAGAAGTATTTTATCATCTATTCTTTCATAGGTACTTAAAACAGGTCCATGGCAGCAGATCTCTTCTCCATATATCTGACTCCGCACCCATAAGCTGAGGCGGTATGCAACTTCTTTTTTGTTGTGAGGATGTAAATCTGTCTTTTCACCCAAATCCATGGCTGTAATCACACCTATCCGATCAGGTGAAGAACTTACTTCCTTTCTGCACCGTCTTTGATCATTTCGAATTTTTGCCCACCCCGTATCTGTTACCTGATTCAGTGGATCCTGATAATTAGCCAGCTGAACACAGCAGAAACTCAAAGGTCTCTGAAATTCTTGTTCCCAGTCAGCTTTCATCTCATAAAACATTGTCTTATAATCTTCGGGATGACCCACATTACTTTCTCCCTGATACCATAGAATAGCTCGAAACTGCAAATGACGAAGCGGACGCAAAACTCCATAAAACAACCCCAGAGGAAATAATGGTGGAACCAGAACATCTGGAGCTTTTTTCTTCTGTACTGTCCCTTTACAGGTCTTCCAGATTCCACTTAAATCTAATTCCTTAGATCCAATTGTAAGACGATATGGTTTTTGAGGTACGAAACCACCAACACCATTTTCTATCACTAATCGGACCATAATTTCATTTCTTCCCTGTTGTAAAATATCCTTACAGACAGGGAAGTTTAGCATTTCATATCGATGTAAACCGCTTCCGACATAATGGTTGTTAATCCAGATAGTTGCTCCATCAATCATCAGACCCAACCTTAAAATCCCGTCTTCTGCCGGCTTTTCTTCCAGATAAATCTCTCTTTTGAGCCAGATCGAGCCATAATAGGGAGATATGGAGCAGGATCCTATAGTCTGCGAAAGATACCAATCCTCCCACTCAGCATGGGCTGGTATCTTCTCCTGCAATATAGGCTTCATCCAGCGCTCTTTCTCTGTCATCTGTTTCAGAATAATAGTTTCTAATGCATGAGGTGTCAGAAAATCTGCAATTTCTTCACAGGAATTTCCTAATGTATTCAATGTTTCTCTTTTCATCCACGCCTCAATACTACTGCCTCCCACCGCGGTCTGAATAAGCCCAATGGGTACGTTCTGGCTTTCTGTAATCTCTAGAGCAAAAAAATACCCAATGGCACTCATATCCGAAAAGTTTGCTTTTACGGCCTGTTTCCAGGAAAGAAGTGGCAGAACTTCTTCTCCTTCCTGAAAAATATAATTTGGTACTACAGAAAGAAATCGAATAGAAGGTATTTCCAACAGTGTATCTAATCTGGTCACATCAATGGTTTCTGTCAGTTTCATTTCCATGTTAGACTGTCCGGATAGAAAATACAGATCTCCGATCATAACATCCTTGATTTCTATCTGACTGCTCCCCAAAAACAACATGGAATAAGGACCGCCCGCAGGCAATGGCCCAACTACGATTTCCCAGTTCCCCTCTTCAGTCGATTTACTTTCATAGACCTGATTCTGAAACAGAAGTCTGATTTTCTCATTGGGCAAATCCTTTCCGCAGATACGATTTTCACAGTTTCTTTGTAACATCATATGATCTTGAAATATCTTTTCTAACTGCAACATAATTCTATCCTTTTCTAGTGTATTCTCGATATCTGATCTTGTCCGATACATGACTCTGCCATGAAAAGCAGCTCTTCTTCCGAGTCCAAACATTTACAGATTATTTCCTTGTCAAATAGCATCAGGTTTCTATTCTTACTATGGCAATCTTTCCATTCTGGGAGTAGAGAATGTTTTTTGGTATTTTTATTCGGATTCCCCGTCCTGATAAAAGCAGAAAGAGAATCACACATGGTTCTTGCCAAATCATAATGAACCCCAGTAAACGTTCGATGGCATTTTGCAAGGGTTTCAAAGAAAAACCATAGATCGGAAGAATGAAAAGCTCCCGGTCGGTCTTCCCCCGGCATATCTAGAGCGAATTCATAGCAATAAGAAAATTTGTGTCGCCCTGTTCTTCTCATAGATAAAACAGCCGCCGCCATAGCTAACTGTATTGTATTGACTTTTTTTCCATTCTGTTCTTCTATAAATTCATCTTTTGTATAACCAAAAAACAATGGTACATCTAATATATTTCCAGTAAGTAAGTTTTTCAGATAATACTCTTTTTGAAATACTCCATCAATAGCTGTCCACCACTGAAATCCAAGTTCCCTGTTTTTGTCCCTGAGATAAATCGCAGGCAGTTCTCTTGCTTCCTTCAAAGACGTGATATTGAGTATTCTAAAAAATTCTTCTCCCTGTCTTTCTGCCTGTTCCAAAGATATATATGGACTGTCATGAAAAGGACTTAGAAACATACCACTTTCTACCACTGCACGTTTGATATAAGGTTGATTGGAAGGATCATTTAACTGCGTCAGCACACTACCGCCACCAGCAGACTGCCCGCCTATCGTAATCTGTTTTGGATCTCCTCCAAAAGCCTTAATATTCTCATACACCCATTGTAAACCCGCTTTCTGATCCAGGTTGCCAAAGTTAGCAGGGGACTTAGGATTTTCACTTGTCAGTTCCGGGTGTGCAAAAAACCCAAATAAATTTATTCGATAATTCACCGTAACCACAACAATCCCTCGTCTGGCGATTCGTTCCCCATCAAACTCCATTTCCGCCGTATTGCCATATTGAAGGCCGCCTCCGAAATACCAGACATACACCGGCAGCTTATCCTGGGCTGTCTTTGCTGGTGTCCAGATGTTTAGATATAGACAATCTTCACTCATCGGAATCTCCGGATACAGATTCCACTCTTTACTATAAAAATCCTCTTTGTTTTCACCGGGTGTATTCTGCATGGAGATTGGTGCGAACTCAAAGCAATCTTTGATTCCTTCATATAATTTTGCCTGTTGTGGAGCTCTCCATCGTAATTCTCCCACTGGTGGTTCTGCAAAAGGAACACCTTTAAATGATGTAATATAAGGATCTGCTGCTGCAAGTCCTCTTATAAGACCCTGTTTTGTTTGCGCTATTCGAATCATTCAATCCTCAATTCCAACTTTTCTCAAAGTTATTTTTTGGTACAGAGAAAAAAATACCCGATTTTATTTTAGCAAGTTTCACCTTGTTTTTTAAGGGAAATATTATAGAAAAATACCCTACAAAATAAAGTAGAGAAATAATTCTTAGCAATTATTTCCCTACTCTATTAGTCTATACTATCCTTCCATTAATTTCACATACACTTTTCTATTTCTCGCTCCGTCATATTCCAAGAAATAAATTCCCTGCCAAGTGCCCAGAAGAAGATTCCCATTTTCTATGATCACTGACTCAGAAAATCCCATCATACTGGCCTTCAAATGAGCTGCGGAATTCCCTTCCATATGATGATAGCCGTCCTCCCAGGGAACGATCTTATCGATTTCCATAGTGAAATCCCGCACTACATCCGGGTCGGCGTTTTCGTTAATGGTGACCGCTTTCTCTATTCTCCGATCACTTTAATGAGTACTCTCTTGTTCCTCTTTCCATCGAATTCAAAATAAAAGATTTGTTCCCACGTGCCGAAATCCAGTTTGCCGCCGGTAATCGCACATACTGTCTCACGTCCCATGATCGTGCGCTTTAAATGGGCATCCGCATTGTCCTCATAACCGTTGTGATTATACTGGTTATAAGGCTTCTCCGGTGCCAGCTTCTCAAGCCAAACCTCATAGTCGTGATGCAGCCCGCTTTCATCGTCATTGATGAACACGCTGGCCGTAATATTCATGGCATTTACCAGCACAAGACCTTCCTTAATTCCGCTCTCATCGATCGCCCTCTGAACCTCTCCCGTAATGTTCTGAAGTCCTCTCCTCGAAGGAAAATTAAAATGCAGCTCTTTTCTATAAGATTTCATAGCCATACCCTCCCGATTACGCCGTATCGATGACGGCACACCAGACAAATTCATTTCTTAGCAGGTTTCTTTACAGATTCACAAACATACCTGCCCTCTGCTCCATATATTCGCTCAAATCCGCAAGGAATTGCTCCCATGCGGCTTCATTTTCCACATAATACTTAGGACAGATCTTGCCGCCTTCGTCGTAGTGGCGAAGGACATCCTCCGGCGCAAGCTCGTACTTATGCAAAAGCCATGCCGTCAGCTCTATCAAGGACTGATAGGTCCGGTCCGTAAACTGTCCGTCCTCCCTTTCATAGCAGCACTCGATGGAAATGGAATCGTAATTGCGCTTCATTACCGCGTAGGCAATCTCTCCCGTAGGAATACACTGCACCACTTCTCCGTCACAGCCTATAATAAAATGGGCGCTTGCCGAACGCTCATGGGTTTCGGCAAGAGACTCGAAGTAGCTTCGGTTCTGCAATGCCGTCGTACCCTCATTTGCCGTATAATGAATAAAAATATTCTTAACCTCCGGCAAAGCGATTCCCGGTCTGGAAAACTCGTTAACCGTAAGCAGCTCCACATCCAGAGACGGCATAGGCAATTCGACGGCATAGAAGTCCTGCCACTTGCCATGCCTTCCATCCTTCAATATCTGAATTTTTTCACTTAGCACCATCTTGTTCTCTTGTCTTCCGGTCCTGCCGGATACAAAGAATACGAGGGCAATAATACCTGCAATCAATGCTAAGCTCAGCGCGGCTGTCATGCCCATGGCTGCTATTCTGATTAGTTTTCTTTTTCTCTTGCGCTTTTTTCTGCGGATTCTTTCTTCCTGCGTCAGAACACACTTTCTCTTCTCCGGCCTGACCGCATCCTCTATCTGCATCTTATGTATTTCCATTTTTAACACGACTCTGCCCCTCGGACAGCCCCTCCGGCCTTTTACGGCAATATGTATTCATTATACATAATTAGTGGCCGTGAAAATAAAAATGGTTCACTTATTCATAAATTATTAAGAATTAACGACGTTCATGTCATATCTGAAGTTTATATCATATCTAAAAAGTTAAGCTGATTTTCGCCGTAATTTCGCTTATACCCGTGTATGATATCCTTCATTTTATAAAGAATGCCATATTTCTCGCATTCCTTTGCAAATACCTTATAAAGCTGAGATGACCGGGGCGACCGACACTCGTAATATTCTCCATACTGATTTCTATACTTTCCTACAAGATTATCCTCAGGAAACAGTTCGTTCAGCTTTTCATAATAATAATCTCTCTGGTTTTGTCTGAGCGTCATACCGAAGGCCGGATAGATAAAGTTAACAGAACACTGCGCCGCCTTATGTACAATATTCAAAATATTTGCTTCGTTATCTTCCAGAAACGGCAAAACCGGCATAAGCAATATGCCGGCAAATATTCCGTTCTCCCGTAAATTTGAAAGCGCTTCAAACCGCCTGGAAGAAACCGCTGCTCCCGGCTCCAGCTTCGCCGCAAGCTCATCATCTGCCGTAGTTATCGTCACCTTACAAAGCACCGGAGAATGCTCTTTTATATCCATCAAAATATCGATATCCCGGGCAAGCAAGGGGCTCTTAGTCGCGATAGCCACCCCGAATTCAAAGGCATGAATGAGCTCCAGAGCATGTCTGGTCAGACACAATTCTTTTTCAAAGGGATTGTAAGGATCACTCATAGCACCGGTGCCTATCACTCCCTTTTTCACCTTGCGGCGCAAATCGTCACGGATTATTTGCAACGCATTTTCCTTGGCGCGTACCTTGTCGAAGTCTTCGATATGGTAGCACTCCGACCTGCTGTCACAATAAATACAGCCGTGACAGCAGCCCTTATATATGTTCATATTATAATCCGTACCAAACCATTCACTGCTCTTCGTTTTCGTTATGATCGTTTTTGCCGGAATATATTCTATCATGTACTATACCTGCATCTGCAGCAGCCTGTTTTTCAGCTCACCTTCGATACGGGCAAGCTCCACTTCCGCCTCTCTTCTCTTCTGACGTCCTTCCGCCTGAATCCTTACTACTTCATCCAGCGTTGAAATCAAAGACTCATTCGTCTGCTTCAATGTCTCAATATCTACGATGCTTCTCTCCGCCTCCTTGGCAGTTTCTACCGTAGCCACCTTCAGTACTGCCGCATTTTTCTTAAGCAGCTCATTGGTCATATTCGTAACCTCACGCTGTGCCTGAGCCGCCTGAGAGGAATGGGTAATGCCAAGCGCCAGCACCATCTGACTCTTCCAGAGAGGAATCGTATTCACGAGAGTGGACTGAATCTTTTCCGACATAATCGTATCGTTGCTCTGTACCAGCCTGATCTGCGGAGCCATCTGGATGGATACCATTCTGGTCAGCTCCAGATCGTGAATCTTCTTCTCGAAACGGTCGCACTGCGCCACGAAATCATTCACTGCCTGCGCATCCTCGGGCAGATTGCTCGCCTGCGCTCTCGCCATAAGTGCAGGAAGATCCTCCTGCCTTACCTTGCTAAGCTTCTTCTTTCCCGCGAGAATGTACATGGAAAGCTCTTTAAAATAATTCTTGTTCAAATCATACATCTTATCGAGCATCGCCGTATCTTTTAAGAGCTGAATCTGATGATCCTCTAACACACTGCAGATTTTTCCTATGTTGACTTCCGCCTTGTCGTATTTGCTCTTAATGGACGCGATTTTATTGCTGCCTTTTTTAAACACTCCGAGAAAGCCTTTTTCTTCTTCCTCGTCAAACTTCCTCAGCTCATATACCACACTGGATAAAAGCTCGCCGATTTCTCCCAAATCTTTGCTGCGCACGTTGGAAAGCGCAGTCTCCGAAAAATCTGCTATTTTCTTCTGCGCACCCGCTCCATACTGTAAAATTATAGTAGAATTGTTTAAATCGATCTTGGAAGCGAAGTCATCCACCATCCTGCGCTCCTCGGGGGTAAATGTACTCTCATCCAAAACCTCGATTTGTGCTGCCTTCCCCGCGCCGGAGGACAAAACCACCGCCGGTGCCTCCGGCTCCTTTGCCATCTCCTCAAACGGGCTGAATGTTAAAACCGGTACCTCATTTCTGTTCTCTTCCATTGCCATAATCCGCTCCTTTATTCTCCCTCATTCTCTTTTCTAAATTCATCCTTTAAAAGGCCTTCTTGTGCAAGCATAGTGGATAATACGGAAATATCCGTAGAAATATCCATTGCATCGTCTTCAAAAAGCTTGTCAAACATCTTTTCAAAAGCTCCGTTTATGTCATCCAGCATTTCTTCGATTTCTTTTTTCGCCGTGGTAATATTTTCTCCCTGAACCGGCTGCTCACTGAATTCCTGATATGCTTCCACCAGCTTAAGCGTAGTAGGCATATAGTAGTTCATGAACCTGCGTATGTCGGACAATTTCTCCGGATTCTCCTCCACATGCTCGAAAATGCGGGTGCAAATTCGCTCCAGGCGTAAAAGTTTGGCGGAAATCTCCTCCTCCGGCATGCTGTCGTTAGCTGCCTTAATACGGCGTATATATTCCTTTCCTTCTTCCACAATTATCATAAGCTGCTTTCTCACCGGGTCCTGCTCCAGCAGTTCCTTCTCTCTGGCGAGGCGCTCCTCTTCTTCCTTACGGCGTTCAAGCTCCCTCTGCGCATCTTGATACATCTGATAAGATTTATCCGTCAGCATAAAACAGGTCTCCTGCCGGTCCAAATGCCCCTCGCGAAACCATCGGCGCCTTATCATGCGTTTTAAGTCCTTAATAACGAACTTGTCCTTTTTTCCTACGGCCTTGGCGAGGCTCTCTATGGAATGAAAATCCTTCGCTCCCATGGCTCTTACATATTTCTTAAACCGCCTTGCCCTGCGCCTTAAAAATCCGCCCGATGCAGCAGCCACTGTACAGATACCACCTAACACCAACGGTATTTCTATGGACATGACTCCTATTCCGAACAGATTGACTGCGACAAAGGACAGTGAATATACCGCCAGCGCATAGCTCCAGGAAAGCACCGCTCCAAGACTTCCTAATACGGTAAGTAACACACCAGATACGCTTCCCTGAGGGTTTCTTCTTACCGGAAGCTGTCGTTTATTGCGATATTGCTTCATAGGCTGTGCGGTTTTCGCGTACTGTCCCGGGCGATAGGCATCCTGGTAATTTCCTTTCGGAGCCACGCCCTGATATGTTTTGTCCCGATGCTGCTCCACATTCTTATTCGCGTTATCAGTAGCTTCCTTTACCGAACGGCTCACTTCCTTCACCGTGTTTTCCACCGTCGCTCTAATATTTTCCTGCAATTCCATAACTTCCTTGGATTTCACGAATTTATCAATTTTTTCTCCAATATCCCGCCCCCAATTGGAAAAATCCATATCGTTCATCTTACCATTCTCCGCCGCTCTTATTATACTGAAATCAATCTATAGAAATTTACTTTAGTAGTATAGCATATTGACGGTGTAAAGTACAAGAAGCGAGTCGCTATTTTCATACAAATACCGGAGACAGTGTTACTGTTCACACAGTAGCTTAACCCTTGCTGTTAAGCTACGTAAGAATATGATTCAAAAGATGATTTCTGCTTCGCGGAGCGAATTTAAATGCAAAAAGTTTGCATTGCAGAACATCATGCGTTGCTGAGAACGGAGTGAACAGTAACGAGACAGTAAAGGAGAGACCTTTACCGTCTCTCCTGCACGTTATCCTAATACCTATAGGTCTTTTTCCTTAATTTCCCGATTAATTTCCCTGGCCTCCCATTTGTAATAGAAATAGAAGCAGAGCCAAACGATAAACGCGCTGACTATCGCTATCAGGATGCTTGCGAGCATAAGGGAAATATTTCCCAATGGTATCCACTGCATATAAAAAGCTATCGGGATATACACGATAAAACCTATCGCTGCATGGATCAAAAGCTGCTGCACTTTGGAAAGCTTTTCATTATCATACACCACAGTTGGAAGGCTCCAGCCCATTCCGACAATCATCGCAGCCGCTACCTGCGCATTGAAGCCTCTGGGCGAAGACAAAAACCATTCATTTCCCATCATGGTATAACCCGCCATCGAAATCAGGCAAGAAATAGTACATCCCCAGGAGATACCGACACATATTAATTTAAATATTTTTCTTAACATAATTTTTCCCCACTTTCTAATTTGAATTTTCACACTCTGCATATTGGATTACTATCATCCATTCATTCAGGTACCTATACTTTCCGCAGGCGTTTCAAAGCCCGAGGTATTTCTTGAACTCCATAAGATAAGCTCTGGTAATATAGTCCTTACAGCCGTTCTTCATCACAAGATACATCATGGCGTTAAAAGCCGGCTCTACGCTGTCAATTTTCTTCAGATTCACAATGGTAGTCTTGGAAATCCTCATAAAATTTTCTCCCAGTATATTTTCCAACTCATAAAGCTTTTTTTTGGACAGATATTTCTTATCTTGGCCGTACAGGAAAACCTCCTTGTTTTCCGCACGTACCATATAAATTTCGGACCCATCCAAAACAACTATTTTCTCATTTTCTTTTGCAGTGATCACGTTCCCCTTCGCTTCAAAAACTTCCGCAGCGCGCTGTACTTCTTCCGTTACTGCATTTGCATAAATTACTGCATAAGGTTCTTTTATATCCGCAGATAGTTTTATTTCTACCTTCACAATCCCGCCTCCTATTATATTTGTAAACCGGTTCGATATTAGAATAACTGTTTTTTGCCGCTTTGTCAGTCTTTTTTAAGTAACACGCACAAAAAGACAGATGAGCTGCACAAATGCTCATCTGCCTTCTGTAAAAAGTTTCTTCCGGTTATTATTTTACTCCGCTTCGATTATCTCTCTTGCCATATCGAGCATATCGTCCGCAGTAAGTGCAAGGTCAAAACCACCCAGATTATACACGATTCCGCCCTTCACCCATCCTACGGAATAAGCCTCCTTTATTTCCACATCGGAAGTACCATAAGAAATCTCCACAGCGCCGCTTTCCAGCGCCTTTTGGTCCTCATCATTCAGTTCATAATCGGGGGGAACAAATTTGTACGTAGTCTTGTTAAAAATCATGATAACATCGCCGTACTGCGTCGTTTTATCAGCCGCAGAAATATTAAATGCCGTTTCCGGGGTTTCGCCGGCAAATAGCTTACATGCGGAAAGCCAAATCCTTTCAGCTCCCGGTTTTTCATAATAGATATAAATTTCCTTTTGCTCTTGCTCTTTTTGTCCCGCCTCATTTTGTAGCGAAACATCAGATATATCTATGCTCTTCATTTTGTAGCCGTTTTCAAAGACCTCCACCGCATCTATCCGGTAGCCTGCTTTCTCTTCGGCCTTTCCCAAATCCTCAAACTTCGTATAATCCGGTATTGCAGAGCCATGACTCACATAAGATTTTATTCCGCTTCCTGCAATCGATGCTGTTCCCAACACAAGACATGCTGCCGCCACTCCTATTGCCATCTTCTTCATACTGAACCTCTTCATAGAAATAGTCCTTCCTTTCTCTTCTTTAAAAAGCCGGCTGTCAATTTGCCGCTTCAAGCTTTCGGAGGCACTTATCCGTCCGCTCATTTCATAAAGGGTTTCCTTCAATATTTCATCCTTTTCATCCCAATCTTTATGAATCATACAATCCTTTTTGCTTTTCATACTCTTTGCCTCCTTTCTCCTGCTCTTTCAATACTCCTTTTAGCTTTTTTCTCGCATTGTGCAGTCTGGATTTTACGGTTCCCTGCGTGCATCCCAGCACCTTTGCAATCTCTCCTGCGGACAGCTCGTTGTAATAATACAGAACAATTACTGTCCGATGCTTGATGTCTAAGCCCTGTACCGCATCGCTTATCATTTTTTCCGTCTCGTTTCTCACAAGCTTATCCAGAGAGGTGACTCCGTCCGTGGCCTCCGCCTGCATGCCGATATCTTCGTCAGGAATTTCCCTGCCGCGTTTCTTGGTCTGTCTATATGCCGTCCGGTACAATATTTGAAAAAGCCAAGGCCGAAAACCCTCATCCTTTTTTAATTCACCGATATGCAGATAGCATTTTACAAACGTCTCCTGCACGATGTCCTCGGCATCATTCCTATTTCCGCTCACCAGATATGCCATGCGCAAAAGTATATTTTTATATTTTTCATACAGCGCGTCAAAGGCCGCCTTATCTCCGCCTTTTAGCTGCTGCACCAGTCTTAATTCTTCCACGACCTTGAACTCCTTCCTCTTCTTTCCGATACGTATCTGACTATATGAGTACTCTTTTATGAAAAAGGTTCATTTTCTGATCGATCTATTTTTATTTTAGCATAATTACACTTGCACTGAACTTCGTTCTTTGTTACACTCTTTACCAAATCATTTATGCTGAGGCAGAAAATTGCCATGTAATATAAAAGGAGGATAAACATGTACGAAGTATCGAGTAAGGATATGTCTAAAATCGCACCGCTTTTTCAAAACACCGCTCACACCATTATTTGGTCCTGCCTTCAAGGGTACATGGGGAGAGCATGGACCGATGACTTGGAACATCCTTCCAGCGCCCAAATCGTCGTGGGAGATTTCTGCTTTTTTGCGGGTGCCCCTGACCATGAGCTGGCAGATAATATCCATGTGGATTCGCCTTCGGGCCTTCTGCTTCTCATTCCTGAAAGCCCGGGCTGGGGAGCCCTTATAGAAGAAACTTATCCTGAAAGCTTTGAGCGTTTTATGCGTTGTTCCATAAAAAAAGAACCGGAAGCATTTCATAAAGAAACGCTTTCCGGCAATATTACAAATCTTCCCGACGGATATTCTCTTCACAGGATTGATGAAGCAATCTACCGCCGTCTTCTGAAGCTGGAGCAGCTTCGTGACTTATGTTCTGTATTTAGCAGTTACGAAACCTATGAAAGGCATGGTCTGGGATTTGTCGTTATGTGCGAAGATATCATCGTTTCCGGAGCCTCTTCCTATACTGTCTATGATAAGGGTATCGAAATTGAGGTGGATACGCTCCCCGAATACCGCAGAAAGGGTCTCGCTCTCATCTGCTCTTCCCGTCTGATCTTGGACTGCCTGGAGAAAGGGCTTTATCCGAGTTGGGATGCTATGAATAAAGAGTCCGTAACGCTGGCAGAAAAGCTCGGCTATCATCCAGGTGAGGAGTATGTCACATACATTGTAATAGAAAAGTCTTAATCCAAAACGGCACTTTCCTCAAGCAAAATTTCGTTCATGTCCGAGAGAAGCTCCTCGGTCAGTGTAAGCAGGTTTTCTGCATCCTTCTCTACCACTGCGCATTTCTTGTAACGGAAGAGGAAAAACGGAACTCCTTTGGCGTTAAAGGTAAGCTTAGGATATTTTTTTAAAAGGGCGGGGATATTCTCCGCCTTAATTTTCGCATCAGCGTTCAGCAAAAAGCGTATCTCTCCATTCTGCCCCCTTACCTCCGGCATGTAAAGCTTATGGGCATTTACACGCACGAGGGCGATCCTAAGGAGGTTATCCACAGATTTCGGAATTTCTCCGAAGCGATCCAGCAATTCCTCCTTCATATCATCGCTTTCTCCCCTGTTATCGATACCTGCAATCCGCTTATAGATATCCAGCTTCTGGAACTCATTCACGATATAAGACGGCGGAATAAATGCATCCACATCCAAATCTACGGAAGTATTGAAATCCTCCTGTGTTTTCATTCCCTTCAGGTTCTTTACCGCCTCATTCAGCATTTTGCAATACAAATCATATCCTACCGCCTGCATATGTCCATGCTGCTTCGAGCCAAGCAGATTGCCCGCCCCGCGGATTTCCAAATCTCTCATGGCTATCTTAAAGCCGCTGCCCAATTCGGTAAATTCTTTAATGGCAGCAAGACGCTTTTCGGCAATTTCCTTCAGCATCTTATCCCGCTTATACATCAAAAATGCATAGGCAGTGCGGTTAGAACGACCCACCCGGCCTCTGAGCTGATAAAGCTGGGAAAGTCCCATATTGTCGGAATCGTGTATGATCATCGTATTCACGTTGGAGATGTCCAGACCCGTCTCTATGATGGTCGTCGAAACCAGAACATCGATTTCCCCTCCAATAAAGTCATACATAATCTTTTCCAGTTCGTGCTCTTTCATCTGCCCGTGAGCGAAGGCAACGTTCGCCTCCGGCACAAGCTCGGCGATACCCGAAGCAATATCAGCGATATTATTCACCCGATTATAGACATAATAAACTTGACCGTCTCTGGAAAGCTCCCTGACGATTGCTTCTCTTACCATTTCCTCGTTATATTCCAGGACATAGGTCTGAATCGGAAGGCGGTCCTCCGGCGCTTCCTCCAGCACGCTCATATCCCGTATACCGATAAGGCTCATATGAAGGGTTCTCGGTATGGGCGTTGCCGTAAGGGTGAGCACATCCACATTTTCCTTCATCTTCTTTATCTTTTCTTTATGGGCTACACCGAAGCGCTGTTCCTCATCGATGATGAGAAGACCCAGATCCTTGAAAACAATATCCTTGGAAAGCACACGGTGGGTGCCGATGACAATATCCACAAAACCTTTCCGCAAATCCTCTGCCGTTTTCTTCTGCTCCGTCGATGTCCTGAAACGGGAAAGCAGATCTACGCGCACCGGAAAGTCCTTCATTCTCTGTACGAACGTGTTGTAATGCTGCTGCGCCAAAATAGTGGTAGGTACCAAGTATACTACCTGCTTACCTTCCTGAACCGCTTTAAACGCCGCACGAATGGCGATTTCCGTCTTGCCGTAGCCGACGTCGCCGCAAATAAGGCGATCCATGATCTTCTTGCTTTCCATATCCTTCTTTGTGGACGCGATGGCTGTCATCTGATCCTCTGTCTCCTCATACGGAAACATCTCTTCAAACTCCTGCTGCCATACCGTATCTTTCCCGTAAACAAAGCCTTCTTTCTGCTGCCTTACCGCATACAGCTCCACAAGGTCTTTTGCCACTTCGTTTACCGCCCCTTTTACCTTGCTCTTCGTCCGGCTCCATTCCTGCGTACCCAGCTTATTGAGCTTAGGCCTTTTCGCATCTGCCGAGGCATATTTCTGGATTACGTCAAGACCGGTGGCAAGTATATAGAGATTACCGCCGTCCCTGTATTCTATTTTAATATAGTCTTTGACCACTTTTTCCACTTCGACCTTTTCGATTCCCTTATAAATGCCAAGTCCGTGATTTTCATGGACTACGTAATCACCCACCTTAAGGTCGTTGAAGCCGTTGATTTTCTGGCCTTCATATTTCTTGACCTTCCGCTTTTTCTTCTTTTCCGCTCCAAAAATATCGCTCTCTGAAATAACGACAAACTTTATCAGCGGGTATTCGAAGCCCTTCTGCGCGCGGCCGTAAAAAGTCATTACCTCTCCGGGCTGTATTTCCCGAAAAGGATCATCGCTGTAAAAGCTGGTCAGCTCCTCATTTCTCAAATCCTCCGCCAGACGCTTCGCCCTCGTTCGTGAACCGGATAAAAGAAGAACCCGGTACCCGCTCTTCTTATACCGCTTCAAGTCCTTAAGCAAGGCTTCAAAGCTGTTGTTATAGGAAGCAACGCTTTTCGCTCCGATATCGAATTTCTTATCCGCTTTGAAGAGAGAATTCTTCAAATCTATCGCCGCCAAGGTCACCGCTCTGTTCTTCGCCATTCTGCCAGCCACTTCTTCCGAACCGAACAGGATATCCGCCTGCCCGGGCAAAGCGTACCCCTTTTCCATCCGGTGCATCATGCTTTCCCTGAATTCCAGCTCTACCGCATCCGCATGCTCCTTTACCCGTGCCGGCTCATCGATGAAAATGCAGCTCTTATCCTTATCGAAGAGCTCCATAAAAGAAACCGTTTCCGGATAGATATAGCGTATGTAGCTTTCCAGATTTGCAGCCTCCTTAAATTCAAGAATCTGCTCCTTCAGTTCCTTAATCTGGGAAGTAATACGATGTGCTTCCTCGGTTTTAAACTCCTTTCGAAATTTGTCACCGCATTTTTGGGCCTCCGCTTCTATCCGTTCTATTCCTTTTTTCATTTCCTCGGCGGTAAGAACCATTTCCGTAGCCGGATAAATGCAGATAGACTGCAGCTTTTCAATGGAACGCTGGCTTAAAATGTCGAAACTTCGGATGGATTCTACTTCTTCTCCCCATAGCTCGATCCGATAAGGGTTCTCTTCCGTCAAATCAAAAATATCTACAATGCCGCCGCGAATGGAGAACTGTCCCGGCGCCTCTACCTGATAATTCTTCTCATATCCCATTTCCACAAGCTTTCCGGCGAGACTCCTTTCATTCACGGAGGCTTGGCAGTCTATGCGGATTACGTTTTTCTCCAAAACAGACAGGGGCACTTGAGGCGTCATAAAGCTGTCGAAGGTAGTCACCACTGTGAGCGGCCTTCCTTCGATTACTCTTCTAAGCGCCTTTATTCTTTCTGTAACGATCTGGTTGCCGTGAATATCCGCCTGATAAAAAATCAGATCCTTTGCCGGATACATTGTGACATTCTTGTCATATAGTTTGCAATCCTCAAATATCGCCTTCGCCCTCACGTCGTTATAGGTAACAATGATTTTATATTTAAAGCCCTCGCTTAGCCCATACACCATATGAAGTTTCTGCGAATCCACACATCCTATCAGCGACACCGCCGCCTGCGGCTTACTAAGGAGCTTTGTAATTTCTTCGAATTCACCCAGCTCGTACAAGGGTGCGGTAAATGTCCTCATCTTAAATATTCCTCTCCTGGTTATTTTTTAATTCCTTGCCGCAATCGCCGATACCTCTATAACGATACTTTGCGGTTGAATTCATTCATAGCGGTATCGGCTCCGTCCGTCAGCATAATTTCCAACGCTTTTACCGCCTTGTCCAGCGCTTCGTCCACCGCCGCCTTTTCCTCTTTATTGAAGTGCCCCAGCACCCAGTCGGCAAGGTCATAATTTTTCGGCTTCTCTCCCACGCCTATGCGTATACGCTGAAAATTATCGTGCCCCAACTGCTTTATAATGTTCTTCAATCCATTATGCCCTCCGGCGCTGCCTTTCTTTCTGACGCGTATCTGCCCCGGCTCCAGACTGATGTCATCCGAAATGACAATCAAATCACTCTCCGCTTCCGCCTTATAATAATCGATAACAGGGCGGATGCTTTCTCCGCTTAAGTTCATGAATGTAAGGGGCTTTACTAAAACTACCTTCTGGCCTCCCACATAGCCCTTCCCAATCATCGACCTATGCTTCAATTCAGCTACACTAATATTATATTTGTCCGCAAGGGCATCTATCACATCGAAACCTACATTATGCCTTGTATTTTCATATTCTTTTCCCGGATTTCCCAGGCCTGCAATAATATACATCTTTATACCCATCTGCGCGTTGCGACGCGCACTCGAATCAATCGTTGAATACGCATTTTTATTCAACCTTATTTTCCTATCATCCGTTAACGCTTACACATCATTTTAACCTTAAACCTTCTACATTTCAACAAAGTGTTTTCTAAATGATTAAACAAAAGTGTACCTCGGTTACTGTCCACACAGAGCTTAACACTTGCTGTTAAGCTGCGTAAGAACGTGATCCAAGAGATGATTTCTGCTTCGCAGAGCGAAAATGAATGCAGAAATCATGCGTTGCTGAGAATGTAGTGAACAGTAACGTACCTCGCCCACTTTCACAGCTAAGTACTTTGGAGGCACAGCTTTGGTTTGGCGCGCGCAGCCGCGCATCTATTTTTTTATGTAATAGATATACTTTCCTATTACATAAGAAACGGGAATGCTCATTTAAAGCATTCCCGTTTCTTCACATGTTTTTCTTTGTTTTATTTCTGCTTTTATCCTATTCTTCTTCATCCGGCTCTAAAAGTGCCTTTTCATAGCTTTCCAGTATCGTCGCCTGAATCCGCTCCCTTGTGCTCGAATTGATGGGATGGGCGATATCCCTGTATTCTCCATCCGTCGCTTTTTTACTCGGCATTGCTATAAAAAGCCCCTTCTCGCCTTCAATTACCTTGATATCATGAACTACGAACTCTTCGTCCAGGGTAATCGATACAATTGCCTTCATCTTTCCTTCCTTAGTGATCTTACGCACTCTTACGTCTGTAATATCCATGTCGTTTGTCCCCCTTGGCTAATCATAGGTTTTATCGCTATATGACATACCTGTCATTATGCTCTATCACAACTTTAATACCTTCCTCGCCCTTATGGTAGGAATTGGCCCTAATGGTATTCCTACTCTCCACTATGCAGTTTTCAATATGAGTGTTGTCCCCGATATAAACATCGTTCAGAATAATGGAATTCTTTATGTAACAGTTATTTCCAATGTATGTCTTTTTAAAGATAACGGAATCCTCCACCGTACCATTTACGATGCTTCCGCTGGAAATCAAGCTGTTTTTCACATTTGCTCCCACATTGTATTTCGCAGGCGGCAAATCATCCACTTTGGAATATACATCGGGATACTGCCTGAAGAAATAGTCCCTGATCTCAGGCTTCAGAAAATCCATATTCGTGTCGAAATAGTCCTGAACCGTCGCTATATTGCTCCAGTAAGACTTGATCTTATAGCCGTATATCCTCTTCATATTCTTATAGCGGATGAGAATATCCTTTACAAAATCATAACGGTCTTCCTCCATGCCTTTTTCTATCATCTCAATGAGCTGGCGCCTTCTTACTATATAAATACCACAGGAAACAGTACTGGATCTGGCCACTATGGGTTTCTCTTCAAATTCCTCGATACGGCTCTCTTCATTCATCTTGATGACACCGTATCTTCCAGCATCCATATCTACCGGCATGTCCTTGCATACAACCGTAATGTCCGCCTTCTTATCGATATGATATTCCAGTACCTTGTTGTAATCCATCTTATAGATTCCGTCACCCGAAGCGATTACTACATACGGCTCATGACTGTTCTTTAAAAAGGTGAGGTTCTGGGCAATAGCGTCCGCCGTTCCTCTGTACCAAAAGTTGCTCTCCGCCGTAACCGCCGGTGTAAAAACGAATAATCCTCCCTGCTTACGTCCGAAGTCCCACCATTTGGAAGAGCTTAAGTGCTCGTTCAGGCTTCTGGCATTATACTGCGTAAATACCGCAACCTTTTGAATATGCGAGTTGGACATATTGCTAAGAGCAAAGTCGATGCTTCGGTAGCTTCCCGCAATAGGCATCGCGCATACTGCGCGCTTCTGGGATAGCTCTTTCATTCTGTGATTGTTGCCGCCTGCTAAAATAATACCAATCGCTCTCAATGTTCTTCACCCGCCTTTATCAATGTTCTGCCGCTTAAAAGATTTGCCTGTTCATAGTCCTCCAGCGCCGTGACTCCAAAGATTACGGTATTCTTTCCTATGGTCACTCCTTCAGGAATTACGCTCTTCTCCCCTACCGTAACCATTCCTTCATTGTAGATGTGCGGATCCGTCTCGTTAGCCACCTCGTCGCCGATTCCCATCTTTACATTGTTCCCGATGTCTGCATTCTCCGCGATAATTACTTTGTTCAGTTCACAGTTCGAACCGATATGGGTCTCGTTCATGATGATGGAGTCTCTCACCACAGTACCCTTCTCAATCGTAACACCGCAGCCGATTACCGAATTGTAAATCTCCCCGTGAATATCCGAGCCTTCTCCGATGATGCTCTTCTCAATTACACTTTCGGAGGATATGTACTGAGGAGGCAGTATAGTGCTTCTCGTATATATTTTCCAATATTCTTCATACAGATTGAACTCAGGAACGATGTTAATAAGCTCCATATTGGCTTCCCAGTAAGAGCTAAGCGTTCCTACATCCTTCCAATAGCCGTTAAATTCATATGCGTACAGCGGCGAACCCTTCTTATGGCAATATGGGATGATATGCTTGCCAAAATCCAGCGCCGGCTGTTCCGAATTCATAATCAAGGATTCTTTCAGAATCTTCCAGCTAAATATGTAAATCCCCATAGAAGCCAGATTACTTCGCGGATGTTCGGGTTTTTCCTCAAAATCCGTTATCTGCTTCTTGTCATCGGTAATCATGATACCGAACCGCTTCGCTTCCTCCATGGGCACCGGCATGACTGCGATCGTTACCTCGGCGTTGTTCTCCTTATGGAAGTCTAACATTACCTCATAATCCATCTTATAAATGTGGTCACCGGAAAGTATCAGCACGTAGTCGGGATTAAAGCTATCGATATAATCGATATTCTGATAAATAGCGTTGGCCGTTCCTGTGTACCACTCGCTGTTGGCGCTCTTTTCATAAGGCGGAAGCACCGTCACACCGCCGATATTCCTGTCAAGATCCCACGGAATACCTATTCCTATGTGTGTATTCAGCCTAAGAGGCTGATACTGGGTCAATACTCCCACCGTATCCACACCGGAGTTAATACAATTGCTGAGAGGGAAATCGATAATTCTGTATTTTC
>JAEZRJ010000060.1 GCA_023412855.1 Bacillota bacterium | reverse complement strand
CAGTAACGCATGATGTTCTGCAATGCAAACTTTTTGCATTTAAATTCGCTTCGCGAAGCAGAAATCATCTCTTGCATCACGTTCTTACGTAGCTTAACAGCAAGTGTCAAGCTACTGTGTAAACAGTAACCCGTATTTATCAATATTCAAAAGTTTCCATATACTTCATATACTTTACGACCATAAGCGCAATCTTAAAAGTAATCGCATCCTCAAACACTCTAAGATCCAGACCGGTGCTCTTTTGCAGCTTATCCAGTCTGTATACAAGAGTATTTCTATGAATGAAAAGCTGTCTCGACGTTTCCGATACGTTTAAGCTGTTCTCGAAAAATTTATTGATTGTCGTAAGGGTCTCCTCGTCAAAGTCATCCGGACTCTTTCCTCCGAAGATTTCCTTTATGAACATCTTGCACAGCGGAATGGGAAGCTGATAAATCAAACGGCCGATTCCCAGCTCACTGTAAGCAACAATATCTCTTTCATCGAAGAATATCTTTCCAACGTCCAGCGCCATCTTCGCTTCCTTATAGGAACGGCTTACCTCTTTGATCTCATTGACCGTGGTTCCGAAAGAAATACGAATGTTTTTCATTCCTTCTTTCAAAAGATAGGCCTCTGCACTCCTGGCAGTCTTATCGATTTCCTTGACGCTGTCACCTTCCGACAAATCCTTTACTACTATAACATTATTTTCATCCACTGCGGTAATGAAATCTTTGCTATTATTTCCATAATATGTCCGCATGAGTTCTAAAACATTGCTGTCTTTCCCATTTTCGGTCTCTATGATCATGACGACCCGTTTTCCGTCCGTCTGTATATGCAGCTTTTTTGCACGGCTGTAAATATCTACCAAAAGCAGATTATCCAGCAGCAGATTCTTGATAAAATTATCCTTATCGAAGCGTTCCTTGTACGCGATCAGAAGGCCCTGAATCTGAAAAGCAACCATCTTTCCGACCATGTACACATCTTCGCCTGCTCCGCCGGCAATCAGGATATACTCCAGCTGCAGCTCGTCGAATATCTTGAAGTACTGATATCCTTGTATCTCTTGGGAATCCGCTGCGGAACTCACAAATTCTACGGCCGCCGCGGAACAGCTCTCCATGCCTGCTGCAGTAGATGCTACCTCTTTGCCGTCTACATCCATTACGCATAATTCTACTCTGGCAATTGCCTTAAGACCATCGATTGTATTTTGTAATATTTGATTTGAAATCATTTCCCCGCTCCTTTTCCTTCTCTTTTCCTAACCTTATATGCAATTTATACAACGCATAATTTGAAAAAAAATCTGTTTTTACTACACCCAATTTCCATTTTAATTCAAAACTACAAAAAAATCTATACTAATTCTTGAAAGTTTTGTGTATTTTTAATGTATCCTAAGAAACCGTACAGATTTTATCCAATGTACAACTTCCACAACATTTTTCTATAGCAACTTTCATACCGACTGCAATACTAAAAAGGCAGATTTGAAACTTATTCTCATTTCAAATCTGCTTACTGATTCTTTTCATTTTCTCCATTATATCTGTTCATCCGATCATGGAACATCTTCTTATAGATTCGGCTCATTGCCTTCTTCTGAAAAGATTCATGGCGCTCACCCAGCTTCATATCCTTGGAAATTCCCAGCCATACCTCCGCGTTGATATACGGCTTCGCTTCCAGCATCCATTGTTCCTGCCTGCTTCCTGTCATTCGCGAAATAATTACGGAAGGAGCGATATCATTAATATCGTTCACGACCTCCTCTACATTTCCCGCGTCATCTTTTATGATCTGATAGCCGCTGACTGTGATGCCCCGCTGAAAATATTTCAACTCATCTCTCAGCTTCTGCGCATCCTCTTCCGAATCGGATAACAAATATACCGTTTTCCCTCCGCGCACGATTCTTCTCAAAAATTCTTTTAAAAAAACGAGATTCTCCACTTCATACAAACGGCTCTTGGATTCTATCTTCGCCACCCGCAAAATATCGGACTCCCCGCACAGGGTCATATCCATGGACTCGATTCTCTCTTTTTCATTTTCATCTTTTCCCGCCAATATAAGCATCGGTGTTGTAACGTATAAAATCGTATTAAGAGCGCCGTTTTCTAAAAACCCGTCCAGCAAAAGCAGCGACTCCTTGAGAGAATAATCGGTAAGCGTAACCCCTAAAATATCCATTTCTTGCATACTTTCACCATCATTTCCCCATATAGTCGAACGAAACATTCCCCTAAACAATCTTTAAAGTTACTATTCGCAGCTTTGCTGTTCATCGCAACAATATGCACACCGGCCACCCTCGGGAGTTTGTGCAAAACTGCACAAGACACCTCGCAGAATAGCAATTGTGAATACTAACTCTTTAAAACCTTCCCCGACTTGTCAAGTATATCAAAAATATGGTATACTTGCAATATAATGATTTGAATTATAGAATCTTAATGTTGCATTTGTGTTGCTGTTCACTCCGTTCCCAGCAACGCATGATTTCTGCAATGCAAAAATTTTGCATGTAAATTCGCTCTGCGAAGCAGAAATCATCTCTTGAATCACGTTCTTACGTAATTTAACAGCAAGTGTTAAACTACTGTGCGAACAGTAACGGTTGCTGTAAGGCCAAAAGCTGAATGGTAACATTTCAATTTTAAGGGAGGTAATAAGTATGGATATTCCTGCATTATCAATGACTCTTGCCCAGACACAGACGATATCGGACGTAGGTGTTGCCATGCTCTCGAAATCATTGGACAGCATGAAGACCAGCGGCGACGCGATGATGGATATGATGAAATCCTCTATGGAGCTGTCTGTAAATCCTGCCATCGGCGCTAACATTGACTTATATGCATAGCCGCCCGAGACATAAAATGTAAGCATTATATATCTTGAATGCAGCGGAAGAAACCCTTCCGTAAAAAACGCACATCTTCATAGATGTGCGTTTTTATTAATATAAAAGCATCTTATAAGCTTATATGCTTCGTGCCTTTCAAATCCATCGAAAATGGGATTCAATAAAGAATAAAATCGAGAGCCATATAAGAAAATGCTAATACCACCGCTATTAAAAGCGGGACGGTCACCATGGGGTTACCGGTCTTGTTTTTTCTCGTCCTCCAGATATTTCGAAGATTCTCTTCCCGCTGTTCATTTTTGGCAATCCATGCCAGTACACACGCCGCTAAGGTAGTAGTGATCGCAGCGATAATCAAATAGCCGCTGATGGCAGCCAGCATCATATCCGTAGTAATCTGCGACTGAGCCTCATCCAGATTGCCCATTCCAAAAGAATCATATAGATACATGATGCATACTTGCTGGGAATTGAATATTACATGAAATAAAACCGAACTCCACAAACTCCCTGTAGCTTCCACCAAAACTACGAGAATCATGCCGATTACCACCGCATATGCCGCCTGATTAAAATTCATGTGCATAAGGGCAAACAGACAGGAGGATAACAGAAGTGCCTGTAATGCGGTTCCCGATTTCTTGTAACCCTGATACACAATCCCTCTGAATACCAATTCCTCGCTGAATGGCCCTATAACTCCTATAACGGGAAGCATAACAAAAAAGGGGATCGCTAAGATATCCCCACTAATTGCCACCACCGTGTTATCCACGAACAGCATGGAAACTGCATTGATTACGGTAGTTAAAGGCATAGCCAGAAAAGTAAAAAGAATGATCATAAACACCGAGGATATTTTAATCCTTCGAAAGCCCACGAGCTTTATCAGGTTCTCCTTAGAAGTCAAGAGTCCGATAAGCGCGGGCACCAGTACGATCAACTGACTGATTATGAAATTAGGTACAATTGCCAGTGTATAAAACGGACTTAAAGCTCCCAGCAGAACCACTGCTGCGATATGAAGCAGGATAACTGCCAGAAAAATCCGATTTACCTTTTTACTATTCATTCGCTATCCTAATTCTCCATCATAAAGTTAACTAATTTTGTAATATCTTCCGGTTCATAAGCAATCAGCTCAAGCTCTGCAATCGTTCCGTCGGAAAAAATATTCGCCATGGATACGTACTGGGAAAGCTTGGACTTAAGGTTCAGTCTGTCTCCTTCACCCGTTACCAATTCTACCTTGCCCGCACAGCTGTCAATTACTTTAAAAAACTTATCGATATCTCTGATATTCTGTACTTTCATTTCATTCTCCTTTCCAAATTGAAGCCTTGGCTTCCATTATAAATCGCATTTTTATTTACACCATGATTATACTGATTTCAGTATGAATATGCAAGCCAATTATCAATGAATAAAAAACCGTTACTGTTCACTCCGTTCTCCGCAACGCATGATTTCTGCATTTAAATTCGCTTCGCGAAGCAGAAATCATCTCTTGCATCATGTTCTTACGTAGCTTAACAGCAAGTGTTAAGCTACTGTGTGAACAACAACACAAAAGTTTCATTTCCCAGCTTTTCTTATACTGCTGCCGTCTATGACTACTTTTCCTTCCTTCAGCAAACGGCCTATTGCCCGCTTGAATTCATTCTTGCTCATCTGCATTTCCTGTCTGATGATCTCCGGATCCGCCTTATCATTAAATGGGAGCACTCCTCCATAGCTTTCTATGATTCCCATTATTTTATCCGCATCAGTGCCAATTTGAAGATATGCCTTTTCCCTCAGGCTCAGGTCCAGCTTTCCATCTTCCTTGACTCCTGCCACTCGGGCCTGAACGATATCCCCTTCCCTGACATCTCCATACATCTCCTTTTTTGAAATCAGACCGGAATATTTATCGTCTACCGCCACAAAGGCTCCGAACTCCCTGCTGATTTCATAAACGCGGCCGGTCACCCTGTCATCCTTTTTATAAGGGCTGTCAGTGTCCAGATAAGGATATATCTTCATCGTGGCACATAATCTGTTGCTCTTATCCGTATAAAGAGCTGCCAGGCAGTCCTCCCCTTCCTTCACCGGCCATGTCTGTTCCTTAAAAGGAAGCAGCAACTGCTTTTCCAGCCCCCAGTCCAAAAACGCGCCGATTTTCGCAACCTGTGCAACCCTAAGAAGAGCAGTCCTGCCAAGGGTGAGTGCCGCTTCCTTCGTAGTAGCGATCAAACGGTCGCTGGAATCTCTATATATGAATACCCGCACCGTATCTCCCACCTGCGTTCCCTCTGGAACTTGCTTTTCTGGAAGGAGCACCTTTTCATCCGCATTTCCTGTATTCTCAGCCAGATACACGCCGAATTCCACTTTTTTTACAACGATTAAATTCTGAACTTCTCCTAATTTTATCATACAATACCCATATTCCTTTCAAACTCTGCAACACAGTAAGCCTGTCCCTCTTCGTTATTGAGCGAAATCAAGCAAATATTATCCGCAGGCCTGTAGATTTCCGGTACAATAATGTCCCCTAAAAGCGCCTGCTTCTTATATTCTGCCCGCATCTGCCTTATCGTGAAGCCTTCCGGCAAATATTCCATAGCGATGCGGATATACTGCCCGTTATTTACATGATGGTTGGTATCCAGGTGATGCTGTCTGACCTCTACCTTCTCCCGCCTCTCCCCTTCCGTCTTGGGGAGTGCGATCTTGCGCGGCGCATAATCCATCTCAAGCTTCTCTTCCAGCACATATGCCGCATGTAACTCGTCGGGAACCCTGGCTGGATGCATGTTCTCCATGTCCATTAAAGTCCAAACAGTGTTGGCACAGGAAAGACGTTCCCCGCTCTCCGTCTCCATCAGGAAGTTACGCCACCCGATAAATCCTTTGAAATCATACGGAGCCGTTTCGATCAATACCCTTTCTCCAAGAGCAGGGTACCTCTCGACGACTATCTGCCAAGCCGACATTACCCAAGCCAGATGCCTTTCCTGAAGAAACTTAAGCCCTACCCCGATATCCTCTGAATGAAACGTCGAACAGTCCTGAAAATAATCCAGCAGCGATTCCAAGGATAATTTCCCCGTTCTGTCCAGTTCACTGTATCGTATGCGTCCTGTGAATTTATACATTTATAGCCATGCTCCTTCCAAAGTCCAAAGACCCTTCTCTCTCCATATATCAATGCTCCAATTATATCACAGCCCATCTCGTAATTGCAAACACTTCACCTTGAAGAGAAACCCCTTGTTTTTTCATATTAAGGGCATTGACGCATAGAATATAATAAGCCGTTTATGATCGATATGACCGCTTCCGGCGTTTGATAGCATCATTCTTTGCAAGGAGATTTTTATGGAAAAAATTCTGGATGAAGACTATTACGACCTAATGATAGATAATGTACTCCTTCCCGATTATGATACGGGCAATAACATTACCAATATAAATGAAAGACATTCCCTGCTGCATGTGCTTACAAGGCAGGTGAATATCTGCGACCTCGGAACAAATCCTTATCACCGCTTTCCTTCCATTTTTACTTTGACGGCTTCTGTCAATTCACAAGTATCCGGCGTTCAACAGATACAACGCAATCCGTCTCTCGCACTTTATGGAACCGGTGTAATCGTCGGGATTATAGATACGGGCATCGATTATCAGCATCCTGCCTTCAGGCACAACGACGGCAGTACGAGAATCGTTTCCATGTGGGATCAGACGGTGCAGACCGGTACTCCCCCTGAGACATTTTCTTATGGCTCAGAATACAGCCGGGAATTAATTAATCTAGCGCTCATCTCCGCAGAGCCTTTGTCCGTTGTTCCTTCCGAGGACACGAACGGGCACGGAACAGCAATCGCAAGCATCATCGCAGGCAAAACGGACAATGTTCAGAACTTCAGCGGCGTCGCTACCGAAGCAGAGTATGTGGTAGTAAAATTAAAAGAAGCCAAAATGAATCTGCGTAAAATATCTTTCGTTCCTGAAAACGCTATTTGTTATCAGGAATCGGACGTCATGTTGGGTGCCCGCTACTTATTTTCTGTAGCCCGTAAGCTCAACCGCCCGCTCGCCATCTGCGTAGCCCTCGGTACCAGCCAAGGCGGCCATGACGAACATGGTGCTACTACCGGCTATTTGGATTATCTCACCCACCGTCCTCAAATCTGTGTCTCCATCTCTGGCGGAAATGAGGGAAACAGCGGCAGACATTATTATGGCAACATCGCTGTTCCTACCAACGACACTCTGTTCGAACTGAAGGTAGGCAGTGACGACAAATTATTTGCCATGGAAATCTGGCCCTACGCACCCAGCCGCCTTACCATCGAGGTTACTTCGCCCAGCGGAGAATCCACGCCGTTGGTTTATCCGGGTATCAACACCTGCGAGAGATTTAATTTTGTATACAACCAGGGCTCGCTATGGATAAACAATATTACCTTCGAAGAGGAGACCGGAGAACAGCTCATACTGCTGCGCTTCCAAGACCCTTTTACCGGCATATGGAGCATTAAGCTGCATAACTTGGAAAATGAACCATTTTCTTTTCATTCATGGCTTCCCTCAGGAGATTTAATTTCCAGAGAGACTTATTTCCTTCAATCGAATCCAAGCACTACCATCACTTCTCCCGGCAACGCGATCCGCCCTCTGACGGTAACCGCATATAACCAGTCGAATGATAGTATATGGATAGATTCAGGAAGAGGCTATACGCGTACCAATCAAGTAAAGCCTGATGTAGTCGCACCCGGCTATGAACTTCCCTGCGCAATTCCCGGCGGAAGGTATGCCACATTAACCGGCACCGGAGCTGCCGCCGCCTATGCCTGCGGAATCACCTCCATGTTATTGGAATGGGCGGTAATACGCGGGAATTATACCTCGATTACGGGCACTGATATCAGCCGCCTTCTAACCCGCAGCGCATATAGAGATCCTAACACCACTTATCCTAACAATATATGGGGCTATGGGCAAATCGATATCAATGGAGTCTTCGAGCGGCTGGCCAACTTATAATTTCCAAACAGCAAGAAAACAATATGGGCCTGCGGCAAAGGGATTGCAGGGTACAAGAAAGGCATGGCAAGGACAATGGAAAAAATTCTCGATGAGAACTATTATGATTTGATTATAGATAATATAATGGTTCCCTATTATGACATCGGCAATAATATCACATATTTAAACGAGCGGCATTCCTTGCTGCACGTTTTAGCGGGCCAAATAGACGCCTGTGATCTGGGAGCAAATCCGTATCATCGTTTCCCTTCCATATACACATTGACTTCAGAAATCAGCCTCGAAAAATCCGGCGTCACCGAGGTTCAGCGCAATCCTGCTCTGTCTTTATATGGAACCGGAGCTATTGTCGGAATCATAGACACTGGCATCGACTACCGCCATTCAGCCTTCAAGCATAATGACGGCACTACCAGAATACTTTCCATATGGGATCAGACCATCCAGTCGGGAACGCCGCCCGAAGATATGGTCTACGGTTCGGAATACCCGAAGGAATTAATCAATCTCGCCCTGCATTCTGCAGATCCCCTATCCATCGTCCCTACTGTGGATGAAGATGGACACGGTACCGCCATAGCCAGCATAGCAGCCGGTAAGCCGGACCCTTCTCAAAACTTCAGCGGCGTGGCACCAGAGGCAGAGTTCGCCGTCGTAAAGCTTAAGCCGGCTAAATATAATTTACGTAGTGTCTCTTTTGTTCCCGATAATATATTATGCTATCAGGAATCGGATATCATGCTGGCGACCCGCTACCTATTATCCGTCGCAAGAAGGCTGAGCCGCCCCGTCGCCATATGCGTCGCACTGGGCAGCAACGACGGAAGCCACGACGGGCAGGGGGCGGCAAGCAGCTATTTTGATTATATCACCCGGCTTTCAAAGATTTGCGTCGCCATCTCGGCAGGAAACGAAGGCAACAGCAATAGGCATTATTACGGCAATGCGCCGCAGGCTCCCTACCATTCGGAATTCGAACTGAGGGTGGGCAATCCGGACCGGCTGTTTTCTATGGAAATCTGGCCTTATGCTCCCAGCCGCCTTTCCATAGAAATAACCTCTCCCAGCGGGGAATCCACTTCGCTCGTTTACCCGAGAATCAACACTTGTGAAAGATTCAGCTTCGTATTCAATCAAGGGGTCATATGGATAAATAACATCAACTTCGAAGAAGAGACGGGGGAACAATTGATATTACTGCGCTTTGAAAATCCAATTTCGGGTATCTGGCGATTTCAGGTATATAATTTGGAAAATGAACCCTTTTCGTTTCACTCATGGCTGCCCGCCGGAAATGTGATTTCCTCGGAGACATACTTTCTCCAGTCGAATCCCGACACCACCATACTCTCGCCCGGCAATTCCATACACTCGCTGACGGTTACCGCCTACAATCAGAATAACGACAGCATTTTAATTGATTCCAGCAGAGGATACAGCCGCACCGGACACCTCAAGCCTGATTTAGCCGCTCCCGGCTATAATTTGACTTGTGCTCTTCCCAATAACAGATACGGCTCCCTGACCGGCACCGGCGCAGCCACCGCCCACACTATAGGTATCATCGCCCTCCTTTTCGAGTGGGCGGTGTCCAGAGGAAATTATACATCCATTACAGGTGTGGATATCAACCAGCTCCTGATCAGAGGTTCCTTCCGCAGCCCCACCAACGTTTACCCCAACAATATTTGGGGTTATGGACAGATAAATATCAATGGGGTTTTTGAACGATTGGCTATTTTTTAGTGCAGAACAAAGGTGTGCTTCACACACGTTAAAACGGCAAGGTCTTTCCTATGATATAAAAAACTCAGTCGAACAATTCGGCTGAGTTTTTTACCAGGGCTAAAAGGATTCGGACCTTGAGATGACAGCGTCAGAGTCCATTATAAATTGGGCACATTTCCGCTGATTTTATCTTTTTGTTACCCAGTCTAAAATATTTTCCCACAATTTTTTATTACAATCCGATTCACAGAATTCTGCCGGCATCCAATGAGGTGCACAGTCACTGGCCCATGCAAATGTCCTTCCTTCTCCGCATTCCGCAAGGGACAGAATCGGATCACCTTTATAAGATACTACAACATCGGCATCCTCTTTCGCAAACAGTTTATTATAACCAAGAAGCGGAAGCCATTCCTTCGGTAAGCCATTCAGAACCGGATGTTCCTTATTCTCAATAGTAATTCTAATACCCTCCGGATGTTCCTCTCTATCATCACCCTGCATCATAGTAACTGGCAGTATTTCTTCAATAGGCGTTCCCTTCCACTTACCTTTCCCTTCAAACCCCATAAAGGTCATATAGCCGCCCATCATGCCAAAAGCTCCTCCTTGCTTTACATAGTCTGCAATTGCCTGAAGACGGTTAGGAGTCGTTTTACCCCTGAAAAAGGTGTCAGGATGCAGCAAAAAAGTATTCGCTCCCACATCACTAATAATCACCACATCATATTTCTTAAGTTCCTCCACGTCAGTAGGAAAATCCTGCAGTACCTGATGTGAAGGTATATGGGTAATTTCCGCATAGCCCTCCATAAACGCCTTAATCCTGCCTATTTCCGTCTCATACCCTCCAATGGTAAACTGATCAAATCCTTTTGTTTCTATTGTCGTAAAAAACCATGATTCTCCCGCAAAAAGTACTTTAATTTTGTCCATACAAATTCTCCTTCCTACACGTTTAAGCTTTCGTCACAATACAACTACCATATATTAACTTTCCTTAATCCTATCTAAACCAACCGCAATAATAATAATCAGTCCCTGTACAATAAGCTGCCAGTTCGTGGAAATATTCATTAAATTCATTCCATTTGTAATGATTCCCATAATAAGTGCACCTAGAAAAGTGCCCCAAAGCCTTCCCTTTCCTCCAGTTGTACTGGTTCCGCCGATTACACAAGCAGCTATGGCATCTAGTTCCAGACCACTTCCCGCACTTGGCTGGCCCGAAAACATTCTTGAAGATAAAATAATTCCCGCGATACCCGCTGTAACTCCGCATATGATATATATTAATATTTTATTCTTCGCCACAGGAATACCCGATAACTTCGCCGCATCAATATTACCTCCGATAGAATATGCACTCCTGCCAAACTTCGTATATTTAAGTACAATAAAACCAATCACATAACACACTGCCATAATAATAACCGGTACCGGTATCGGGCCCAAATATCCTCTCCCGATTACCTTAAAGCTACTCGGAAGCCCCGTAATAGAATAAGAATTTGTAATAACGAGCACAATTCCTCTCGCTATATTCAACATGCCCATCGTAACGATAAAGGAGGGTATCTTCGCAAACACATGTATAGAACCATTTATTACTCCGCACAGAGCCGCAGTTCCTAATGCCAGTACTATAGATACAAACAAATTCATTCCTTCACGCAGGCACAGAGTAACTATAATACCCGATAAAGCGCAAATGGAGCCTACACTCAAATCAATTTCACCGGATATTAACACAAATGACATGCCGATTCCAATAATTGCCACCATAGTGACCTGGCGAATAACATTAATTATATTGTCTGTTGACAAAAAAACAGGTCTGATAACAGAAAGAATTACTATAAGCAGAGCAAGAATAATAAAGATTCCCATGTCATTCCAGTTTATATTCAGTTTTGTACTCTTTTCTTTTTGCACTTTATTTGCCTCCTGCTGCCAAAAGCATAATTTTCTGTTGTGTAAGTTCCTCTTTTTCGAGAACACCTGTTACTTTTCCTTCACACATAACATTCACCCTGTCACATAAACCGATAATTTCGGGCATTTCAGAAGAAACCAAAATAATAGATTTCCCTTCCTCTGCCAACCTCACCACAATATTATAAATTTCCATTTTTGCATTAATATCAATGCCTCTTGTGGGCTCATCCAAAACGATAATATCCGGAGCACAGTTCAGCCACTTTGCCAATACTACCTTCTGCTGGTTTCCTCCGCTTAAAAACTTAGCATATTGTTTCTCAGAAGGTGTCTTTATAAGCAAGCTTTTTATATATTCCCTGCAAATATCCTTTGCTTTTTTCAGAGAAAAAAATCCCTTGATCATTGCATTTTCGGGCTTTGCCATTACAATATTGTCAAGAACCGACAGTTCGGTGATAAGCCCTTCCCGTTTTCTGTCCTCCGGCACAAAACCGATACCACATCGTATAGCATCCTGGGGCGAGCGAATCATCATGTTTTTCCCGTTTATCTTTATTTTTCCTTTGGCTTTCTTGTCCGCGCCGAAGATAGCTTTCAGCGTTTCCGTTCTTCCGGCTCCTACCAGTCCGGCAAATCCCAATATTTCTCCCTTTCTTAAAGTAAAGGAAACATCCTTTACTTCTGCTCCGTTACTGATATGCTCTGCTTCTAGTACGATATCTCCCGGCTTATTCTTTTTTTGGGGAAAAACTTGGGATAAAGACCGACCAACCATATATTCAATCAAATCCTCAACTGTTACATCACTTATTTTCCCGGTAGTAATATAGGCACCGTCCCTCATAACCGTATAGGAATCGCAGATTTCAAATATTTCTTCCATTCGATGACTAATGTAAACCATCGTAATTCCGCGACTTTTAAGATTGCTGATAACCTGAAATAATTTCCTTGTTTCACCGTCGGTAAGCGTTGACGTAGGCTCATCCATTATCAATACGTTGGAATTAAGCGAAATGGCTTTTGCTATTTCCACCATCTGCTGCTGTGCCACACTGAGAGAAGAAACGGCTGCTCTCGTATCAATCTGCACATCCATCATTTCAAGTATGCCAGCTGCATTTTTATTCATTGTTTTCCAGTCTAAAAACCCGCTTTTCTTCGGATATCTTCCCAGAAATATATTCTCTGCCACCGAAAGATCCGGAATCAGGTTTAACTCCTGATATATAATCGCTATTCCCATTTTTTCCGAGTCTACGGTATTTCGAATCTGTACCACTTCCCCATTGAACAGAATTTCTCCTGCATCTTTTGTGTAAGCCCCGGATAAAATCTTCATAAGTGTTGATTTTCCAGCTCCGTTTTCTCCCATCAAGGCATGAATCTCTGCTTTCTTTATTTTAAAACTAATATCGTCTAAGGCCTTAACACCGGAAAAGGCTTTGCAGATTCCCTGAAACTCCAAAATATATTCATTTGCCACTTGCTCACCACCCTTTTATTTAAAATAAACAGCCTGCTTCTAAAATAATATTGGCGTACGGAGTGAACTCTCCTGTCCGTATTACCGCTTTCGCCCGTCCGGATAACTTCTTTACCTCTGCATGAGGCATGATTTCCAGAGGAAAGGCATCACCTACCGTTTCTCTTATTTTCTTACCCATATGAGGGCTTACTTCCGCTTGCTCTTTATCTATTATGCCTTTCGCAATGAGCATCTCACTCATAACCGCACTTAACACATCAATAAAAGATGGTACTCCATTTACTATTGCTAAATCTATGAATTTAGTACCTTGAGGCACAGGCATTCCGGCATCGCCGATGAGAATAATATCCTCATGTGCCAGTTCTGCAATTACTTTTGATAATTCCCCATGCAATAACCCAATTTTTTTCATAATTTTTTCTCCATTTTCTCTACCGGAAACCCTATACTTACTGTAAATCTTTCAAATATAAAATTCCGTCTGCTGTATAAATACCTACCTCTACTCCTATTTCTGCATCCAGCGTTTCTCCATTCAATACACGAATTACACTGTCCACACATGTTTCACCCAACTTATCTGGAAACTGGATAATGCTTCCCTTATAAGAACCATTTTCTGCTATTGCAGTCTGTTCCTCTTCACTTGCATCAAAACCAATTACTGCCACTGAGTTCTCTCTGCCTGCTGCTTGAATCGCATCATATGCACCAAGCCCACCCTGAGCGCTATAAGCAAAAACCAAATCTATTTCTTTATTAGCTGTTAAAAGATCTTCCATCGTACTCATAAATGCTTCTCTTGTATCCGCTCCCTGCTCCGCCACAATCTCTGCTTCCGGCATCAATTCTTTGATTGTGTTTTTGAAACCATCCGCTCGTTCAATTGCAGAAGAAGAAAGAGGATTGGTGAGCACTACTATTTTTGCATTCTCTTTGCCCGCAATTAGTTTCTTCGCCGCCCATCTTGCTGCCAGTTCACCACCCAGATAGTTGTCAGAACCTATATATGTCTCAAATTTGCCATCGCTCGGTTTCATATCCACGGTAATTACCGGGATATTTTTTTCTTCCGCCGTCTCTAATGCAGTCACGATTCCTGCAGGGTCTACTGCGTTCAGAATAATAGCATCCACACCCTGAGCACAGAAATTTTCAATTGCATCTATCTGGCTCTGCAAGTCCAAAGCCGGATCATTGAACACAATATCATAATCGCTTCCAGCTGCTGCTTCGATTCCTGCTTTCATGTCCTGAAAAAATTCATATTGCAGCGTCATAAGGGTTACTCCTATCACCTTTTTCTCCGTATCTGACGCCTCGACAGCTTTCGCCGTTTCCGATTCTGCCTCCGTGCCTGCCTGTGCCTCCGCTTCCCTTGTTTCTGCTGTCTGTCCTCCGCATCCTGTAATTAACATCGTCATTGTAATTACTGCTGCCATTACCGCCATTGCCTTTTTCATACTTCTTCCTCCTTTAAATTTGGGGTGATTTTTTTAACTACATTCAACTGTTCCAAAAGCTCCAGTGAAATGTCTGTCATCACATACATGTTTTTTAATTTACTTTCTTCATAGATATCCTTTGGTGAATGTAAAATCCCCTGATCATTAAAAGTGAGCATACATGCCGGTATCCCTGCCGAGTAATACGGCTCTTGATCGCTTCCGGGCGGCGGCGGACATTTATATATAGTAGTGAGATTTTTTCTACTTTTTGTAAAAATCTGCCTTATTTCTCTTTCAAAAGGTTCCGGGCCGCTCCATACCTCCAGAACATCATCTCTACCCACACCGTCAATGCACAAAACCATTGAAATCTCATCGTCGCTGCATTTCTTATACCGTTGTCTGGAACCTACCAGATTGTACTCCTCACCATCGGTCAGTAACAGCTCTATCTGCATATTCAGCTCATAATCTCTTGTAAGTCTTCTTCCAATTTCCAAAAGAACTGCGGCCCCCGATGAATTATCATATGCACCGGGCGTATTATAAACCGTATCATAATGCGCACAGATGACCATTTTCTTCTTATTGTCACCCAGAAGTCCTACTATGTTATGACATTGTGCTTCCGGCAACTTTTCCGTTTCGGCATAGCCCCTTACAATAACATTATTGTCTGCAGCCTCTGCAAAGAAATCCGCTTCTTCACAGCCTACTATAAAATGCGGTATTTCGCTTTCTCCGGTAAACAACATCTGCGGTATTGCTTCCCCGTTTCCCCGAACAGTAATGTATGCTGTTATCTGGCCCGTTTCGTCCACTACCGCATAGCGGTTCCATACATACATGTTCCAAATTCGATTGTGTCCTGCAAAAATCACTTTTCCTTCAAAGCCTTTAGAAGCGCCGCTTCCCAGAAAAAGGTAAGAATCCAGTTTCCTTTTTTGTGGACTTACTATCCGCAAGTCCCAACTTCCTGGTTTCCATGCAGGAAAATCGTAGCTTTCAACAAATGCAGAAGGTGTTATCTTTTTCATTTCACTATGTAAATACCGACTGCATTCTTTTACCGAATCAGATCCAAATGGCCTGGGGCCATAATCAATAATCTGTTTCCAGTTTTTCTGCATCTCTATGCAGGTTTCTGCTACCTCCATTTAATCCTCCTGTTAACTTTATTTAGATCATGTTGATTTTCGTATCACCAGCTCGGAGTTAAGTACAATGGAACGGGGGACATAATCTGTTTCATCCTTCATACTCATTCTTTCCAGCAATACCTGAGTAGCAATTTTGGCTAGTTCCATAACAGGCTGTCTTACAGTCGTCAACGGAGGTGTTACAAGCGGAGCAACCGTAATATCATCGTATCCAACCAGTGCCATATCTTCCGGCACTTTATAATCATGTTCTATAAGATAGCGCAGCGCTCCGATTGCCGACATATCATTTGCACAAAAAACTGCATCCGGACGGTCCGACAGATTCATCAGCTTCTCCATTGCGGAATATCCACCTTCCAACTGATAATAACCATCTGCTTCATACTCCTCTTTATATTCAAATCCATGTGCTTTCAAACAATCCTCATAAGCTTCTTTTCTTTTCACTGCCATCATAGATGCCTGAATACCTCTGATATGAGCAATCTTTTTGTATCCCTTTTCCACCAGATATTCGACTGCAGCATAGGCTCCGTAGTAATTATCAATCTTCACGGAATCAAACTTACTATCACCGGAATCTCTTTCAAGAAGCACGATTGGAACCTGAATATTGATGTCCATCAGATGCTGTACCGGAAGATTCACACCTACTATAAGGATTCCGTCGATCCTTCTCTGCTCCAGCATCTTAAGACATTCGATCTCCTTATTTATATCCAGATTGGAATCACACATTAAAATGTTATATTCCGAATCCCTCAGTTCTGCTTCTATTCCTTGTACCATATGAAGAAAAAACGGGTTTGTCAGGTCGTTCACCACTAGGCCGATAACCTTTGTCGCCTTCCCCTTCAAGCTTCTTGCTACATTATTCGGTGAATAATTCAGTTCTTTGATCGCTTTCTTAATACGTTCTTTCGTTTCAGCAGACATATGCCCGCTGTCCTGCGCATTTAAATACCTTGATACGGTTGTTTTGGAAACTCCTGCCAGTTTTGCTACATCAATAATTGTCGCCATATGTTTTCTCCTTTTACATTTCTGATTCTGCTGTTTTTTGTTTTATTTGCTTATTCAGAAGATTTGAATTTTGAAAGGGGAACGTTCCCCTTCAAGCGGAAATAAAAAAGAAGCTTTTATTCTTCTTTGAAATTATTATACCATATCATCTGCTTCTTAGCAATCAGGAATGCTTATTGATAACATTATGCAACTTTTTTAAAAGAATAATCCCCTAATATTTTTAACATCATAGGGACTGTTTTTTGCAAGGGGAACGTTCCCCTTCGCTTATTGATTACATTATATCAAAATATGCTTTAATGTCAATACTTTTTTATATATTATTCTGTCCAATATATTAAGAACTGATTTTTTTCAATATACATATGGACCAATGGATACTAAATTTCCTTAACCTGTTTTTCTTTCTTTGCTTTCCGGGGCACCTTACCTATATCTAAAACAACAAATACTATAGACGCAAATATGTTCATGGTATAAGTTTTTCAAATTAGCCTATGAATTGACCTATCCATTCGAAAAAGCATGAAATACCCGTAAAAAGACGTAAAACGATTATTCATAGATTTTACTGTCAAATAGATTCTAATCCTTATGGTTTTCGCAAACCCCGCATATTCTCTATATTTCCGGGCACAAAAAAACTCAGTCGATCGTCTCAACTGAGTTCTTCCACCAGGGCTACAAGGATTCGAACCTTGAGATGACGGAGTCAGAGTCCGTTGCCTTACCGTTTGGCGATAGCCCTATACCATTTAACAGCGCGTTTTTTATACGCTACATTTTGGTATTATACACGAATCATTTTCATATTGCAAGACTTATTTTGATTTTTTTGTGGTTTTATTGCAGGATTATTTTGTAATTACTAACAGACTATATCTGCTCTGGGTTTGTACGGGGAAATTGGCAGAAAACAAACATTTTATATCCACCTTTCCAAGAGAATTCAAAAGCTTTAGAATTGGATATATCTGACGGGGCAAAGTGTTTCCTATTAATATAACAACAAGAGACCGACCATTTCTTATAAAACTGATCTGCCAGTCTCTTGTTTATTTATCCTTTAACCCTACGTATTGAGCCTTTATACTTCAAACAGCAAATCCGCATAAGTCGGAATGGGCCAAACCTCTTTATCCACAAGCTTCTCAAGCTCATCAGCCGGCACTCTCAAGCCTTCCATAGCCTCTACCACCTGATCCTTGTAGAAAAATGCCTGTTCCTTACCCTCCGGCATAGCACTTGCCTGCTGTTCGGCTTCCTCCAGCTTTGCCAACGCCGTTTTCATTTCGACTAACTTCTTAGAGATGCTGCCTAACAGCTCCGACTGAACAGATGCGTCCGCACCTGCTTCCTTTACTGCAATCACGGTATCCGCAAGAGTTTTTGTGTATTTCATAACTGCCGGAATAATCTGCTTGGAAGCCATATCGATCATGGTAAGAGCCTCGATATTGATCGTCTTCGCATATGTTTCATAGAGAACCTCTTCTCTGGATTCCAGTTCAGCCTTCGTGAAGATACCGAACTTTTCAAACAGCTTCACCGACTTCTCCGTAGTCAGAGTATCTACAGCCTCCACCATGCTCTTAATGTTGGGAAGCCCTCTTCTCTCCGCCTCTTTTACCCATTCCTCGGAGTATCCGTCGCCATTGAAGATAATTCTCTGATGCTTGTTCATGTATTCCTTTATTAAATCATGTACTGCCAAATCGAAGTCATCAGCCTCCTCCAGTATATCCGCCGCTTCGCAGAATACCTCCGCCACGATTGCATTAAGAGTAGTATTCGGACTGGCTACGGAATCAGCAGAGCCTACCATACGGAACTCAAACTTATTTCCAGTAAATGCGAAGGGTGACGTTCTATTCCTGTCTGTAGCATCCTTTACAAGATCAGGAAGATAGGACACTCCGGTCTTCAATACGCCGCCTTCCTTGCACGTTTCTGCGATGCCCGTCTCTACAAGCTGCCTTACCACATCCTCAAGCTGTTCTCCGAGGAAAATAGAAATAATTGCCGGAGGCGCTTCATTGGCTCCAAGCCTATGGTCATTTCCTACATCCGACGCACTCTGGCGAAGCAAATCCCCATGAGTGTCCACAGCCTTCATAATGCAGGCCAGCACCAGTAAGAACTGAATGTTTTCGTTGGGAGTATCGCCAGGATCCAGCAAATTCACGCCGTTATCTGTACCGAGAGACCAGTTATTGTGCTTACCGGAGCCGTTCACTCCCGCAAAGGGCTTCTCATGGAGCAGACATCTGAGGTCGTGGTGAATCGCTACTCTCTTCATAGTCTCCATAACAACCTGATTATGGTCTACTGCAATATTGGCAGTTTCATAAACGGGAGCCAGCTCATGCTGTGCAGGCGCAACTTCATTATGCTGAGTCTTAGCCGTTACTCCAAGCTTCCAAAGCTCTTCGTTCAAATCTTTCATGTATGCGCCGATACGCTCTCTGATTACACCGAAATAGTGATCCTCCATCTCCTGCCCTTTAGGAGCCGGTGCTCCGAACAAAGTACGCCCCGCAAAGATAAGATCAGGTCTTTGTAAATATTTATCTTTATCCACAAGGAAATATTCCTGCTCCGCACCCACACTGGCAACTATCTTCTTCGCCTCCGTATTGCCAAAAAGTCTGACGATACGAAGTGCCTGCTCGCTAATCGCTTCCATTGACCTCAATAAAGGAGTTTTCTTATCCAAAGCTTCTCCCTTATAGGAGCAAAATGCCGTAGGAATACAAAGAATTACGCCCGTTCCCGCTTCTTTCAAAAAAGCCGGAGAAGTAATATCCCATGCAGTATAGCCTCTTGCCTCAAAGGTAGAACGAAGTCCTCCTGACGGAAAAGAAGATGCATCAGGCTCTCCCTTGATCAGCTCTTTGCCGGAGAATTCCATGAGCATTCTGCCCTCTTCATCCGGATGTGTTACAAAGGAATCGTGTTTTTCAGCCGTAATGCCCGTAAGCGGCTGAAACCAATGTGTATAGTGAGTGGCGCCGTTCTCCACGGCCCAGTCCTTCATCGCCTTAGCTACGACATCTGCCGCTGAGAGAGAAAGCTCCTCACCCTGCTCCATAACCTTCTTTACTTCCTTGAACACATTCTTTGGTAAACGCTCTTTCATTTTACCGAGAGTAAATACATTTTCTGCAAAAATCTTTTCCACATTAAAAACTTCGCTCATTTTTTTGCTCCCTTTCGTTTTATCATAGTTCGCCTCTCACCACCTGCGACACAACAAGGTCTCTATGGTATAAAAAAAATGCCCCAAAAAAACCTTTGGAACATCCTCGTTCAAGATACCTTATACCGGAAGGTTTCCCTTCGTTTTCTATAAGATACTCTATTGTCTGCAAAATTGCAACCCCCTATTTTCAATTTTATTGAATATTGTAAAAAACAAGTCATTTTCCGTCGGTTTACTGTTCATATTGTACAATATGCAAGAATTGTGAGTCAATCCCTTTTTTATGCCGGCTTTTTACGTTACTGTTCACTCCGTTCTCAGTAACGCATGATTTCTGCAATGCAAAAATTCTACATGTAAATTCGCTCCGCGAAGCAGAAACCATCTCTTGCATCACGTTCTTACGTAGCTTAGCAGCAAGTGCTAAGCTACTGTGCGAACAGTAACCTTTTTACGGCCGATCCTTTTCTTCTTTAGGCGCTTCTATTCTAAGAATATCATTTTTCTCCGCCTTTTCCGTCAGTTCTACGTACAGCACCTGCTTCGAATGAGGCGCACTCTCCACTGCTTCCCCCTCCTGCGTGGTAAGGGACAACACCGTGACCGGCACATTTGTGCCATCCGGCTTCATTATTTCAATAGCATCGCCCACGCAGAATTTATTGCGCTGCGTAATGCGGACACGGCTCTTCTCATCTACTTCTTCCACAGTTCCTAAATAGATATATTCGTTCACATACGTATTGGAATCATAAATCTGAGTATTTTCATCCGGCTTGCCAAAATAGAAACCGGTGGTAAACTGGCGATAGGTGCATTTGGCGATTTCCGCCTTATACCATTCCATATTGGCAAGATACTTTTCCTTCGATTCCAGATAATCGTCAATAGCCTTCCGATATGTCCTCGCTACCGTCGCCACATAGAGCGCTGTTTTCATTCTTCCCTCTATCTTAAAGCTGTCGATACCCGCCTCTATCATCTCAGGAATATGCTCTATCATACACAAATCCTTGGAGTTAAAAATGTAGGTACCCCTTTCATTTTCATACACCGGCATGTATTCCCCCGGCCTTTTTTCCTCCATCACCGAATATTTCCAGCGGCACGGATGGGTACAGGCTCCCCGGTTAGCGTCCCTGCCCGTAAAATAGCTGCTGAGCAGACATCTGCCCGAATAAGAAATGCACATTGCCCCATGAATAAAGCTTTCTATTTCCAGCTCCGCCGGAACCTTACCCCTTATTTCTCTTATCTCCGCCAAGGAAAGCTCTCTCGCCGAAACGACACGCTTTGCTCCCTGTGCATACCAGTATTTAAAGGTTTCATAATTAGTATTATTGGCCTGCGTAGAAACATGAATATCTATCTCAGGACAAATTTCCCTCGCCATCATAAAAACGCCCGGATCCGCAATGATGAGCGCGTCCGGCCTTATATTCTTAAGCTCATGAAAATATTCTCTTACACCATCCAAGTCCTCATTGTGCGCCAGTATATTGGCCGTAACATGAACCTTCGCTCCATGAGCATGAGCAAACGCTATTCCCTCTGCCATGTCCTCCATACTGAAGTTCTTTGCTTTGGCACGAAGCCCGAAGGCCTCTCCGCCGATATATACGGCATCGGCCCCATAGGCAACCGCCGTTTTCAGCACTTCAAGACTCCCTGCCGGAATCAAAAGCTCTGGTTTTTTCATTAAATAATCAATCCTTTCTTCCTTGCCCACACGCAATGCTTCCTCTTTTTTGCAATATATTCCCCGCACTTCACATACATCTATAATTTCACACTCACGGTAACGCCGTCACCCACTTGCAGAATCGCCGTTTCAAGCTGCTCATTATGCTTCAGTTCATAAAGGTACTCCCGCATTCTGGAATGAATCGTTCTATCCCTTCTGGTCACCGCAAATCGCGACTCGATAATATCCCCATCCTGCAGGACGTTATCCGAGACCAGCAGCCCGCCCGTCTTCAGTAACCGCAATATATCAGGCAGAAAGTGAATATACTGCCCCTTTGCAGCATCCATAAAAATAAAATCGTAGCTTCCCTCAAGCTCTCGTAAAATTTTCGTCGCATCACCCTCCAGCAACGTAATAGCGTCTTCCTTACCCGCCCTCTTGAAATTTTCCCTCGCTATGGGAATCCTCTTTTCATACTTTTCTATCGTCGTTATCTTACAGCCTTCCGGCGCATATTCGCTCATAAGAAGTGCAGAAAAACCGATTGCTGTCCCCACCTCCAGAATATCCTGCGGCCTGTTCATCGCCAAAAGCAGTCGAAGCAGGCTCTGCATCTGTGTACGGATTACCGGCACATTCGTCCTCTTGCACTCATCCTCTATTTTATTCAAAAGCACCGTATTTCCTCTATCAAAAGAGTTAATAAAGGTGCTAATTCTTTCATCTGTAATCATTTCCTCATTTACTCCGCACCCGTGGTATCTTCCGGCGTCTCCGAACCTTCCGCACCTGCATCTTCCGCTGTGCCTTCCAGAGCGTCAGCCTCCGATGCTTCTTCTACAGTCGAAGCTCCTGCTGAAGCCTCTTCCGCAGGAGCTCCGGCAGACATAACTTCCAGCATCTCCTTAACCGTCATATCGCTGCTCAACTCATAAATTCCCGGTTTGAGTTCCCCATGATACTCAGAAATCAATTCCTGCACATAGAACACTCTCGAGTCATTAATCAAACCTTTCTCTTCCAGCACCTCTCCGATATCCATGGTACTGGCATCTTCCGTAATAGCTATACTAATAACCTTCGCATTCCCCTCTGCCGCTACCGGCGCTTCCGTAAAAATACGATATCCAAAGTTATAAGCATCCGTCGCATATTTATAAGTGAACATAACCACCACTATTATAATGACTATCTTCAATGCCGTATCAAATACAGTCCCTATCAATTGTTTGGTATTCATATTTATAACTATGCTCCTTTCAAACCTTTCCACAGCTTGGGCAGTTGCGAAACTCGTAACCTTCGTCAATTTTATGTACCAGTTCCGCAACCGCCGCCTTGCCAAAGCCTTATTGAAAATCCAGCTCTTTTACTATCAGTTCGGTGGCCTCCTGCATCATTCTGCAAAAGGAGGTCTCCGCTGCCAAAAAATCAGACACAAGCGGAATCTCCCGCAGGCTCTCATACTCTTTATCCAATTCCTCCATGCGCTCCAAAAGATCTTCTGCTCCTTCTTCGTTCTGAAACATAAAATTCTTACGTCTGAACTCGTTGACCTTCAAATACAGCTCCGGCTGCATCTTTATCTTCTTAAGCTGCATAACATATTCACAGTATTCGGCTGATTCTCTGACCGCACCCACAAATTCCATCGCAGCACCCTGCATACTGTTATCTGTCATCTCTTCTCACACTCCATACTTAAACTTCCATAATGATCGGAAGAATCATCGGCCTGCGCTTCGTCTTTTTCCAAACGTAATCGCTAAGGGAATCCTTAATATTAGACTTGATTTTCCCCCAATCGCTGACTCCCCTGTCCAAACAGACATGAACTGCATCGTCCACAATCTTCCTGGCCTCTTCCATCAGTTGATCGGATTCCCTCACATATACGAATCCTCTCGAAACGATATCCGGTCCCGATACCAGTTGATCGGAATGCTGATCCAGCGCTAAAACAACGATGAGAATGCCATCCTCTGCAAGATGCTGACGATCCCTCAGCACAATATTTCCTACATCTCCGACACCCAGTCCATCTACAAGGACCTCCCCTACCGGAACTTTTCCGCTTACCTTCGCTTCATCCTTATCCATCTCAAGCACATCGCCGGAACGCAGGATAAATATATTTTCCTTCGCAACGCCAAGCTCGCTTGCAATCTTGGCCTGGGCCTTCAAATGTTTATATTCGCCATGAACAGGAACCGCATATTTAGGATGTACCAAGCTGTAAATAAGCTTGATTTCTTCCCTGCAGGCATGTCCCGATACATGAACATCCTGGAAAATCACATCGGCACCTTTTACAAGCAGCTCATTGATAACGTTTGTTACCGCCTTCTCATTTCCCGGAATAGGGTTGGAAGAGAAGATAACCGTATCGCCGGGACAAATAGATATCTTCTTATGAATATTTCCCGCCATTCGGCTCAGCGCCGCCATGCTTTCTCCCTGACTTCCCGTAGTGATGATAACGGTTTTCTCCGCAGGATAGTTCTTAAGCTGCTCAATGTCGATCAGCGTCTTATCCGGAATATCCAAATATCCAAGAGTGGTCGCCGTTTCGATGATATTTACCATGCTTCGGCCTTCCACCACAACTTTTCTGTCAAATTTGTAAGCAGAATTGATGATCTGCTGCACGCGGTCTACATTGGAAGCAAAGGTGGCGATGATAATACGCGTATCCTTATGCTCTGTAAAAATCGTATCGAAAGTTTTTCCCACCGTCTTTTCGGATTGGGTAAACCCCGGACGCTCCGCGTTGGTACTGTCGCACATAAGCGCCAGAACACCTTTTTTTCCGATTTCTGCAAATCTCTGCAAATCGATAGCATCCCCGAATACCGGAGTATAATCTACTTTAAAGTCTCCCGTATGCACTACGATTCCCGCAGGAGAATAAATAGCAAGTGCAGCGGCATCTACAATGCTATGGTTCGTTTTAATAAATTCTATACGGAACTGTCCCAAATTGATGGATTGACCAAATTTAACGACTTTTCTTTTGGTGTTTCCAACGAGGTTATGCTCCTTTAGCTTATTTTCTATGATTCCCATGGTCAGCTTCGTCGCATAGATAGGAACGTTGACTTCGCGCAGCACATAAGGCAGCGCACCAATATGGTCCTCATGCCCGTGGGTAATCATAAAGCCTTTTACTTTATCGATATTATCCTTCAAATAGGTGGTATCCGGTATTACCAAATCGATTCCCAGCATATCGTCATCCGGAAACGAAAGACCGCAGTCCACCACAACAATACTGTCTTCATATTCGAAGGCAGTAATATTCATACCAATCTGCTCCAAGCCGCCTAACGGAATTATCTTTAGCTTGGAAACATTTACATTTTCACTTTTCTTCAATCAATTTTTCCTCCACATTCTGCACAGTACCCGTAGAGTTTCACTTCATGATCTACCACATGGAATCCGGTCGTCCTTGTAATCTTTTCTTCCAATTCCTCAAGTAAGTCGTCCTCAAAGGAATTCACTTTACCACAATTTATGCAAATCAAATGATGGTGATGGTGTTTTGCCGTACCCATTCCCACATTTCCGATTTCATAACGAACAAAACCGTCGTCCAAATTGATGCGATCGATTAAATGCAGCTCTAAAAGTATCTGTATCG
>JAEZRJ010000029.1 GCA_023412855.1 Bacillota bacterium | reverse complement strand
TTCCCTCTTAATATCTATATAATAAATATTGTGTAAATTATGAATGTATTAGGGCATATTTTGTGTTAAGGGGTGAGGGAATGTCGGCGAAGACAGATACGGAAGTTATCATTGGCGGTAAAGTATTTACTTTGAGCGGTTACGAGAGCGAAGAGTATTTACAGAGAGTCGCGTGTTATATTAACAATAAGATGACGGAGTACGGTAAAGTCGACAGCTTTAGAAGGCAGCCTCTGGATACTCAGAACGTCTTGCTGCAGCTTAATATTGCCGACGATTATTTCAAGGCCAAAAAGCAGATAAGCCTTTTGGAGGAAGATATTCAGAGCAAAGAAAAGGAATTGTACGACTTGAAGCATGAGTTGATCACTTCCCAGATTAAGCTGGAAAATACAGAGAAAAGCGTAAAAAGTCTGCAAGCGGAAATAAATGAAAACGCAAAGAAAATGATTCGCATGGAAATGGAACTAAAGGATGCGAAAAAGTAATATAAAGGAATCATAGAAAGTGGGCTGTCTTACGAAAAAGGCAGCTTTTTCTAATCAAAGGTAAAAATAAAAGATGAAAAAAGTAGAACTTCTTGCGCCTGCGGGTAATTATGAATGCTTTCTAGGCGCAGTGCATGCCGGGGCAGATGCCGTTTATCTGGGTGGAAACAAATTCGGAGCACGGGCATATGCGGATAACTTTTCGGAAGAGGAAGTTATAAACGCCATAAAGCATGCTCATATATATGGAAGAAAAGTATATTTAACACTGAATACCCTCGTAAAGGAAAGCGAATTTGCGGAAATTTACGATTACCTGCAGCCCTTTTATCAAGCAGACCTGGATGGAATCATCATTCAGGATATGGGAGCATTTCGTGCGGTCGGAGAATGGTTTCCCGGCTTGGAGCGTCATATCAGCACGCAAATGACCATAACGGGAGCGTATGGAGCGGAGTATATGAAGGGACTGGGAGCCGCTCGTATCGTACCGGCCAGAGAGCTGTCCCTTGCAGAAATCAAAAACATAAAAAAAGAAGTGGATATTGAGATAGAGACCTTTGTTCACGGAGCTGTCTGCTATTGTTATTCCGGACAATGTTTATTCAGCAGCATCATCGGCGGAAGGAGCGGTAACAGAGGCAGGTGTGCGCAGCCATGCCGCCTGCCTTATTCGGCGGAAGGGAAAAAGGAGAAATATCCTCTCAGCCTGAAGGATATGTGTACGATAGAGCTGATTCCCGAGCTGATCGAAGCTGGAATCGATTCTTTTAAAATTGAGGGAAGGATGAAAAGCCCTGAATACGTTGCAGGGGTGACCGCTCTTTACCGGAAATATATCGATAAATATTATGATAGCCGGGGAGCGGGATATTCCGTTAAAAAAGAGGATATGGAGGCTCTTCGCTCCTTGTATATCCGAAGCGAAATCAGTGAAGGATATTATCATAAGCATAATGGCAAGGATATGATAACGCTGGATAATCCAAGCTATGGAGGGCGAGACGAAAGCTTGTCCCAAAGAGTCAGGGAGGAATATCTGCAAGGAGATTACCGCCTTGCTGTGACGGGAAAAACGAGACTGTATAAAAACAGCCCTGCCTATTTTACCCTCACTTATAAAAATATAACGGCCGCCATATATGGAAATATTGTGGAAGAAGCCTTAAAACAGCCAATGAGTGAAGAGAGCGTGCGTAAACAGCTTTCAAAAAGCGGGAATACGGCATTCCATTTAGAAAATATCGAAATCGATATGGAATCAGATATTTTTATTCCCGTAAAGGCGCTGAATGATTTGCGTCGTATGGCGTGTGAGGCGTTAGCGGAAAAAATAATTACGCTCAATGGGCTTTCTTATCCGGAGCGCAAAGAAATCGCAGCGGAGAACCTAAACGATGAGAAACTGAAAGCTGCCGATGAAGAAATAAAGCCTTGCCGGGATAAAAAAGCGGAGAAAAGTGATAGGATTGTTAGTAAGCCTATAAATGAAATAAAGCTGCATGTGTCCGTACAGACAGAGGAACAGCTTAGCGCTGCGCTGGAAAACAGTATATCCAGGATTTATATTTCTTCGGATTTGCTGGAAGAATCCGGCTCTGCGGAGCGTACCTTAAGAAATAATAAAAAGGATATAAAATTTTATCTGGCAATGCCCCATATTATAAGAGATTATGATAAAATGTTTTTGGATAAAATGAAAAAGCTGCTGGAGGGAGAACAGTTTTCGGGAGTATTGATCCGAAATCAGGAAGAATTGCAATGGCTTAGGAGCTTTTTCTATAGTAAGGATATTGTCACTGACGCTAATCTTTATATGTGGAACAAAGAAGCTTATGAAGCTTACAAGGATGAGTGCGCGGAACGGTATCTTCCCCATGAGCTTAATTTCAAAGAAATTGCCGGACTGATGGAAGGCGTGGGCAGTGATTCCTTATCACAAATCGTCTATGGAAGGATACCGATGATGGTAACCGTCAACTGTGTTTCTAAGACTATGGGCTTTTGCAGGAAGACCGGGGGAAATAAGAACGCAGTAAGCGGAACAACCTTTTTGACTGACCGGTACCGAAAAAAATTTCCGGTATATTTGAATTGCAGACACTGTTATAATATTATTTATAATTCGGTTCCTTTGTCGCTGCATCAGAACCTTCTGAAAATGACGAAGCTTGGAGTTTCGACGTTTCGTCTGGATTTTACCACGGAAAAGGGGAAGGATGCAGGGGAGATTATTTCCTTCTATGAAAGCAGGATAAGAAACAGCGGGGAAGAGGAAGGGAAACCTCCGTTTGCAGAATATACCAACGCGCATTTGAATCGGGGAGTAGAATAAATTTACACTTAAAAAGTGTACGGGTGAATTATGGAATTGTATATTACGGAACTATCGAAATATGTTATAACTTTATTTATGGTATTGTATGTCTGCGAATGCTTCGCAGTATTCAGGTACCGGGACGAAGAGGACAGAAGCGGAACTTACACGAGACAGAATATTTTAATGTTTTTGATTCATTTTTCTTGTTTTATGGTAATCTGTTTTGAAACGGGAGAGATGAGCTATCTGTTTTTTTATGCGTTCCAGCAAATTGTTCTGTTCGCTACCGTGGCGCTCTTCCACGTGATATATCCGCGGGCGAACCGATTGATCGTAAACAATATGTGTATGCTTTTGAGTATCGGCTTTATAGTCCTTACACGGATTTCCTATGAAAAGGCTGTAAAACAATTCGTCATTGTGGCATTTTCCATCGCGATAACCATGGTGATTCCTTTTTTCGTACACAGGCTTAAATTTCTAAAGAGCCTGACGTGGGTTTATGCCATCATAGGAGCCGGAGCGCTTGCAGTGGTGCTCATTTTAGGGACGGCGACCTATGGTTCGAAAATATCTTATTCCTTTGCGGGAGTAACCTTTCAGCCATCGGAATTCGTGAAGATTATCTTTGTGTTTTTTGTAGCCAGCGCATTGTATGAATCCACTTCATTTTTTGAGGTGTTCACAACGGCTGTAGTAGCGGGAATCCATGTGGTTATACTGGTTATTTCCAAGGATCTTGGCAGTGCCTTAATCTTTTTTATCGTATACGTATTCATGGTGTTTATTGCTACGAAGAATCCGTTGTATCTGCTTGCCGGAGCAGCGGGGGGCTCCGGCGCGGCAATCATTGCCTATAAGGTATTTACTCACGTTCAGGTGAGGGTTCAGGCGTGGAGTGACCCGTGGAGTCAAATTGACTCAGGCGGATATCAGATCACTCAGTCTCTGTTTGCCATAAGCAGTGGAGGGTGGTTCGGCCTCGGCCTTTTTCAGGGCACGCCGGAATCGATTCCCTTTGTGGAGGCAGACTTCATATTTTCGGCGATTGCGGAGGAGCTTGGAATCATATTTTCCATGTGCTTGATTCTTGTATGTATTAGCTGCTTCATCATGTTTATGAATATCTCTATGAAATTGAACGATCGCTTTTATCAGCTCATAGCCTTTGGTTTGGGAGTCACCTATATCTTTCAGGTATTTCTTACCATTGGCGGCGGCAGCAAATTCATTCCTCTTACCGGAGTTACCTTGCCGCTTATCAGCTACGGAGGAAGTTCTGTCCTTACGACCCTCATTATGTTCGCCATTATCGAAGGCCTTTGCATGATTCGTCAGGACGAGGAGAAGGAAATGCTTCGGGCAGAAAAAAAGAAGCTGAAGAAGTTAAAAAGCCAGAAACAAAGAGAAAAGACTTACATTGAGGATTTGGATGATAGTGAAGAATAGAGCGGATAACAATAGAAAAAAAATTAATATTCAGATTGTGATCGTGACCTTTTTGTTTGTGGGCGTTTTTGTAGGAATGATGAGCTATATCTGTTATTACTCCGTGACGAATAAGCAGGAGCTGATCAACAACAGCTATAACAGCAGGCAGAAAATGTTAATCGCACAAAATATCAGAGGTACCATATATTCCAAGGACGGGGATGTATTAGCGGAGACGGTAACGGACAGCGACGGAGAAGAGACGAGGCAGTATCCTTATGCCGACTTGTTTTCTCATGCGGTGGGTTATTCCACCAACGGCAGGGCAGGAGTAGAGGCTCTGGGCAATTATTATCTGATCAATTCCAATGCGCCCTTATCGGATAAGGTAGCCAATGATGTATCAGGCGAAAAATATCCGGGAGACGATATCTATACGACGCTGGATGTAAACCTTCAGGAGGTGGCGTACAATGCACTTGGTGTATACAAGGGGGCAATAATTGTGACCCAGCCTTCCACCGGGAAGATTCTGGCCATGGTTTCCAAGCCTGATTTCAACCCAAATCAAATAGATGCCATATGGGACGACTTGGTGGCCGATAAGGATAACAGTATTCTGCTTAACCGCACCACTCAAGGCCTGTATCCGCCCGGCTCTACCTTTAAGATTGTTACGGCACTGGAATATATAAGGGAAAATCCCGATGCCTATCAAAACTATACATTTAATTGCACCGGAAGCTTTTCCGACGGTGCAGACAGAATCAACTGTTACCATGGACAGAGTCATGGCAACGAGGACTTTGCACTGTCCTTCGCCAAATCCTGCAACTCCTCTTTCGCCAACATAGGGCTTAAGTTAAATAGAAGCAAGTTCGATGACACATTAGCTGATTTGATGTTCAATGAGGAACTGCCTCTGAAAGTGAATTATAGCAAAAGCAGAATAACGGTAAACGAAGACTCTACCAATGCGGACATGATGCAGATCGCAATCGGTCAGGGAACCACCGGCATGACGCCCATTCATTTAAATATGATTACCAGCGCTATTGCAGACGGCGGTGTTGTGATGCAGCCCTATATGATCGATCGCGTGGAGAACAGTGCGGGAACTGTAATCAAACAGTTTGCACCATCTTCCTACCGTAAGCTGATGACTGAGGCAGAAGCGGATATTTTGGCCGGATTGATGAAGGAAGTCGTGGAGAAGGGAACTGCCAGCAGGCTAAAAGGCTTGTCTTACACAGCGGCAGGAAAGACCGGATCTGCAGAATATAATAGTGTAAAAGAAGACTCTCATGCGTGGTTTACCGGCTTCGCACCGGTGGAAGAACCTGAAATATGTGTAACCATCATTATAGAAGGAGCAGGCTCCGGCGGCGATTATGCGGTTCCTATTGCCAAGAGAATATTCGATGCGTATTTCGGTGCCTGAGAACTGGCAGCACATCTTTTGTTCCGTGCGCATAGCTGCGCCTCCATTTTTCTGTAATAGGAGTACTTTATTATTGCAGAAAAATAGAGGCTAATAAATAGCCTCTATCTGTAACTGCGGTTCTGTCGATAAATCGATAAGTCCTTCCGGCGAGCGGAGAAGCGGTCTGGACAAATACCTTTGATTGATTAAAACAACCTCCGCCACGCGGCCATCGCTCAGACGTATATTATTTCCCACCTGGGAGGCGGCAATGTGCGATAGAATCGGGCGCAGTATAGTTTCTTCATAAATGATGAAGCCCGCTTTCTCGAAACCGGCGATAATCTGGAACGGATGATAGGACTGGCGGTACATTCTGGAAGAGGTCATGGCCTCATAGGTGTCGATGATCGCTATGTACTTTGCAAAACGGTCTATCTTATCACCTCTAAGCCTGGATGGATAGCCGGAGCCGTCACAGCGTTCGTGGTGCATGAGTGTTGCATTGATGATATGTGGATTCAAATCCAGTTCTTTGAGCAAATCGAAACCGGTCAGGGTATGGGTCTTGATTTGGGTGAACTCAAGCTCTGTAAGCTTTTCCGATTTCCATATTAAGTCATTGGGAAGCTTTAGTTTGCCAATATCGTAGAAGAATCCGCATTTAATCAGTATTTCGGTATCCTCCTGCGAAAGCTTGAGCCATTTCGCGAACACACCGGCAATTAAAGCAGAGTTCAGGCAATGGGCGTGTGTCATGTTATCTTCGCTGGGAAGCATGTGATAAAGGTAGTCCAATAAAAGTTCGCCGCTTTGCGCATAAGGGGTAATGGCACGATAAATGTCCATGAGATGGTCGACCTGAAAGGGAATGCCCTTTGTAACGAAGTCCACCATGAGCTCTTTGTAGTATAGAAGGTATTCGCTGTAAACGGCATCGAATTTCTTGAAGCCTTCGCTCAAGCGCACCCTTTCAAAACGTGTAGTCGCGTAGTCAACCGCTTCTTTGATGGTAACGCTCATTACAGAATGGCGGACGATTTTCTTGATATGGCTGTCCTCCAGAATCGTACCGGCAGCCACAAGAAGTTCATTTTTATAATTAAAAACATCTTCACCGATTTCCATTCCGGGTTTTAAAGTAATGCTAGCAACAGTGATCATAGGTGAATCCCTCCTCTTGGTGGGCAATATGTTTTCTTGTAATGTTACTGTTCACTCCGTTCTCAGCAACACATGATTTCTGCAATGCAAATTGCATGTAAATTTGCTCTGCGAAGCAGAAATCATCCCTTGAATCACGTTCTTACGTAGCTTTACAGCAAGTGTTAAGCTACTGTGTGAACAGTAATCTTGTAATTTCAGTATAAGTTATAGATAAAGAATGTCAATGTTTTTTTAGGTAAAGTATGCTATAATAGTTGCAGTTCAGACTTCGGCTAAACTACAACATGTATGAAAACAAAATGCGATATCACTGTATTTTGGCGTTTGCCGCCCTCACAAAATTGCATAAAGACGTAATTTTGGTTTCGCGGTATGGAAGACTGAATAGTGAACTATAATACATGAATAAAGATTTGCATGCAAAAAGAGGACGGACAGGTGCATAAATGAAGTTTTATAAAAATCTCTATGTTGGTGAGACTATAAAAAATCCGAATAAAGTGAAATGGAAGCTGCGCCTTGGTTCCATACAGCCGATGGTATATGTGATTTCTCTTTCGAAAGGAAGAGATCAGCTTGACATATATCACAGCGGCTTTTTGCGGCAGAAATATTATAAAAAGCATCCTCCCTATATTATAGGCATCGGCGGCAGCTATGAAGAGGCAGTGGACATTGTGGTGAAAATTGCTCAGGAGGCATTGCAGACAAGCGGAAGTCCCGACATTAAAAAGTTCTTATTTCCTTAGAAACGTGATTGCGAGGTATATATGCTGCATATCGTATTGCTGATATTGAAAATAATAGGAGTGATTTTGACCGTTCTCTTGGGCATCCTGCTCCTGGCAATTTGCCTGGTGCTGTTTGTTCCTGTCAGATATCGTATTCAGGCGGACGGAAAGCTTGGAGAAGACGAGCCCCTTAGGGTGAAGGTCAAGATAACGTGGCTGCTCCACATACTGAACGCTTTATTGACCTATTCGAAGGCAGTAAGAATCAGAGTACGGATATTCTTTTTCACTCTTTTCGATTCCGCGAAACCCAAAAGGGAGAAGGTTGAAAAGAGGCTTGAAATAAAGAAAGAAAAGAGAGAAAAAAAGGCAAAGAATAGACGGAATAAGAGTAAAAATAAGGACATATTAGAAGAAAACGCTGAAAATAAAGCGAAAGAAAATGAAGACAATATATCAGATAAAGAGATTCAAAACAAAGAGCAAAATGAAATTCAAAGCAAAGCTGAAAATAAATCAGAAAATAAAATAGAAGATAAGCAGAAAATACCGGAGAAAGTAAGCGAAAATACCGCGATCGGAAACGATTCTATAAAAAAAGATGGGGTCAGCGAAGATGAGGTTGAAAAAGAGAAGAGCGTCGGGGACAGCGCGGAAAGTGAGAAAAAGAACGGTTTCTTAGAAAAACTGCGCGCAGTTTATTTTAAGATAATAAATCTCTTTCGAAAAATAATAGATTTTTTCCGGAAACTTTTGGAAATAATAAGAAATATTGAGTACACAATAACAGTTATATGTGATAGAATAAAAAAGATTATTGAGGACATAGGATATTATACGGAACTGTTACAGGGCGAAGTTTTTAAGGAAGCTTTTGGAATTTCGAAAAAGCAGCTTTTCCGTATTATAAGGAGCATCCGGCCGAGGAAGTGCGATGTTCGCCTAACAGTGGGCACCGGAGATCCGGCAAGCACGGGACAGATACTCGCCTTTTATGGAATGTTATATCCCTTCATCGGGAATAATGTTAAGATACAGGCGGATTTTGAAAATATGATAGTAGAAGGCAGCTTGGATATAAGAGGCAGGGTTACTGCATTCACGCTCCTCATCGCAGCCTTTCGGTTGTATCGGGATAAGAATATCAGGCAGTTGCTGAAGTTATTAAAAAGGGAGGACTCTTAAATGGCAGATAATAATTTTTCGGGAGTAATAGAATCTTTGATGAAGGGCATTGATTCCGTTCTTACGACGAAGACGGTAGTGGGAGAAGCGACGCAGGTTGGAGACACCATTATCCTTCCCCTTGTGGATGTTACCTTCGGAGTAGGTGCAGGAGCCAGTTCCGCGGATAAGAAGAGCGGAGGTGCAGGAGGATTTACCGGTAAGATGACGCCCAGCGCGGTCTTAGTCATCAAGAACGGCACCACCAAGCTGGTGAATATAAAGAATCAGGATACGGTTACGAAGATTCTCGATATGATTCCCGATATCGTAGATAAGTTTACGTCTTCCTCCGACAAGGATGAGATGATTGCAGACGATACTGCGGTAGATATTGCGTTCCCCGAGGGAACGGAGTAATGGGTATCTATTGCGGGCAAATTGCATAAGATATAGTAAAGGGCATAAGCGGAGATGGTTGCATGAAAAAGATGATTGGTTTTATCGCTTTTTGGATTGCGGTAGGCATGTTACTTATGCTTTTTTTTACCAGCAGGTTTCTCGGTTTGATTATTTGTGCACTGCTGTTGTTGATAGGTTATAACTTTTATTATTGCGATTAACCGGGAATAGCATAGTTATTAGTATGGCTTTATAAAGCGGCAAGATGAGGGTAGTAGGATGGACTTTCAGGAGGAAAAGGAACCTTCCTTCGATTTGGAGGAGATACTAGAGAACGGTTCCGGAGATGAACTGAATGAATTAAAAATTTGGCTTTTCAAAGAAAATGTGCGGATGGAGAACTTGAAAAGGGAAATATCCGAGCTTCAGGAGAAATTCGCCGGAGAAAAAAAGCAGTTCCAGGATGAGATGCGCACGCTCAGCCATTCAATGGAAATAGACAGAAAACGGCTGCAGCAGGAAAATACCTTTTTTGACCAGAAGATGAAGATTCTTCAAAGAGGGTTCGAGCAGCTCGAAGAAGACCGCCATAAGTTTCAAAAAGAGAAGGACAAGTTCGAAGCAAAAAAGGAAGTGTATGAGGACGGGCCATCATTTTTTGGGCGTTCGGATTTAGCTGGGATGCTCTTTAAGGGAGTGAACAGCCGCCTCGCATTAAAAAAGAGGTATAAGGACTTAATTAAGATGTTTCACCCTGACAATGTGGCGGGGGATCACGAAATGGTACAGATTATCAACCGGGAATACGAAGAGCTTCGGAGAGCATATGATATAGGAAAGCAAGCATAGAGGGCATAGGGTATTAAGGGCACTAAAAAACAGCCGATCAGGCTGTTTTTTCGATACGTTTTCATTCAGATAATCCGATAAAATTAAGCTCTTTCAACTCTTCCGGATTTCAAGCAGCTCGTACAAACATGTAATTTTCTGGCTGCACCATTCACTTTGCATTTTACGTTCTTCACGTTAGAATTCCAGATTCTGTTAGTTTTTCTATTAGAATGGCTTACATTATTGCCAAAATGAGCGCCTTTACTGCAGATATCACATTTAGCCATCGTCTTGCACCTCCTCGAATTTATACTCACAACATTTGTATAATATCAGAAAATAATAGGGAATGCAAGCCTAAATTTTCAATGTCCTAAATTTTTTATTATTTATTATTAGTAGTTTCTTTTTTTATAAGGAGCGGTTATAATACAATATATATGTCTATGATTAAAGAATAAGGAGGTATGTTATGAAAGCTTCTTCTATGGATACCCATATGGGAAATATTGCTATTGACAATGAAGTAATTGCACAGTACGCCGGTTCGGTGGCCATGGAATGCTTCGGCATAGTCGGTATGGCCAGTGTTAATATGAAAGATGGTCTTGTGAAACTTTTAAAAATGGATAGTATGACGAGAGGCATTAAAGTAACGCTGGATAATAACAAGCTGATACTTGATTTTCACGTAATCGTCTCTTATGGAGTGAGCATCTTGGCCGTTTCTGATAACCTGCTCAGCAACGTGAAATACAAAGTGGAAGAATTTACAGGTATTGAAATTGAGAAAATCAACATCTTTGTAGAAGGTGTAAGAGTGATTGATTAAGGAGGATTTTGTTGTGACTAATACAATCGACGCTGGGATGCTTTCTAAGATGTTCTTGGCTGGTGCAAAAAATTTGGAGGCAAAAAAGGAATGGATCAATGAATTGAACGTATTCCCGGTACCGGACGGCGATACCGGCACGAACATGACATTGACCATTATGTCTGCGGCAAAAGAAGTTTCACTTATGGAGAATCCGGATATGTCCTCGCTTTGCAAGGCGATTTCCTCAGGCTCTTTAAGGGGGGCGAGAGGTAACTCCGGCGTTATTCTTTCACAGTTGTTTCGTGGATTTACAAAGGTCGTAAGGGAATACGATGAACTGGATGCAGCGATTATTGCCGATGCTTTTGATAAAGCGGTGGAGACCGCATATAAAGCAGTTATGAAGCCTAAGGAGGGTACGATTCTTACCGTTGCCAAGGGCGGGGCTCAGAAAGCGAGAGAGCTTGTGGATAACGGCGAAGAGGACTTGGAGATTTATTTCGGCGAAATCATCCGTTATGCGGATGAGGTTCTTGGCAAGACCCCGGATATGCTTCCGGTATTGAAGCAGGCGGGAGTTGTTGATTCCGGCGGTCAAGGCTTGATGCAGGTGTTAAAGGGAGCTTACGACGCTTTCCTCGGTAAAGAATTAGACCTTACGATACCGGATGCTAAACCGGCAGCTTCCTATGCAATGACGATGAATATGGATGCACAGGCGCAGGCGGATATTAAATACGGTTATTGTACAGAATTTATTATTATGCTTAACAGGAACTTCAATATTAAGCAGGAGATGGATTTTAAGGAATATTTGGAATCTATCGGAGATTCCATAGTAGTAGTTGCGGATGACGATGTGGTAAAAGTGCATGTACATACCAACGATCCGGGACTTGCGATTCAAAAGGCTTTAAAATACGGAGCTCTGTCCAATATGAAAATAGACAATATGAGATTGGAGCATGAGGAGAAGCTGTTCAAGATGTCTGAGAAGAATCAGGAGATGGAATCTTCTGAGATGCCCAGAAAAGAAGTCGGATTTATTGCAGTTTCCGTAGGCGAAGGAATCAACGAGATATTTACCGGATTAGGAGTGGATTATATTATCGAGGGCGGACAGACGATGAACCCCAGTACTGAGGATATGCTTAACGCCATCGATAAAGTGAATGCGGATACTATTTTTATCCTGCCAAATAACAAGAATATCATTTTGGCGGCGGAGCAGGCGACGCATATGGCGGAGGGTAAGAACATCGTAGTAATTCCTACCAAGACTGTGCCTCAGGGAATTACGGCTGTAATTAATTACGTACCGGACCTTTCCGTTGAAGAGAATACAGAGACGATGATCGAAGAAATCAAAGCGGTCAGTACCGGACAGGTAACCTATGCGGTTCGCGATACAGTAATTGACGATAAAGAAATCAAGGCCGGCGACTATATGGGAATCGGGGACAGCGGTATCTTATCCAACGGTACCGACATGATAGAAATTACCTTCCGGATGATAGAGGATATGATGGAGGACGATAAGGAGCTCATCAGCATCTATTATGGAAAAGAGATTTCCGAAGAGACGGCGGAAGCGCTGAAGGAAAGGGTGGAAGCCCGTTATCCGAAATGCGATATAGAACTGCAGTACGGCGGACAGCCAATTTATTATTATATTGTTTCGGCGGAATGATTGATAACAACGATAAAGGACGGATGCGTATGCCGTCCTTTTTTTAGACAGATGGTATGGTTATGGATGATAGTACGAACATTATTGACATTAAAGGCATCGGGGAAAAAACAGCGAAGCTTTTTGGCAAACTGAATATTAACGATGTGGGCGGACTTTTACACAATTATCCGAGGGATTATGAGACCTTTAAGGAACCCGTGATGATAAGCGATGCCCCGGCAGGAGAGATTTGCTCGGTAAGGGCGTGCCTTGTGGGCAATATCGCGGCCAAAAAAGTGCGTAACCTGACGATTTTAAATTTCGAGATAAGGGATGCAAGCGGACAGATATTCATGACCTATTTCAACACTCCTTATGTGAAAAATATGTTGAAAAAAGGCTTATTCTATATTTTTAGAGGAATCCCCTTGAAAAAGGGAGGACGGCTTGTAATGGAGCAGGCGAAGATATACAAACCGGAGGAATATTTTAAGCTTACCGGAGTTATGCAGCCCAGATATTCTCTTACCGCAGGGCTTACTAATCATATGGTCACAAAAGCCGTAAAGCAGGCGCTGGCGCATTATCGCTTCGGAGAAGATTATCTGCCGGAAGAGATAAGGGAAACACAGCAGCTCATTTCCTACGGGCAGGCCATAGAGGACATTCATTTTCCCAGGGATTTTGAAGAAATGCTCACTGCGAGAAGGCGGCTCGTATTCGACGAGTTCTTTTTGTTTCTTCTTGCCCTTCGCAAATGTAAGGAGCACAACGAGGTACTTCAAAATATCTATCCCATGGTGGAGGTGTCAGAGACGAAGCGGTTGATAGAAGTGCTTCCCTACGCGCTGACCGGAGCCCAGAAAGGGGTATGGGAAGAAATTCGGCAGGATTTGCAGGGAGAAAAGGTAATGAACCGCCTGATTCAGGGAGACGTGGGCTCGGGTAAGACGATCCTCGCTTTTCTTTCTCTTTTGATGTGCGTATCCAACGGCTATCAGGGTGCGATGATGGCTCCTACGGAGGTGCTGGCGAGACAGCATTTCGAGGCGGCCTCGGAACTGACCGCAAAATATAAGCTGCCTTTCGTTCCTATGCTTCTGACGGGTTCTATGACCGCGAAGGAAAAGCGGGAAGCCTATGAGGAAATAAAAAGCGGCCGTGCTAACCTCATTATCGGTACCCATGCGTTGATTCAGGAGAAGGTGGATTATAAGAGCCTGGCTCTCGTAGTAACGGACGAGCAGCACCGCTTCGGTGTAAGGCAGAGAGAAACGCTTGCAGGAAAAGGGGAAAATGTACATGTAATCGTAATGAGCGCAACGCCGATACCTCGTACTCTTGCCATCATTTTATATGGTGATTTGGATATTTCCATCGTGGACGAACTTCCTGCCAACAGGCTTCCCATCAAAAACTGTGTAGTTTCTACAGACTATAGAGAGAAAGCATATCGCTTCATCGAAAAAGAGGTGCAGGCAGGCCGTCAGGTCTATGTGATTTGCCCGATGGTGGAGGAAGGGGAACTGGAAGGTGCAGAAAATGTCATTTCTTATACGGAGAAACTGAAAAGCATCCTCCCTTCTAAAATACAAACGGCGTATCTTCATGGAAAAATGCGCCCTGCGGATAAGAACCAAGTGATGGAGGAATTTGCGAAGCGCAATATAGACGTATTGGTATCTACCACTGTAATCGAGGTAGGCATTAACGTGCCTAATGCAACGGTAATGATGGTGGAAAATGCGGAACGCTTCGGCTTGGCCCAGCTTCACCAGCTTCGCGGGAGAGTCGGAAGGGGGGAACATCAATCCTACTGTATTTTCGTAAGCGGTTCGGATAAGAAGCAGACGATGGAACGCCTGGATATACTGAATCATTCTAACGATGGATTTTTTATCGCAGGAGAGGACTTGAAGCTTAGGGGACCGGGCGATCTGTTCGGTATCAGGCAGAGCGGGATCATGGATTTTAAAATAGGAGATGTATATCAGGATACAGATGTCTTAAAGAGGGCGAAGGAAAGCGTGGATGCCTTGCTTTTGAGGGATGAAAAGCTGGAGGAGGACGGACATTTGCCGCTTAAGAGGTATATGGATGAGGCGTTAAATTCAGTTGACTTTAGGACAATCTGACAGTAATATATAATAAGAAAACATAAGAGTGGAAGGAGAGGTATCCATCGCATGATGTTTATGCATGAGGATACCGGAAATGAAATTGGCAAATATTGCAATTGTAACGGACAGTAACAGCGGAATTACGCAGGTACAGGCGAAGGAATTGGGAATACACGTATTGCCTATGCCTTTTATGATTAATGATGTGACTTATTTTGAAGATATCGATTTGTCTCAGGAGCAATTCTATAACAGACTGGCGGCGGGCGACAGCGTAGTTACCAGTCAACCATCTCCGGAGGCTGTTATGAACTTATGGAGCAATTTACTCAAAGACTTCGATGAGGTCGTGCATATCCCTATGTCCAGCGGCCTTTCCGGCTCCTTTCAGAGCGCGCTGATGCTGGCGAGAGAATATGACGGGAAGGTACATGTCGTCAATAACCAACGGATTTCAGTTACACAAAGGCAGTCGGCTTTGGATGCGAAGAGGCTGGCGGAAGAAGGAAAGAGCGGCCAGGAAATTAAAGATTTTCTTGAAGCCGATAAATACAATTCCAGTATTTACATTATGCTGGATACCTTGTATTATCTCAAAAAGGGAGGAAGGATTACTCCGGCGGCGGCTGCTCTCGGTACTCTGCTTAAATTAAAGCCGGTGCTTCAGATTCAGGGAGACAAGCTGGATGCCTTCGCTAAGGCGAGAACTACCACGCAAGGGAAATCGCTTATGACTACGGCGATTAAAAATGATATGAACAATCGTTTGGGAGGAGCTGACAGAGATAATATATGGCTGCAGATTGCCTATACCTACAATGAGGAAATGGCGCTTACTTTTAAAGAGGAGCTGCTGCAAACATTTCCGGATTTCGATGTGCATGTAGCGCCTTTGTCTCTCAGCGTAGCCTGCCATATTGGGCCGGGTGCCCTGGCAGTTGCCTGCTGTAAGAAAAGTAAATAAAATGAGGCTTTATAAGCGGCATGTCCGGCATTTGTCCGGGCGGCCGTTTTTTATATCATAGGAAAAACATTGCTGTTTTAACAGGTGAAAGGATAGTCTTCCTATGATTAAACACGAGTGAAAAACACTCGTGTTGCCCTACGGGTAAACGATGTGCAGAAACGTGCGCAGAACAAAAGCTGTGCTGCCGAAGTACTTGGTCGTGGGAGTGTGCGAAGCACACTTTTGTTCTTTCATAGGAAAGTGCGCCTATGAAAGAAAGATAGATGCACAGCTGCGCGCGGAACAAAAGCTGTGCTGCCAAAGTACTTGGTCGTGGGAGTGTGTGAAGCACACTTTTGTTCTTTCATAGGAAAGTGCGCCTATGAAAGAAAGATAGATGCACAGCTGCGCGCGGAACAAAAGCTGTGCTGCCGAAGTACTTGGTCGTGGGAGTGTGTGAAGCACACTTTTGTTCTGTAATTAGGAGAATGCTCCTGGGAAATAGCCACTATATACGGTATTTTTTCACTTTCCAATGTACAAAGTATATGGTATACTACATTGTGTGTTTTTATAAACAATTATGAGAGAGGGTGTAGTAAATGGCTAGAGAGGGTACCTATGATGCTTCGAGCATTACCGTTTTGGAAGGATTGGAAGCGGTCAGAAAAAGACCGGGAATGTACATAGGAAGCGTTTCAACCAAGGGCTTGAATCATCTGATATATGAAATTGTGGACAATGCGGTGGACGAGCATCTCGCCGGCTATTGTGATACGATAAAGGTAACGCTGGAGGCGGATGGCTCCGCGACCGTAGATGATAACGGGCGAGGCATTCCGGTAGGCATGCATGAAAAGGGCGTGAGTGCAGAGCGTCTCGTCTTTACAACCCTGCATGCGGGCGGTAAATTCGATGATTCTGCTTATAAGACCAGCGGAGGACTGCACGGGGTGGGTTCCTCTGTTGTAAACGCTTTATCGGCATATCTGACGGTTCAAGTAAAAAATGGCGGATTTATTTATGAGGATAAATACGAGAGAGGCAATCCGGTCATCGAGCTGCAAAACGGGCTGCTTCCCGTTATCGGCAAATCCAGAGAGACAGGAACGAAGGTAAACTTCCTTCCGGACGATACGATTTTTGATAAGACGCGCTTTAAGGAGGATGAAGTGAAAAGCCGCCTTCATGAGACGGCATATTTGAATCCGGCGCTTACGATTATATACGAGGATAAAAGAAAGGTTGAAACCGAATATATTGAATATCACGAGCCTGAAGGCATTGTAGGTTTCATCCGGGATATGAACAAGACGAAGGAGAGCATTCACGACGTTATTTATTTCAGCGGAGAAAGCGAAGGCATATCCGTCGAGTTGGCTTTTCAGTATGTGAATGAATTTCACGAGAATGTACTCGGTTTTTGCAATAATATATACAATGCAGAAGGCGGCACTCATCTGACCGGCTTTAAAACCATGTTCACCAACGCGATCAACAACTATGCCAGAGAGCTTAACATCCTGAAGGAAAAGGATGTGAACTTTACCGGAGCCGACGTGCGAAACGGAATGACGGCAGTGGTATCGATCAAGCACCCGGACCCCAGATTCGAAGGGCAGACGAAAACGAAGCTGGACAATCAGGATGCAGCCAAGGTAGTGAGCAAGGTGACGGGGGATGAAATCGTACATTACTTCGACCGTAATCTGGAGACTTTGAAAAATATTATCGGCTGCGCAGAAAAAGCGGCCAAAATCCGAAAGTCAGAGGAAAAGGCAAAGACGAATATGCTCACCAAGCAGAAATTTTCCTTCGATTCCAACGGAAAGCTTGCTAACTGCGAATCCAGAGATGCTTCCCGTTGTGAAATATTTATAGTAGAGGGAGATTCTGCGGGGGGAAGTGCAAAAACTGCAAGAAATCGTGCATTTCAGGCGATTTTACCCATCCGCGGCAAGATTCTTAACGTAGAAAAAGCAAGTATTGACAAAATACTTGCAAATGCAGAAATTAAGACGATGATAAACACCTTTGGATGCGGTTTTTCCGAAGGCTACGGCAATGATTTCGACATTTCCAAGCTGCGTTATGATAAGATTATCATTATGGCCGATGCCGACGTAGACGGAGCCCATATTTCAACACTCTTATTAACGCTGTTTTACCGCTTCATGCCGGAGCTCATCTTTGAGGGACATGTATATATCGCCATGCCGCCCTTATATAAAGCCATGCCTGCCAAAGGAAAAGAGGAATACCTCTATGACGATAAGGCGTTGGAAAAATACCGGAAGCATCACAAGGGTTCCTTTACCTTGCAAAGGTACAAGGGCCTGGGGGAAATGGATGCAGATCAACTTTGGGAGACAACCCTTAATCCTGAAACCAGACTTTTGAAACTGGTAGAGATCGAGGATGCAAGAATGGCTTCCGAGGTGACAGAAATGCTGATGGGGACGGAGGTTCCTCCCAGAAAAGCATTTATTTATGAGCATGCGGCTGATGCAGAGCTGGATGTGTAAGAAGGAATCAGAGGGGTAGAACATGGACGACAGCAGAATTATTAAGACCGAGTATTCGGAGGTTATGCAAAAATCATATATTGACTACGCGATGAGCGTTATTATTGCAAGAGCGCTCCCAGACGTGAGGGACGGCCTGAAGCCGGTGCAGAGAAGGACACTGTACGATATGCACGAGCTCGGAATGAGATATGACAGACCATTCCGCAAGAGCGCCCGTATTGTGGGAGATACTATGGGTAAGTATCATCCTCACGGGGATAGCTCCATTTATGAAGCTCTTGTTGTCATGACCCAGGACTTTAAGAAGGGAATGCCATTAGTGGACGGACATGGTAACTTCGGCAATATCGAAGGAGATGGTGCAGCGGCTATGAGGTATACGGAGGCGAGACTTCAGAAGATAACGCAAGAGGCGTTTCTCGCCGATCTCGATAAGGATGTAGTAGATTTCATTCCGAACTTCGATGAAACGGAAAGGGAACCGTCCGTACTGCCGGTAAAGATTCCGAACCTTCTAGTGAATGGTTCGGAAGGAATCGCGGTAGGTATGGCGACCAGTATCCCTCCCCACAATCTTTCCGAGGTCATCGATGCCACCAGAGCTTACATGAAGGATGAGAACATCACCGTCAGAGAGCTGATGAAATACGTGAAGGGCCCGGATTTTCCCACGGGAGGCATTGTAATCAACAAGGACGAGCTTCTGGAAATCTATGAGACCGGAGCCGGCAAGATCAAGGTCCGCGGTAAAATCGAGGTAGAAAAGAGTAAGGGGGGAAAGACCAATCTGGTCATTACACAAATCCCTTATCCTATGATAGGTCAGGGCATATCTAAGTTCCTTTCCGATGTGGCGAGCCTTGCGGAGACGAAGAAGACACAGGATATCGTAGATATTTCCAATCAGTCCTCCAAGGAGGGCATCCGCATAGTCATCGAGCTTAGAAAGGATGCCGATGTAGAGAACTTTACAAATATGCTCTACAAGAAGACGAGGCTGGAAGATACCTTCGGGGTCAATATGCTGGCCATTGCGGACGGCAGGCCGGAAACCTTGGGGTTAAAACAGATTATTAAGGCCAGTGTTGATTTTCAGTTCGAAGTTGCGAAAAGGAAGTATGAGACCCTTCTTCGGAAGGAGCTGGAACGTAAGGAAATACAAGAAGGGCTTATCAAGGCTTGTAATGTCATTGATTTGATTATAGAGATACTGCGCGGAAGCAAGGACCGTGCCATGGCCAAGGCTTGTCTGATAGAGGGTGTAGTGGACGGAATCAAGTTCCGTTCCAAGGAGTCCAAAATCATGGCGGCTCAGCTTATGTTCTCCGAAAAGCAGGCGGACGCGATTCTGGATATGCGCCTTTACCGGCTGATCGGTCTGGAAATAGAGGCTTTGATCAGTCAGCACGAGGAGACTATGGCAAATATTTACCGGTACGAGGATATACTTGACCGCAGGGATTCCATGGCGCAGGTAATCATGAACGAGCTGGATGCCATCAAGAAGGAATATGGACGTCCCAGAAGGACCGTGGTGGAAAACGGCGCAGAAGCAGTATATGAGGAAAAGAAGCTGGAAGAGATGGAAGTCATGTGCCTGATGGACCGTTTCGGCTACTTAAAAACAATAGACCTCCCCACCTACGAAAGAAACAAGGAAGCGGCGGATGCGGAGAACCGATTCGTATTCCCCTGCAAAAATGTTGGGCGTATCTGCATTTTCACAAATAAGGGACAGTTGTATACAATCAAGGTGCTGGATCTGCCATTCGGAAAGTTCAGGGACAAGGGAGTTCCGGTGGACAATGTGAGCAACTATAATTCGCAGAAGGAAGAAATCATATTGGCTACCAGCCAGTCACGGCTCAACCTCTACCGGATCATCTTTTCTACCAAGCTGTCCATGCTGAAAATCGTAGACGGCGGAGAATTTGACGTAACGAAGCGTACGGTAGCGGCTACCAAGCTTCTTGACGGAGATGAGGTAGTGAGTGTGGAAATCTTCGACGGACAGAAAAGTATCGTGCTTCAGACCACAGGCGGATTTTTCCTGCGCTTCCCGGTGGATGAGATTCCCGAAAAGAAAAAGAGTGCGGTAGGCGTGCGCGGAATGAAACTCAGCGACGGGGATAGAGTAGAAGCTGTTTACTATACGATGGGAACCGGAGAAAATACGGTAGAATACAAAAATAAAAAGGTAGAGCTGAACAAGCTGAAAGTAGGAAAGAGAGATACGAAGGGCGTTAAAATTCGTCTATAAGATTTCGCAAAAAAGATTGACCGCAAGCCTTGAAACGATTAATATGTTGATATATGGTAGAATTAATAAGCAATACGCTTTGAGAATTGACTTTATATTTAAATATTTCATCCGCTCAGGCGGCGGATTAGCGGGAGCATACATGAGAGTAATAGCAGGAACGGCGAGAAGCCTCAGATTGAAGACGGTTGACGGGCTGGATACGAGGCCTACTACCGACAGAATAAAAGAGACCTTATTCAACATGTTACAGCCATATGTGGCAGACAGTATTTTCATCGACCTATTCAGCGGAAGTGGAGGAATAGGAATAGAAGCTTTGAGCCGAGGGGCGAAAAAATCCTATTTTGTGGAAAATGGCAAGGATGCTTTTTCCTGTATTTCCTGGAACGTAAAATTTACCGGCTTTGAGGATAAGGCAGTGCTTTTAAAGCAGGATGTTCTGTCTGCTCTGTCGACGATTTCTGAAAAGGAAGCGGACATTATTTTCATGGATCCGCCCTATGCCTCCGGTGCTGAAAAAGAAATACTCCGGACGCTGTCGGACAAGCCTTATGTGACGGAAAATACGTTAATCGTCGTGGAAGCGGCGCTGGAAACAGACTTTTCTTATTTGAACAGCCTGGAAAATTTTGGATTCAAAATTTGGAAAACAAAAAATTATAAAACGAATAAACACGTATTTATAATAAAAGAAGGGACAAACAAATGAAATCTGCGATATATCCGGGAAGCTTTGACCCGGTGACCTTCGGACATCTGGATGTAATAAAGCGTACGGCGAATATTTTTGACGAATTAACGGTAAGCGTGTTGGATAATCACTTAAAGACTCCGTTGTTTTCTGTGGAAGAACGTGTTAAGATATTACAGGAAGCGACGAAGGACATTCCGAATGTAAAGATAGATTCTTTCAATGGTTTGTTGATCGATTATGCGAAGAAAAAAGGTGTACATGTAGCGGTAAGAGGGCTTCGTGCCATTACCGATTTTGAATATGAGTTACAGATTGCCCAGACCAACCATAAGCTTTCAGGGGGTGAGCTGGATACTATGTTTTTGACTACCAGTCTGGAGTATGCTTACTTAAGCTCCAGCAGCGTAAAGGAAATCGCCAGCTTTAACGGGGATATTTCCATGTGTGTGCCGGACTTCATCGCTAAACTTGTTTATGAAAAATATGGATTTATAAGAGAATAAAATGGTCATGCGCGGCTGACCGCAAAAGGAGATTTGTATATGAGCAGTAGAATCGAACAATTGATAGACGAGATAGAGGAATACGTTGACAGTTGTAAATATCAGCCTTTATCCAATACGAAAATAATTGTAAATAAAGAGGAAATTGACGAATTGCTCAGAGAGCTTCGCATGAAAACTCCCGATGAAATCAAGCGGTATCAGAAAATCATAAGCAACAAGGAAGCCATTTTGAACGATGCGCGTTCCAAAGCGGAGGCTTTGATCAACGAGGCCACGATGCATACTAACGAGCTTATTAACGAGCATGAAATCATGCAGCAGGCATATGCACAGGCTAACGAGGTGGTGACGCTGGCATCCCATCAGGCGCAGGAGATTTTGGACAATGCCACGATAGAAGCCAACAACATCCGCTCCGCGGTAATGCAGTATGCGGACGAGATGCTGGCGAATCTAGAGAATTTAATCGCACAGACGGCGAATATGACTACTGCTCATTATGAGAGCTTTGTCAATAACCTGAATAGCTATGCGGAAATCGTGAGGGTGAACAGAGCAGAGTTAAATCCCCAAGAGGAGGACGATTTATTAAAGGAAGGTGGAGGAGAGGCCGGAGCGGAATCTCTGAATCTCGATTTGCTGAAGTGAAAACAATGAGCAATTAGAACCGGCTTCGCCTTTGACGGAGCCGGTTTTATATATGGAGGAAACGGTAATGAGAAAAACAGCATTATATGTTTTAGCGGGAGTCCTGTTATTCCTTGGCGGAAGCTTAAACGCCTACGGAGCGGCGCCCGGCACACAGGAGACGGAGGAGGTCCGGGCGGCCGGAATCGTGCAGGAGGAGGCCCCCCCTGTTGTGGTAGTGCTGGATCCGGGACATGGCGGAGAGAACCTGGGCGCAGAATACGAGAAGTATACAGAAAAGTACATGACTATGACGGTAGCGAAAGCCATGAAGGCAGAGCTTGAGAAATATGAAGGAATTACCGTTTATCTGACGAGGGAAGGGGATAAGGATATGACCCTCGAGGAGAGAGTGGATTTTGCCAAGTCCGTGAATGCAGATTTTTTATTCTGTCTGCATTTTAATATGTCCGTAAAGCATGATTTATTTGGAGCAGAGGTGTGGGTTTCCGCCTTTGATAACGAATACCAGAAGGGGTATACCTTTGCCAGCACAGAAATGGATATGCTGACAGAGCTGGGACTTTATTCCAGAGGAATTAAGACGAAATTAAATGACAAAGGCACGGATTACTACGGGATCCTTCGCCATGCTACGGAAAATGACCTGCCGGCGGCCCTCATCGAGCATTGCCATCTGGATCAGGAAAATGATAAAGAGTTTTATAACTCTCAGGAAAAACTGGAAAAGTTCGGTGTTTTGGATGCGACTGCGGTTGCCAAATATTATGGACTGAGCTCAAAAGTCCTTGGCGTAGATTACAGCAGTTATCAAAATGTGGAGATACCTGTCCCTACTTCCCCCGTAAAGCCTGATGATACGGAACCGGATATCTGCATTATCGATGTGAAGGATGTGAACGAGGAGAACGGGGACGTTACCGTGGCCCTTTCTGCACAGGATTACGACAGCTCCATGCTCTACTATTCCTATAGCTATGATGGAGGAGTTACTTTTTCCGATTTACAGAAATGGGAAGAAGGAGAGGATACCATACGCTTTACTATGAATGTGCCTTCCGGCACACTTCCTGAAATCGTAGTGAATGCTTATAACCTCTTTGACAAATTCACCGAAAGCAATCATATACACTTGTCTTCCTTAATTTATGGAGAGACTGATGCGCAGGAGGCCGTAGAGGCAAGCAATATGGGGGAAAGCTCAGTTGTGGGTGAGGAAGAGAATGCCTCTGTGGGAACGACACAAGTACAGCAGGATGATGATTCGAAGAAAAAGGCTCAGAAGGAAGAAAAAGAGATAACAGTAATTTATTTCCTTCAAGTCATTTTGATCTGCATTGCCATTTTATTCGTGCTCTTTTCCTTTACTATGATCTTGATTTCTTCACGCTCAAAGAAGAAACGTAGACGGAGAAAATAAGAGCCATATTCCATAGTAAAGAGCTGTGACCGCACTCAGCGCCAGCTTATGCAGGACATAGCTTTTTAGGGATAGCGCGGTATCCTTAATCATGCTGTATGTCTGTGCGATACAGGAAAAGCCTCCAAAGGGCAGAAGGAGCAGGACAACCAGAGGTGCACAGTTTCCCATGCGGCTTATTCCGCTTGTGATTTCTAATAGGCAGTTTAAAAGGGCACAAATATGTATTCCATATAAGTATTTGTTGTACAGGAAAAACTGTGGAATTAAATTCAGCAGGTTAAATAGGACCATATAGCCGCCCAGTTTGGAGATGCCGTACAGGCTGGACATGATGGAATCGTCCAGCGCGTCCAGAAGGGTGTCCGTCTGCTTTATTTCGGCTGCGGACAGCACCATCAGAGGTTTTTTAAAAGGTGTCTGCCGACTCCCCGAGGGGGGACGCCGTCTCTCTTCAACAGGTGTCATATCTTTATAGAGGGTATACCTTAAAAGGATTCCGTATAGAAGAGGAAGTCCGTACATCCCAAATAGATAGGGTGCTCTTTTTTGCAGGCCGAGAACGGGGAGCGCGAAGCTCATGAAATAAATGGGGCCGATATTGTTGCAAAAGGACAATAAAAACTGTGCTTCCTTTTGCGACAGCTTGCCTCTGGAAAGTAAATCGGCAATGACCTTGGCTCCCATGGGAAAGCCGCAGAAAAAGCCGATGACCAACGCATAAATACCGTTAAGGCTGATGGACAGAAGAGGCTTTAAAATAGGGCTTAACACGCGTACGAAGCCTTCTGTCAGATTCAGGCGGATCATAATTCCGGTCAGAATCATAAACGGCAAAAGGGTAGGTATCATTCTGTTGAACCATAGCTGTAATCCGATAAAGGAGTAAGACAGGCTCTCTGTAGGAAAGACCAAAAGCAGTAGCGTTAAAAAGAAGAAAAATATTGTGAGCAGAAAAGTTTTCAATTTTTTTTTCAAAAATATCACCGCGGATTTAAAAAATGAGGTATATTACAGTTATATGTGAGGGCGCGGGAAATAAGAAGGGAAGAAAGTCTGAGGAAAAGAAATGCTGCGTTTGGATAAGTTTTTGTGTGAAATGAACATCGGAAGCCGAAGTCAGGTGAAGCTTTATTTAAAGCATGGCTTGGTGACGGTGAATGGTGAGGTTATAACCAAACCCGAAACAAAAGTGAATGAGCATAAAGATGAGGTTTCCTTTCGGGGAGAGCCCTTCCGTTACAGAAGGCATGTATATTATATGCTGAATAAGCCAAAGGATGTAGTGTCTGCCACTAAGGATAACGTAAGCGCCACGGTAACGGATCTTTTAAAGGATACCGGCTATCCAGACTTATTTCCGGTAGGACGGCTGGATAAGGATACGGAGGGACTCCTGCTCATGACTAACGACGGAGCGTTGGCTCATGATTTGCTTTCCCCGAAAAAACACGTAAAAAAAGTCTACTTTGTGATATTGGAACACCCCCTTACAGAGGAGGACGTGCGCTTGCTGGAGGCGGGCGTGGACATCGGAGAAGAGGAACTTACCCGTCCCGCGTCGGTGGAACTGCTACCTGATAAATGTATTTATCTGACGATTACAGAAGGAAAATTCCACCAGGTAAAGCGTATGATAAATGCAGTGGATAATAACGTCTTATATTTAAAGAGGGTCTCCATGGGGAGCCTGAGGTTAGATGAAGAACTGAAGCCGGGAGAGTATCGGGAATTGACGGAGGAAGAAATACAAGGCCTGAAGCAAAAAAGTATATAAATCATGAGCTGTGATATTTAATCTACTTTAGAAGATACGCGGGGAAAAAGGATGAAACATATTAAGAAACTGTTATATCTGCTATTAGGAATACTTTCCCTTTTAAGCCTGATTATTATTATAGGCGCATTTAATACGGACTTTTCGGACAATCTCTCAAATTTTTTGTATGCACATAACATTTTACCGCAGGAAACCCTTCGGGAAGAGGAGACACCCAAAGGACTGTCGGTATCGGATGCGGCGGGAGACAGGAATACTTATACCTCGGATGAACTGCTGCGGGACATTTCGGAAATAGGAAAAGAAGCAGCAGCACAAGAAGGTTCTTACGTTCCGCCGGAAAAATCTGCTGTGGAGGCTCCGGCAAGGGTTGCGGATAAAAGCGGATATATTCCTGTTCAGGACACGAATGAGCAGATTGACGATAAAGAAGCGAAGGATTTAGAAAACCAGCTTACTTATGGTGAGACCGGCGACAGCTTGACCTTCGATACAAAATTTTATCCTTATTACGGTATGCTGGATGCGCCGCTGCAAAAGCTTTACCGTCAGATATATGCCAATGCGATTTCTTTAAACGGGATATTCACACCTGTGGAGAAGGTAGGGGCGGGACAGCTTAAGAACGTTTTCATGGCGGTATTCAATGACCACCCTGAAATTTTCTGGCTGGACTGCGCTTACCGGGGCAAGTTTTCCACAGATGGCATTTGTCTGCAGATTGTCCTGCAGTACAACCAGACCGCGGACAACCTTTCGGCGTCTAAAACTGAATTTGACCAAGCGTCCGAAGAAATCTTAAGCGGAGCCAGAAGTCTGGGAAGCGACTATGAAAAAGAGGTATATGTTCACGACGCCTTGCTGGATAGAATCCGGTATAACTTGGGTGCACCCCTCAATCAGACAGCCTATAGCGCATTGGTAAACGATCAGACGGTATGTGCGGGCTATGCGCGGGCGTTCCAGTATTTGATGGAGCAGCTTGGAGTCCCCTGCTATTACTGTACGGGTTACGCAGGGCAAAATCATGCCTGGAATATTATCGGGCTGGACGACGGGTTCTATAATGTGGATTCCACTTGGGACGATACGGACCCCAATACCTATGATTATTTCAATAAAACCGATGGGGATTTTGCAGGTACTCATGCAAGGGAGGATCTGTCTGTGTATTTGCCTGCCTGCAACGGGCAAAGATACCAAGCCCCGGAAAATAATGTACCGACCGCATCAGGCAGCGGTAAACGCAGTCTGGAGGATGCCGGATTTTCCTCGGATGCAGTTCTTACCGGCCTGGAGGATTATTATCAGAACTGTTATCATAACATCATGCAAAGCGGCGGTTCCGTTCAATTCCAGAGCGTAGTGAACAGCGCCGATCTATGGATGCAATGCTACGACTCTTATAACAGCGGTGCATATGCCGATGCTTATATGAATCAGGTTCTATCGGAGCTGAATGCGTCCTCCTGTCAAGTGGACATTCAGACAGAGGAGCTTTCAGGCGGAAATATATTGCTGACCCACAATATAACGGTGAATTATTAACGTTTGCTTTATAGGGGAATGCTGGATATGGTCAACGAAAAGGGGCTGGAATAAGGCGAATGCCTGAGAGATTAAGGCACAAATAAAAAGAGATATATGGAAAAGAAAGAGAAAGCAGGAGACAACATGGGCACAAGAAACATTTTGAAAAATAAATATTATCTTTATATGACGGAATTCTTTGCAGGAACTGCAGTAATGGCAGTAGAACTGGGAGCAAGCAGGCTGCTGGCGCCTTATTTCAGCTCCTCTCAGATCGTTTGGACAATTATTATAGGAACTATTATGATTGCCATGGCTTTAGGAAATATATGGGGAGGACGAAGCGCAGATAAGAATCCGGATCCGGACAAACTGTATATGCGATTGATTATCGCCGCTATTTGGATTGCGGCAATTCCGCTTGTGGGCAAATATATCATACTCGCTATATCGGCGGTGCTGGTACTTACGGTAAATAATAACTTTCTGATTTTGGCGGGCTTCATCGCCTGTATGGTCATCTTCGTGTTTCCGTTATTTTTGCTCGGAACGGTAACGCCGTCGTTAGTGAAATATACGGTGGAGAGCTTGGATGACAGCGGCAAGACCGTAGGAACCTTAAGCGCCTTCAATACTATCGGAAGTATTATAGGAACCTTCCTGCCTACTTTTGTGACCATTCCGGCGGTTGGCACTTCCATCACCTTTTTGATATTTTCGGGAATCCTGCTGGTTTTAGGCCTGATATATTTTTTCAGCAAGAAGAAAAAAGGAAAGGTCTGCGCGGCAGCAACCGTTCTTTTTATTCTATGCGGTATCTTTGGGAATTCAGACAGCTTCGCTTTTTGGGAAAAGGATCTGGTTTATGAAGGGGAATCCATCTATAACTATTTGCAGGTAAAGGAGACGGATGACAGCGTTATCCTTTCTACGAATGTGCTGTTCGGTGTGCAGTCCATCATGAAAAAAGACGACTCTCTTACCGGCATGTATTACGATTATGCCCTTGCAGCTCCCGTCATGGCAGGTATTGCAGAGAACGGGGAAGGGGATATACTGATTCTTGGAATGGGAACCGGGACTTACGCAAAACAGTGCATGAAGTATTTTGACAACATAAAGGTAGAGGGCGTGGAAATCGACCAAAAGATTACAGATTTAGCGAGAGAATATTTTGAATTGCCCGATACGGTCAACGTAACCACCTACGACGGCCGCGCTTACCTTCAGGCAATAGACGATAAATACGATGTCATCATGGTAGATGCTTATCAGGATATTACGATTCCTTTCCAGATGTCTTCCATAGAGTTTTTCACTATGGTGAAGGAACATTTGAAGGATAATGGAGTAATGGTGGTAAATATGAATATGCATTCGGAGGAAGAAGGTAATATTAACGATTATCTTTCGGATACTATCGCGAACGTTTTCCCTCATGTATATACTGTAAATGTAAAGGGGGCAACTAACAGAGAGCTTTTTGCTACATTAAATGAGGATGCAGCGGGGTATTTGAAAGCGGGTGCTGATGGAAATGCTGCGGATAATAGTGACTATGCTGCTGAAATCGACAACGAAGAGCTGGCGGCTATGATGAGAGCAGTTGATGCTGGGCTTACGGCTTATGAAAGAGGGGAATATCTTCTGACCGATGATAAAGCTCCGGTGGAGCTGCTTGGAATGAGTGTGATTGACGGGTTGATTCAGGATGAAATCGGTTATTATAAGGAAGTTTTTGAAGAGCAGGGTATTTCCGGATTGCTGAACCAGATGTAGCTTATGGATATTGAGAATTATTTTCCATAAAAATACTTTATATCATCTTGTAATTTTATTAAGTTATTGTTATAATAATATACGTGGTTAGTTCTCGCTAACTAATTGCGAATAAATCATGGACAACTCCTTTTGCCTTATCTATATTATTTTGAAACCTCATAAGCATAGTCGCAAAGGCAAAAGGGGGAATCCCTCCAAGGGAAAGGAATGGTTAACGATATGAATTATTTGGAAATTGAAAAAGTAATAGGACGTGAAATTATCGACTCAAGAGGAAATCCCACCGTAGAAGCGGAGGTATACTTGTTTGACGGTACTGTGGGCAGAGGGGCAGCGCCCAGCGGAGCTTCCACGGGAGAGTTCGAGGCTCTGGAGCTGCGTGACGGAGACAAGAGCCGTTTTGGAGGAAAAGGCGTTCTTAAGGCAGTACATAATATCAATACGGTTATTAATGATACCTTAAAAGGAATGGACGCTTCGGATATCTACGGAGTGGATGCGGCGATGATAAAGGCGGACGGCACGAAGGATAAGTCTAATCTCGGGGCCAATGCGATACTGGCTGTTTCCATCGCATGTGCGAGAGCGGCAGCTGTTGCACTCGATATTCCTCTGTACCGCTTTCTGGGCGGTGTTAACAGCAACAGGCTTCCGGTTCCGATGATGAATATTTTAAACGGCGGTGCTCATGCAGCGAACACTGTGGACGTTCAGGAATTCATGATTATGCCCGTGGGCGCAAGCAGCTTCAAAGAGGGCCTTCGCCAGTGTACGGAGGTGTTTCACGCGTTGGCATCGTTGCTCAAGAAGAAGGGACTCGCTACCTCCGTGGGAGACGAAGGTGGATTCGCTCCTGATTTGGCAAGCGATGAGGAAGCGATTGAGTATATTCTCGAGGCGGTAAAGGCGGCAGGCTATGAGCCGGGCAAAGACTTTGTGCTGGCTATGGATGCGGCTTCCAGCGAATGGAAGAGTGACAAAAAAGGAGAGTATGTACTTCCCAAGAATGGAAAGAAGTTCACCTCCGTAGAATTAGTGGCTCATTGGAAGGAACTTTGCGAAAAGTATCCTATTTATTCTATCGAGGACGGCTTGGATGAAGAGGACTGGGAAGGCTGGCAGATTATGACCAAGGAGCTTGGAGATAAGGTACAATTGGTAGGTGATGACTTGTTCGTAACCAATACCGAACGCCTTAAAAAAGGCATCGGCCTCGGCTGCGGCAACTCCATCCTCATTAAGTTAAATCAGATCGGTTCCGTATCGGAGACTCTGGAAGCTATTAAGATGGCACACAAGGCAGGCTATACTGCAATTTCTTCCCATCGCTCCGGAGAAACGGAGGATACGACGATCGCCGATTTGGCGGTAGCGCTGAATACTTGCCAGATCAAGACCGGTGCGCCCAGCAGAAGCGAGAGAGTTGCAAAGTATAACCAATTGCTTCGTATTGAGGAAGAGCTTGGAGCAAGTGCTGTATATCCCGGTTTCGACGCTTTTTAACTTCGATTGCTAGTTGCAACGATATAAAATTTTCTAGGATATGAAAATCCGCACTCGGCTTAAACAAGTGCGGATTTTTTATGGGCTTTGTTTCATTTTCTGATTTTATGTTTTTTATAGCTTGCATACGTCTGCTATTTAATGTACTGCTTGATCGCTTCAAAGCTTTCGGTACTGATTACGTGCTCGATACGGCAGGCATCGTCAGCAGCGATCTTTTTATCCACTCCAAGCTTCACCAGCCAGGAGGAGAGCAGCTCGTGACGCTCATATATGATATCGGCGATTTTCCTGCCTGCTGCGGTAAGCTGAATGAAGCCTTCCTTCGATACGGTAATATATTCTTTTTCACGCAGGTTTTTCATTGCGACGCTGACGCTGGACTTCTTGAAACCAAGTTCCTCTGCGATGTCCACGGATCGCACTACCGGATGAGATTTGCTAAGTATTAAAATAGTTTCCAAATAATTTTCTGCTGATTCGTTTATATGCATAATTTTTACCTCAATTTTGACAAAATTTAATGAAATAAGATGAAAATAAGAACTCGAAGTTTTCTGCCAGATTGTTATTAGTATAGCATATGTCACTAAAAACGGCAAATTATAAAAAGTGCATATAAAAATCTTGACAACCGTTTTAAGTTAGAATATACTAACTATGAAAGAACGTAATGAAAATAATTATCAAAATCACTTAAAATACAACGAGAAAGAAGGATGAGCGATGCCCTTAACAATGGTAAAGGCAGGAGAACCTAATGTAATACGTAAAATCGGCGGCAAGGAAGAAACTCGGAGATTTTTAGAAAACCTCGGCTTTGTAACAGGCGGCATAGTGACCGTAGTATCTGAAATCGGCGGCAATATGATTGTCAACGTTAAGGATTCCAGAGTTGCTATCGGTAAAGATATGGCGATTAAAATAATGGTGAATTAAGAATTGTAATTATAGAATGAGAGAAGGAGAAATAATGAAGACATTAAAAGATGTTTCGTGCGGCGAAACGGTAAAGGTAACGAAGCTGACAGGAGAAGGTCCGGTAAAGAGGCGTATCATGGATATGGGGATTACGAAAGGCGTGGATGTTTTCGTAAGAAAGGTGGCTCCTCTTGGAGATCCGATAGAGGTTATGGTGAGAGGTTATGAGTTGTCCTTGCGTAAGGCTGATGCCGAAATGATTTCGGTGGAATAATTTTTTACTCATAAGTTAGTGACAACTAATGAAAGGTAGAAATATCAAACGGAACGAAAATGATTTGCTGTAAAGCAGAAAGAGGAAGAATATGTCTATTAAGATTGCGTTAGCAGGTAATCCGAACTGCGGTAAGACCACATTATTTAATGCGCTGACCGGTTCCAATCAATTTGTAGGAAACTGGCCGGGCGTTACGGTAGAGAAAAAGGAAGGAAAGCTGAAAGGGCATAAAGATGTTATTATTATGGACCTTCCCGGCATCTATTCCCTTTCTCCCTATACTTTGGAAGAAGTAGTTGCCAGAAATTATCTGATCGGGGAAAGACCGGATGCAATTCTCAATATCGTAGACGGAACTAATATTGAAAGAAACCTATATTTGTCCACACAGCTTATGGAACTTGGCATTCCCGTAATCATGGCCGTAAATATGATGGACATCGTGGAGAAAAATGGCGATAGAATACATATAGACAGGCTGAGCAAGAAGCTGGGCTGTGAGGTCGTAGAGATTTCCGCATTAAAGGGAACCGGCATCGAAAAAGCAGCTCAAAAGGCGGTAACACTCGCAAACCAGAAAAACATTGCCATACCCGTACATAAATTTGCACCGGAGGTAGAAAGTGTTCTGGATGTTGTAGAGCAGAAGCTGGGAAGCGATATTGCGAAAGAACAGAAGCGCTTCTTTGCTATTAAGCTATTGGAAAAAGATGATAAAATACAGAGTCAGATGAAACTTGTGCCTGACATATCGAAGGAAATCGAGCAAATAGAAAAATTACTTGACGACGATACAGAGAGCATCATTACCAATGAAAGATATGTCTATATTTCCTCCATTATCGGGGAGTGCTATACGAAGGGCAGAAAGGACAGCTTGACAATTTCTGATAAAATTGACAGGATTGTAACAAATCGTATATTTGCCTTGCCTATTTTTGCAATAGTAATGTTCATTGTTTATTATGTGTCCGTTACTACGGTAGGAACATGGGCTACTGATTGGGCGAATGACGGATTATTCGGCGAAGGCTGGAGCCTATTCGGTCTCGACATCCCGGGAATTCCTGTGTTGCTCGATTCCGCATTAACAGCGATAGGCTGTGCGGATTGGCTTCAAGGATTGATCTTAGACGGAATTGTAGCCGGTGTAGGTGCGGTACTCGGCTTTGTACCTCAGATGTTAGTACTGTTTATCTTCCTTGCCTTTTTGGAGGCTTGCGGATATATGGCACGAGTTGCTTTTATCATGGATAGAATTTTCCGCAAATTCGGTCTCTCCGGTAAGTCCTTTATACCTATGCTCATCGGAACCGGCTGTGGTGTTCCGGGAGTTATGGCATCCCGCACGATAGAAAACGACCGTGACAGAAAAATGACTATAATGACTACGACCTTCATTCCCTGCGGTGCGAAGCTTCCTATTATCGCCTTGATTGCAGGCGCTTTGTTCGGCGGTGCATGGTGGGTGGCTCCCAGCGCTTACTTTGTGGGTATTGCTGCGATTATCTGCTCCGGTATCATCCTTAAGAAAACTAAAATGTTCGCAGGGGATCCCGCCCCCTTCGTTATGGAGCTTCCTGCTTATCATATGCCTACGGTAGGAAATGTGCTCAGAAGTATGTGGGAGAGAGGCTGGTCCTTTATCAAAAAGGCGGGAACGATCATACTTTTATCTACCATCGTAGTATGGTTTACCACTTTCTTTGGCTGGGTAGACGGACAATTTAGAATGCTTGAGGATTTGGAAATAGACCACAGTATCCTTGCAAACATCGGAAGTCTTATCAGCTGGATATTCATTCCTCTCGGATGGGGTGACTGGAAATCTGCTGTTGCAGCGATCACAGGTCTGGTGGCTAAGGAAAACGTAGTAGGAACCTTCGGTATTCTGTTCGGTTTTGCCGAAGTAGCAGAAGATGGTACGGAAATTTGGGGTACCTTGGCGGGAAGTATGACAGCATTAGCCGCATATTCCTTCCTTGTATTCAATCTTCTGTGCGCACCTTGCTTCGCAGCTATGGGTGCGATCAAGAGAGAGATGAACAATGCGAAATGGTTCTGGTTCGCCATCGGATATCAGACTTCCCTGGCGTATGTAGTATCCATGTGCGTTTACCAGTTTGGTATGCTTTTTACCACCGGTTCTTTCGGTATATTAACAGTTGTTGCTTTACTGTTCTTCATAGGGTTTATTTATCTGATGTTCAGACCATATAAGGAGAGCAGTTCCTTGAAGCTGGATACGAAGAACTTAGTTCGGGCAAAATAAAACCTATTTACAAAATTTGTACCTGTGTTTTGGGTTCAGATTGTACAGAAAGGAAGTGTTCGATATATGGGAACAATTATTGTCGGCGGTATTGTGCTTTGTTTGGCGGCAGTCGCTATAGGAAGCATGATACGCGATAAAAAGAACGGCAAATCAATACAATGCGGCGGAGACTGCAAACATTGCGGAGGCCATTGCGGGCAGTAGGGGATGGAGGTACGTAAGTGACAGTTGACAGAAACAATCCTGAAAAGAGAAAAATCCCCGATTCCAGAAGCTATCATAGGACGCGGATGCAGCGTGAGATGATCATAGACAGCCTGCGGGAGCGAGGGTGCAGAATTACGAAGCAACGGCTTACTTTAATCGATATTATTTTGGAGAATGAGTGCTCCAGCTGCAAGGATATTTTCTATAAGGCGGTAAAAATTGATAACCAGATAGGCACTGCTACCGTTTACAGGATGGTGAATGTCTTGGAAGAAATTGGAGCGATCAGCCGGAAAAATATGTATAAGGTGTCGTATTCGGAGCATTGCGTCATGGAAGATGCGTGCGTGGTGGTGTTAGAGGACGATACGACCTACCATCTTTCGGCGAAGAAATGGAACTCGGTCATTCAGGCTGGACTTAGTATCTGCGGCTATATGACGAACCAGAAAATTAAATCTATTACGATAAAGCCTTGTGAATGCGAAAAAGCGGAATGTTGATTCATTCCGTTTTTTTATGTAAGCGGTTCTGCCGAAGCGTTTGGCCGAGAGAGAGTATTCGAAGCACACTTTTGCTCCGCCATAGAAAACATCTCTTAATATTATGAGAAAACTTTGTCGGACAGGATATACAATAGGATATCATTTGTATCAATTACACATATCTTACAAATGGGATGTTAAAAAAGATAGATAAATCATGTATTTATACGGTTTACAAATGTGCCTGGATATCGGAAAAGGTAGAATAGACAAAATTAATGTTAAAAAGTTGCTAATTTTAATTTATTTTGTTGATTTTATTCCTTTTCGAGGTTATAATTTATCGCGTTGGCAATGAGATAAGGATGATCTTTTCCTTACCGGTTATTGCACTATTTCATTACAGTTTTAAAAAAATATAGGTAAGGCGAGGTCGAAAAGTATGAAGTATCTAAGATTTTTATTAATCTGCGTTCCGTTGTCCTTTATAGGATATTTTATGAACTGGAGCGCAACCGCTATGTTCATTTTAACTTGTATTTCCATTATTCCTCTAGCGGGATATTTGGGAAATGCTACCGAGTCAATTGCAGTTTATACCGGCCCTAAGGCTGGCGGGTTCCTGAATGCAACTTTTGGTAACGCCACGGAGCTTATCATCAGCTTTTTCTCCATTCGCGCGGGAATGTATGAAGTAGTAAAGGCTACTTTGGCAGGCTCCGTATTGGGAAATATATTGTTGGTTTTGGGCTGCAGTATCTTAGCGGGAGGCCTTAAGCACAAGGTATTGAAATACGATGCGAAGGTGGGCCGTTCTACGGCAACCATGCTTCTTTTTGCTGTGGCAGCGCTTGCTATGCCTGCAGTTTTTATGTCGGATTTATCCGAGAATATCATTGTTTCCAAGTATGAGAATTTCAGTATTATTACGAGTGTTATCATGCTTTGTACTTATGTAGTAGGTGTTGTATATTCCTTCAAAGGACAGAACGATTTGTATGAAGGGATGGAAGAAGATGAAGAGGCAGAGTGGAGCCTTCCGATAAGTATCACGATTCTTGCAGTGGCCACCATTTTAATAGCAGTTGAATCCGAGCTCTTAGTTGCCAGCATCGAGCCGATGACGGCGGCAGTAGGTATCTCCGAGATGTTTGTCGGAATTATCCTGATTCCTATCGTAGGTAACGCGGCAGAGCACAGCACGGCGATTATCATGGCACTGAAGAACAAGATGGATATTTCCATAGAAATTGCAGTTGGTTCCAGCTTGCAGATTGTCTTGTTCGTAATTCCGCTTTCCGTAATCATGAGCCTTTTCATAGCAGATACGCCGATGAGTATTATCTTTAAGATAGAAGAAATCTTCTTATTTGCGGCCAGTGTATTTATTGTAAATCATATTGTAAAGGCAGGAAGAACCGACTGGATGGAGGGCTTGAAGCTCATATCCGTTTATATTATCGCAGCGGTCGGATTCTTTATTCTGTAAATAATAAAGCATATTTTTCTGATTTAAATAATTCGGGCGGGATAATTTCCCGCCTTTTTTTTTATGTAATAGGAAAGAGCTCCTATTACATAAAAAGCGGCGATGCGTCCCTCTTCGAATCATACGCCGCTTTGTTGCTGCCGGCTTATTTCGCCCCCTTGGATCAGCAAAAGTATCACGTGCGCATTTGCCTGAGATATGGTATGATATTATGATGAATAAATGGATGGATTCGGCCTTATTTGCGAAAGCATATGAAAAGAAGAGAACGGCTGAAAAAGAAAGGTTTACAGACTATGATGTTACAAGATATAGATGCGGTTATTTTCGATTTGGACGGTTCTTTAGTGGATTCCATGTGGATATGGGAAGAAATCGATATCGAGTATTTGGGGAGGTTCGGAATAGAGCTTCCTGATAACCTGCAATATGAAATAGAAGGAAAGAGCTTCAGCGAGACTGCGCATTTTTTTAAGGAGCGTTTTCAAATTTCTGATCCGGTTCAAAAGATAAAGGATGACTGGAATGAAATGGCATGGAACAAATACAGCTATGAAGTTCCTCTAAAAAACGGTGCGGATTCCTTTCTCGCCTATTGCAAAGCCAATGATATTAAATTGGGAATCGCAACCAGCAATTCCAGGGAACTGGTTATGAACGTAGCCGCTGTACACGGGTTGGAACATTACTTCGACTGTATTATGACCGGCTGTGACGTAGAAAAAGGAAAGCCTGCTCCTGACATTTATCTGGCAGTGGCGGACGCGCTCAAAGTGGATCCCTCCCGCTGTCTCGTATTCGAGGACATCATTCCGGGAATCTTAGCAGGCAAAGCGGCGGGAATGAAAGTATGTGCCGTAGAGGATGCCTACTCCGAGGGAATAAGAACAGAGAAGAAAGAACTTGCTGATTATTATATCGAAGATTTTACAGATTTTTCTTCCCTTTATTAAAGGGATTTCAAGTAGTTATTTGGATAGGAGAACTAATTTGACCAACGGATTTTTACCAATATCAAAAGAAGATTTAATAGAACGGGGCATTGAACAGTTAGATTTCGTCTATGTGACGGGAGACGCTTATGTGGACCATCCATCCTTCGGGCATGCTGTTATCGGCCGTATTCTGGAAGCCAATGGCTATACTGTAGGAATCATAGCCCAACCCGACTGGAAGGATGATGAAAGTATAGCGGTACTTGGAAAACCGAGGCTGGCTTTTCTCATATCTGCCGGCAACATGGATTCTATGGTAAATCATTATTTCGTATCTAAGAAGCATCGGCCGAACGACGCCTATACTCCCGGCGGCGAGCCATACAAAAGACCTGATCACGCTACGGCAGTATACGGCAACTTGATTCGCAGGACATACAAGGAGATTCCAATTATTATCGGCGGAATCGAAGCCAGTTTAAGAAGACTGGCCCATTACGATTACTGGACAGATAGCTTTAAACGCTCTGTGCTATTGGATTCTCAGGCGGATTTGATTTCCTACGGCATGGGAGAGCATTCCATTGTAGAAATTGCAGATGCTCTAAACAGCGGAATCGATATAAAGGATATCACCTTTATTCAGGGAACGGTATACAAGACAAAGGATATATCGGGTGTTTATGATAGAATAGTGCTTCCTTCCTACGCAGAAATGAAAGCGGACAAGACCAAATATGCGGACAGCTTCGCCCTCCAATACGAAAATACTGATCCCTTTACGGGCAAATATTTAATAGAAGGATATCCCAACGGCATATATGTGGTACAGAACCCTCCTGCGAAGCCTCTTACTATGGAAGAGATGGACTACGTTTATGACTTGCCTTATCAAAGGACCTATCACCCGTCTTATGAAGAAAAAGGAGGAGTGCCTGCCATTGCTGAGATAAAGTTCTCCCTGATCAGTAATAGAGGCTGCTTCGGTGGCTGCAATTTCTGTGCGCTCACCTTTCATCAGGGAAGGACAGTGCAGGCGAGGAGCCATGAATCCATAGTAGCGGAAGCGGAGGTACTTGCAAAGGAGCCCGACTTCAAGGGATACATCCATGATGTAGGGGGGCCTACCGCTAATTTCAGGCATCCCTCCTGTGAGAAACAGCTTTTACACGGCGTATGTAAGACGAAGCAATGCTTATTTCCGTCTCCCTGCAAAAACCTTACAGTGGATCACAGCGATTATTTGGGACTGCTACAAGACCTAAGGAAAATTCCCGGTATGAAAAAAGTATTTATACGCTCCGGTATCCGTTTCGATTATTTGCTGGCGGATAGCGACGACTCCTTTTTTTCAGAATTGGTAGAGCATCATGTCAGCGGGCAGCTCAAGGTGGCACCGGAACATATTTCCGACGCTGTCCTAAGCAAGATGGGAAAACCGGAAAACGCAGTATACGAACGCTTTGTAAAAAAATACAACAAGATAAACGAGCGCCTGGGAAAGAAGCAGTTTCTGGTACCCTATCTGATGTCTTCCCATCCGGGTTCCACGCTGAAAGAAGCGATAGAACTGGCAGAGTACTTACGGGATTTGGGATATATGCCTGAGCAGGTCCAGGATTTCTATCCCACACCATCCACAGTCTCCACTGTCATGTACTATACGGGCATCGATCCACGAGATGGGAAAAGCGTTTATGTTTGCAAAAATCCTCATGAGAAAGCGATGCAGAGGGCTTTGATTCAGTACCGTAATCCGAAAAATTACGACCTTGTAAGGGAAGCACTACTTTCTGCCGGAAGAGAGGATTTAATCGGCTTCGATAAGAAATGCCTGATTCGCCCGAGACAGACAGTACCGGGAAAAGGAAGGGTATATTCACAGACCGGCGGGAGCGGCGCATATGGACGAAAAGATAACGCTTCCAAAGGGTATGGAAAAAACAGCAATTCAGGTTCGACGGATGGGAAAAAATCGAATGGAAAAAAGGCAAGTGCTAAAAATTTGAATTCGAGAAATCCGAATGCTCAAAATTCGAATGGCAAAAATGCAGATATCACAAACGGGAAGAAGAAAGCAACAATCAGAAATGTTCATAAGAAAAAATGAGAGAAGATATATATCATATGTGACAGCAAATATATACTGTTCGCATAGTAGCTTAACACTTGCTGTTAAGCTGCGCAAGAACGTGATGCAAGAGATGATTTCTGCTTTGCGGAGCGAATTTACATGCAAAATTTTTGTATTGCAGAAATCATGAGTTACTGAGAACGTAGTGAACAGTAACGTAAAAATGTATGGGAGAGAATAATAAAAGGGGTGACTTTATGGGCAAGAAAAATATTGTAATCATTACGGGAGCATCTTCAGGAATGGGACAGGAGTTCGCTATGCAGTTGGACGGAATCTTGCATAGGATGGATGAACTCTGGCTGATTGCCAGACGAAAGGAACGGCTTACGGAGCTGGCGCGGCTGCTCGATATTCCTACAAAGATAATCCCTATGGATGTATCTGATAAAAACGACATGAGGGCGTTTAAGAAGATTCTCGAAATTGAGGATGTCACAGTTCGAATGCTCATTAACAGCGCGGGCTTTGGACTGATGGGTCCGTTTGAGAAGCTGGATATCGATGAACAGTTGGAAATGCTGTCTGTGAACTGTGAAGCGTTGACAGAGATGACCTATTATTGCATTCCGTATATGCGAAAGAACAGTCGTATCATTCAAATAGCCTCAAGCGCCGGATTTCTCCCTCAGAAGAACTTTGCAATTTATGCCGCCAGTAAGGCTTACGTCCTCAGCTTTTCCAGAGCGCTGAGAGAAGAACTTAAGGATAAAAAAATATGGGTAACAACGGTATGTCCGGGACCGGTCGAGACGGAATTTTTCGATATTGCCGAAAGGTCAGGTTCTACTCTGGCGATTAAGAAATGGACGATGGTCAGCGCCCAGAAGGTAGTAAAGGAAGCACTTTGGGATTCCTATGACAGGAAGGCGTTGTCCGTATGCAGCTTTCCTATAAAGGCATTTCAGGTTCTTTCAAAAGCAATGCCCCATTCATGGCTGTTAGGAATAACGAGCTCGCTAAAGTAATTGTTACTTTTCACTCCGTTCTCAGTAACGTATGATTTCTGCAATGCAAAAATTTTGCATTTAAATTCGCTCCGCGAAGCAGAAATCATCTTTTGCATCACGTTCTTACGCAGCTTAACAGCAAGCATTAAGCTACTGTGTGAACAGTAACAAGAATTCAGTGTTGGAATATCCAGTATCGAGGTCAGCTTGTACATCTGGCCCAATGTCAGTAATATTAAAAAGCATGGAGTATGGTTATGAAGCATGTATTAATAAAGGAAAACGAGGCTGGGCAACGTCTTGATAAATATCTGCATAAATGTTTAAAGGAAGCGCCCGGAAGCTTTATTTATAAAATGCTGCGCAAGAAAAATATTGTTTTAAACGGCAAAAAGGCATCCGGAGGCGAAAAACTGGAAATCGGTGACGAAATCCAGTTTTTCCTCTCGGAGGAAACCTTAGATAAGATGTCTGGAATCTCTCCGTTAATTTCCAGGGAGTGTCCTAATAAGGAAATAGCGGAGTATGAAGCGGCTTACGACAAATATAAAGAGCTTGAAATCATTTATGAGAACCATCACATACTGATTGTTAATAAGCCCGAGGGAATATTGACCCAGAAGGCTGAGGCCGGGGATTTATCCTTAAATGAGTGGTTCATCGGATATATGCTTCATCAGGGAGAAATCAGGGGGGAGGAGCTTCGTACCTTTAAACCTTCGGTATGCAACCGTTTAGACCGTAACACCAGCGGAATGGTAATCTGCGGCAAGACGCTTCCCGGAAGCCAGAAAATGAGCGAGCTGTTAAAAAACAGAGACCTTCATAAATTCTATAGACTTTACGTGAAGGGAAAAGTAAGGGAGGCTTCTCTTATCGAAGGCTATCTGGTTAAGGATGAGAAGAGAAATACGGTAAAAATAAGCCCTACTCCGATTCAGGATAAATCTTCTTACATTAAGACGAAATATGAACCCCTTAAAGTTTTCGAAGATAAGACCTTGTTAGAAGTAGAGTTGATTACGGGAAAGACGCATCAGATCAGGGCTCATCTTGCCAGCATTGGTCATCCTCTTTTGGGGGATTATAAATATGGAGACAAGAACTTCAACGACAGCTATAAGAAAAAATATAAGATTAAAAACCAGCTTCTGCACGCATACCGCCTGGAATTTCCTGAGCTCGACGGAGAATTTTGCGAACTTAGTAAAAGGATTTTTACAGCGGAAACACCCCGGATATTTTATACCTTGGAGGAAAACGGACAGAAGCAGCAGATATGATGAATTTGGAGTATGAATAGAAATGGGAACATGGAATTCGAGAGGCTTAAGAGGTTCTACGTTGGAGGACCTGATCAACTTAACAAATGAAAGATACTTGGAAAGCGGGCTGGCGCTGATTCAGAAAATCCCCACACCTATAACACCGATAGCTATCGATAAAGAAAGCAGGCATATTACGCTCGCTTATTTCGAGCAGAAGAGTACGGTGGATTATATCGGAGTAGTGCAGGGCATTCCCGTATGCTTCGACGCTAAGGAATGTGCGGCGGATACCTTCACGCTTCAGAACATACATGAGCATCAGGTGGAGTTTATGAAGCAGTTCGAGAAGCAGGGAGGCATCGCTTTTTTTATCATTTATTACACACATAAGGATCTTTACTATTACCTTCCCTATGAAATGCTGAACTTTTTCTGGGAAAGAGCGGTTTGCGGCGGAAGAAAGAGCTTCCGCTTCGAGGAACTCAACCCCGAATATATACTTCCGAAAAAGAACGGCGTCTTCGTACCTTATCTGGATATGCTTCAGAGGGATTTGGAGGATAGAGAGTAGAAATCATCATTTCATTGACAAGGCAATAGTTTTACGGTATACTACCAATAGTTTCGTGTGCTACCTAATTATCACTTTAATTTGATAAAGCAAAATTGGAAAGGAAATGCCTGTTTATGGACAAAAAGCTGTTACATACTCCGGAAGGGGTCAGGGACATATACGGAGAAGAATATGCGAAAAAACTGATGGTGGAAACATGGATTCTGGATAAGATAAGATGCTATGGCTACGAAGATATCCAGACTCCTACCTTCGAATTTTTTGATGTATTCTCCAAGGAGGTTGGTACCACGCCTTCCAGAGAACTATATAAGTTTTTCGATAAAGAAGGAGAGACTCTCGTTCTGCGTCCGGATTTCACTCCATCCATAGCGCGCTGTGCTGCGAAGTATTTCATGGATGAGAATGTGCCCATTCGTTTTTGCTATGCAGGTAATACCTTTACAAATACGAACAGCCTGCAAGGCAAGCTTAAAGAGGTAACCCAGATGGGGGCGGAACTCATCGGAGACGCCTCAGTGGAAGCAGATGCAGAGTTGGCCGCCTTAATAATAGAGACCCTCTTAGATACGGGGATCCGTGATTTCCAACTAAGTATCGGAAATGTAGAATACTTCAAAGGAATCTGCATGGAAGCCGGATTGGATGAAGATACGGAGCTTGAGCTTAGGGAATACATTTCCGGCAAAAATTACTTTGGTGCGGAGGAGCTTTTGATAGACCGAAATATTAAGCCTGAATTTCGTGAAGTCCTTTTAAAGGTCACGGACTTGTTCGGCTCTATGGATGCGCTTGCGCAGGCGAAATCTTTTGTACATAACAGCTGCTCCCTTTCAGCCGTTGAGCGCCTTGAGCGGCTGTATGAGGCCCTTTGCTTATACGGCGTGGAGAAATATGTCTCCTTTGATCTCGGCATGCTCAGCAGATATAATTATTATACAGGAGTAATCTTCAAGGCATATACCTACGGAGTAGGAGACGCAATCGTGACAGGCGGGAGATACGATACCCTCCTTGGACGCTTCGGAAAAGAAGCGCCGGCTATCGGCTTTATGATCGTTATTGATGATTTGATGTCCGCTTTAAGCAGGCAGAATATAAGCGTCCATACTCCTCAAAGGGCCGAACTTATAGAATATACCTCCGAAAATTACAAGGAAGCGCTGAAAGCGGCCGGAAAACTTCGAAAAGAAGGGAAAAAGGTTGTCCTTTGTCCCCAGAAAACGAAAGAGGAGGTTGCGCTATGAGTAAAGAGGATAGATATTTGACCTGCGCAAATGCGGAGGAGGTGATGCTATGAGTAAAGAAGACAGATATCTGACCTTCGCTTTGGGGAAGGGCAGACTTGCAAATAAAACGTTAGAGCTGCTTGAAGAAATCGGAATTACCTGTGAGGAGATGAAGGACAAGAATTCGAGAAAGCTTGTTTTTGTCAACGAGGAGTTAAAGCTTCGCTTTTTTCTCTCCAAAGGACCGGATGTGCCCACTTATGTGGAGTACGGTGCTGCAGACATCGGCGTAGTTGGAAAAGATACCATCATGGAGGAAAACAGACGTGTTTACGAAGTTCTGGATCTGGGCTTTGGAAAGTGCCGGATGTGCGTGTGCGGGCCGGCCGGCGCAAAAGAGCTTCTTCAGCATCACGAGAGAATTCGCGTAGCCAGTAAGTATCCGAATATTGCCAAGGACTATTTTTATAATAAAAAGCATCAGACCGTAGATATCATCAAGCTGAACGGCTCGGTGGAATTAGGCCCTATAGTGAAGCTGTCGGATGTCATCGTGGACATTGTAGAAACCGGATCCACGCTGGATGAGAACGGGCTTCAGGTTCTTGAAGAAATTTGTCCGCTTTCCGCAAGAATGATTGTCAATCAGGTGAGCATGCAGATGGAGACAGAGCGGATCAAGAAATTAATAAACGATTTGAAGGCATACATTTCGGCAGTTTAAATCTGTTTCCGAGCGTTTATATGATGAATCGAAAGGATGTGGTTATAGACATGAAAATTTTAAAGCTAACCTCTGAATCAAAAACAGATTTATTGAATACATTGTTAAAGCGCAGTCCCAATAATTACGAACAGTTCGAATCAGCAGTCTCCGGCATTGTCTCAAGCGTTCGGGAAAGAGGAGACGAAGCAGTATTCGAATACACGAAACGCTTTGATAAATGTGAAATCGACGCTTCCAATATAAGAGTGACGAAAGAGGAGATTAAAGAAGCCTATCAGAAAGTGGATGAAAAGCTGGTGGAGGTAATGAAAAGGGCAGCGGACAACATTCGTGTTTTTCACGAGAAGCAGCTTCACAACAGCTGGATCGACATGAAGGAGGATGGTACAATGCTCGGGCAGAAAATAACCCCCATCGAATTTTCCGGGGTATACGTGCCCGGCGGCAAGGCCGCTTATCCCTCCAGTGTACTGATGAACGTCATTCCTGCCAAGGTGGCGGGCGTTAAGAGAATCATCATGACAACGCCTCCGGATGCAGAAGGTAAGGTATACGCCGGGACTTTGGTCGCGGCAGATATCGCAGGCGTGGATGAAATATATAAAGCAGGAGGAGCGCAGGCGATTGCAGCCATGGCCTTTGGTACCGACTCTATTCCCAAGGTGGATAAGATTACCGGCCCTGGTAATATTTATGTGGCCCTCGCCAAAAAAGCCTGCTTTGGCTATGTGAGCATAGACTCTATAGCAGGCCCCAGTGAAATTCTCATTATTGCGGATGAGACGGCGAATCCGCTCTATGTTGCCTCCGATTTATTGTCGCAGGCGGAGCACGACGAAATGGCAAGCGCCATACTTATTACCACGAACGAAGCTCTGGCAAAGGAAGTATCTGCACAGGCTGACCGGTTGGCTGAGGAATTATCCAGAACGGAAATCATCAAAAAATCGCTGGATAATTACGGCTATATTCTTCTTGCGGATACCATGGAGGATGCCATCGGCGCGGCTAACGAAATCGCTTCGGAACATTTGGAAATTTTAACGGCGAATCCCTACGAAATCATGACTAAAATAAATAATGCGGGAGCAATTTTCCTTGGAGAATATTCCTCCGAGCCTTTGGGCGATTATTATGCGGGGCCAAACCACATATTACCCACAAGCGGTACGGCAAAGTTTTTCTCACCTCTTAACGTAGACGACTTCACGAAGAAAACCAGTATCATTTCTTATTCGAAGGAAGCGCTTTCAAAGATTCATGAGGATATCGAACTGTTTGCCGAAAGTGAGGGCTTGACTGCTCACGCGAACTCGATTAAAGTAAGATTTGAACAATAATGAAGAAAAAAGAAACGGGGGCGAATACTATGGCAAGAAGCATGACGGTAGAACGTAAAACGAAAGAAACCGATATTTCAGTCATCCTGAACCTCGATGGTACAGGAAAAAGCGAAATCCATACGGGAATCGGTTTTTTTGACCATATGCTTGAGGGTTTTTCGAAGCACGGTTTTTTTGATTTGAAGGTAAAGGTAACGGGAGATTTGAACGTAGACGGACACCACACCGTAGAAGACACCGGAATCGTTTTAGGGCAGGCGATAAAGAATGCTCTGGGCGATAAGGTTGGAATCAAGCGCTACGGCTATTTTATCCTTCCTATGGACGACGCGCTGGCGCTTTGTTCTATTGACTTATGCGGTCGACCATACTTTGACTTCGACTGTACATTTACCGCTGAAATGGTGGGAGGGCTGGCCACAGAGCTGGTAAAAGAGTTTTTTTATGCAGTTTCTTATTCTGC
>JAEZRJ010000026.1 GCA_023412855.1 Bacillota bacterium | reverse complement strand
GCTCTGTCCTCTGTGGAGGGATAAGTATAGCTTACGATAAGCTCCTGTGCCAGTTCCTTATCATCAATAGCTGAATACTTCTTATCCGAAATAATATCTACCGCCTCCTTAGGATTCTTCGCGATCCAATCCTGCGCCTTCCTGTAAGCTTTTAGCAATGCCGCGATTTCGTCAGGATTTTCCTCGAGCACCTTAGAAGATGCATAGAGGAAGCAGCAATACTTTCCGGCAAAAACAGGATCTGTGGAAAGGTCAAACACTACCCGGTATTCCCCGCTCTTCTCTGCAATGGAACCCAGCGGATCCCAAAGAGCCGCTACATCTATCTCTCCGGTCTTTACCGCTTCCAACTCCAGATTACCGTCGGAGAATGGCAGAAAGGTCACATCACCATCTTGCGGATCCGCAGAAATTCCTGCTTTTTCCAGCCATACGCTGGCAACCTGATGAGGAGTTCCTCCGATTTCGTCAACGCCGATTTTCTTTCCGGCGAAGTCCTCCACAGTCTGTATGGGAGAGTCGTTAGGAACCACGAATTTAATACATCCGTAATGAAGTCCGTCGACTACCTTCACCTTCACCCCTTCCTCGATAGAGGGAAAGAACTGGAAGTCTCCGTTTACTATCGGAATCGTTCCGTTATTGAGCCCGATTTTCCGCGTTTCGGTATCGGCGGAAATCAGATTTACATCGAAGCCCTCCTCCGCAAAAAAACCTTTCTCATAGGCAATATAAATCGGTGCACCGCAAAGTGCTCCATCCTTGCCGGGAATGTCTATCTTCCCATATTTGTATTCCGTCTTTGCCGTTTCAGCGGATGCGGACGTTTCCGTCACCGCCGTCTCTTTCGCTCCGCAAGCGGTAAGTCCCAGCGCACCGGCTAAAATAATGGAAGCAACAACACTACTTTTCTTTCCTATCGTCATATCTTTTCCCTCCCAATCTAGTTTATGGAAAATGCTTTTTGGAACGCCTGCTCCAAATCAGCAATCAAATCGTCAGAATCCTCTAATCCCGCTGAAATGCGGATCAGATTTTCCGGTATGTCGGCAGCCGCCTTCTCCTGCTCATCAAGTTCCCCATGAGTGGTCTGCGGGGAATTAACGATCAACGATCTGGCATCGCCAATATTCACATGGTAATGAAACAGCTCTATTGCATTCAAAAAGACTTCCTTCTGCTTCTCATTTCCTTTGAAACCAAAGGAAAAAAGTCCTCCTGCGCCCTTTTCAAAGTCCCGCTTATAAAGCTGATGATAAGGACTTTCCTCCAGGGCAGGATACCTTACCCACTCTACTCCTTCGTGGGAGGATAAGTATAATGCCAGCTTATGCGCGTTCTTCGACTGCTTGGAAAGGCGCTCCGAGAGCGTTTCCAGGCCGACGATGGAAAGATACGCATCGAAGGGGGAAAGCGCCGCCCCGAAATAATTCAGGTAATTAAACCGTATTCTGGAGGTAAAGGGCGCTTCCGGAAATACCTCCGGAAAGCTTCTGTATGTACCGCTCTCATCTCTAAGGGTATAATATTTTTCAGAAAATTGCGGAAACTTTTCCGTTTTATAATCGAATGTCCCGCTTTCCAGAATAAGGCCTGCAATGAGATTTCCATGTCCGCTAAGGCCCTTGGTAGCGGAGTATACAACAATATCTGCGCCGTGTGCAAAAGGATGATACAGATACGGAGTCGCCACCGTATTATCCACCACTACCGGAATACCGTGTTCGTGCGCCACTTTGGATATGGCATCAAGGTCAAGCAGTACCGTATTCGGATTACTGATGCTCTCGATATAGATAGCCTTTGTATCAGGCCCTATTTCTTCTCCCAATTTCTCCGGATGCTCCAGATTCTTAGCGATATCGAAGTGAATACCGAATTTGGGGTAAATTTTCTTAAAGCTGTCGGCACTGCCTCCATATAAGAAGGGAGAAGTCAGTATTCTTCCGCCCCCCTCGGCAAGGTTAAGCAACGTGTAACTGATAGCCGCCATCCCCGAAGCCACGCCGATGGCTGCAGCAGCTCCTTCCAGCACCCGCACCCTCTCCTCCAACACCGCTACCGTAGGATTTCCTACACGGGTATATAGGAATCCCTGTTCTTTAAAGCTGAATAAGTTTTTCGCATTCTCCACATCTCGAAAGTCATAAGACGCAGTCTGGTAAATAGGCGGCGACACCGCATATTTGTGATCCTTTGGCTCATATCCCGCTCTGACCTTCTGGGTGTCAAACCGGTACGGGGCCCTTTTCGTTTCCTCTGACATAACATTTCTCCTTTTCTTTTTAAAGTGCTGCAACAGTCCGGGATACTACACTCACATTCCATATGCCACCACCCCCTTTCCTGAAATGCGTCCTATGATCATTTCTCAACCGTGAGAAAATGTGTTTTCCTGCACAACGGGCCTTATATAAATCAGCTTGGAGAAATCTTCCCCGCCGGGTATGCCCGCCGCATCGGCGCGGCATCTTTGGCAATGACGGAAAACATTGATATATTGCTCTGCCCTGCCTCTGACCTCACTAAGCAGTCTGCAATCAGGAGCCGAACACCAATTCAACTCGTGCTGGGGAATGAGCGGAATGATATTGTAGATTTTTGCACCCGCTTCCGAAACCGTTTTAGCTACCGTTTCCACGTGGTCCGCATTGATTTCCGGTATCAGCACCGTATTCACCTTCACCGTGACTCCGGCATCCGAAACGGCCTTAATGCCGTTTAGCTGATTACGGATCAATATTTCCGCCGCCTCCAATCCTTCATATCTTTTTCCTTTATATGTGATTCCGCCGCAAATCTGTGCCTGAATCGCCGGATCCACCGCATTGACCGTAACGGTGAGGGAATCGATTCCTACATCGATAATATCCTGTTGATATTCCGGCAGGAGAAGCCCATTGGTACTCATGCACTTGATAATGTCGGGGAATTCCTTTTTAATCAACCGGAAGGTTTCCAGTGCATATGGGGTAGCCAGGGTATCCCCGGGACCTGCCACTCCTGCCACCGTAATGTCGGGACATAGCTCTACCGCCTTTCGTACCACCTCTACGGCTTCTTCGGGGGTAATGATCGTCGCTGCCACTCCCGGACGGACATCCACATCATTGATCTTCCTGTCACAGAAACGGCAAAGAATGTTGCACCCCGGAGAAACCGGGAGATGCACTCTGCCCTTATTTACTTTTGCCCCCACCGCAAAGCAGGGATGCGATGCAGCTAATTCATCGAAGCTCTTTGCCATATTTTTACCTCTCTTCCAGCAAACCTTCTTTTAAAAGCTTATCTAAAATATCCTTCACGGGACCATATGCCTCAAAGACCCGTTTTCCATGACTTATCATAAACGCAGCGGCGCCCTGACCGATTTTCACGACGAAAATGGAATCGCAGTCGTTAAGTGCCTTCAGCAAATGCTCGAAACCGCCTTCACAATTGCCGCGGCAGTAGCTTTCTGTCCGGCGGGCTTCTACGAAATCACATGCTTCCTCATTTAAGTCAAAAATTTGAAAATAGCGGGCGCTTCCGAAATGCTGATCCACCCATGTGCCGTCAGTGCTGGCAAGTGCAATTCTCATCTTTGCTCCCATCTGCCCGCTTTAGCGGGCGTACAAATCGAGGATGTTGAAAGTGTATTTCTTTCAACCTTCTTCCTCCTTACCGATAGGTCGATAGTACCCTATCATAAATATCTTCAATGACTCTGAGACCACCGGAGAAACCTACGTAATTTGTCGTAAGCACAAGCCGGTATGGTGTAGGCACTGCTGCAGACAGAAAATCATAGTCCTTTTCCCTCGCAAGCTCCTTATCCCAACCGCTTCCTATGATTAACCCTCTTCCCTGATGACTCAGGGCGCGTATCGCATCTTGAACCTTACCTGCATCCGGTTCGAAGGTGAGCGGAATCTCACGTTTCTCCGAAGTACTTCTAAGCTCCGCCGCTATCTGTTCTTTGAACTTTTTGGGTGTATTATCCGTAATAAACTGCTCCTTAGGAACAATACCGACCTCATGGAGCAAAAATTTGGAAAGTCCCACTACATATCCTGCATCGTGCAAAATATGTACATGGTTCGGAAGTCCGTAGCGGAATTCCAGCAGGAAAGTTGCAAGATTGTCGATTTCCTCATAATAGGCTTCTCTCTCCTTCTTTATAAATTCCTGTGCCGCCTCTTCGTCTATCTGTGCCCCCTTCTCCTTAGCAAAATCAATGACCTGACGAAGAAAACGCTCCGTTTCATTGGCTCCTATCGGTACGTTCGGAAAGCGTGTAAAGGGCTGTTCATAGACATCTTCCAAATGTTCTGCGATGGGAAGTCCGTACCAGGGAGACACGAGAATGTTGAAATTCGCTCTGGGAATCCTCTTCCATTCCTCCACCCCCTCCGACTGCGGCCCGAAAAGAATATGTACCTTTAATCCGATTCCCTCCAACAGCCTCTTATATTCTCTCAAATTCCCCTTCCAGAATGGGTCCTGATAGGGAAGGGAGGCAAAAAGATTTACCGTATTTTTCTCGCTGCGCACCGGGTTCTCATCCTCAAATTTGCTGACATATTGGTCGAGGATCGCGTTCACTACAAGGCTGTGCGACTCGAAATTACTGCATTTGAAACCCGCTGTTTCCACGGATACGATAGGCTTTCCCAAATCCCTGAATTCATCTGCCAGAGACTCCACATCGTCGCCTACGATACCGGCAGTACATCCTGTCAGAATCACCTGCAAGTCGGTATCCAGCACCTTATACGTATTGGATACGATTTCCCTTAAGCGTTCCATTCCCCCGAATACCACCTCTTTCTCGCTGAAATTCGTACACGGAGAGGTGTTTCCTCCCGCATAACCCGTGGAGCGCTCGAAGAACCCCTGAATCATATTGCCGCAGCCGGGACCGGAATGAAGAATCGGCACGGCCTTTGGAATAGCTACCACACTTTGCAGCGCGCCGATGGCGCAGGTATAACGTTCCTGTTCGATGATTCCGCTCACTGCACATTACCTCCTTCTAAAAAAGTATACGGTTCCTGCTGCAGCCACCATTTCGTATAGGGATTGATGGCATGCTTTTTAAGATTTTTAACAAACTCGTTGTTTTCTAAAGTTTCTACGATACGCTCTCCATAGCGCACGATTCCCTCGTAACCCATGCTGTAATGTTCATCACCGATAAGCAGGGAAGGAATTCCTAACTTCGCTCCCCAAAGCGTCATACCTCCGTGCCTTGCCAGCAAAACATCCGGCTGCAAGCGGTTCAGCATATTTACCAGCTCGAATTCCTGCTTATTACATATGTTGAAATTGGGAACATCTCCGTAATCTTTTACCCGCTGTGCCAGCAAATCGCCTTCCTCGCTGCCGCTGTCATAAAGAGGGTCATGGTGGAAGATAGCGGCTCCCTTGGCCTTCATTCCCAGCTCGCCCAGCAAGGCCAAAAGCGCATGACCATGGGCCGCCCCTGCCGTCACATAAGCTGATTTTCCTTTCAGTTTCTGCCGCAGTTCTTCTATTTTAGGAAGGTATTCCTCCTTCTTAGCTGCAATCAGCCGTTCCGCTTCCTCCTCCTTATGAAGGATTTTTCCAAGCTCTCTGAACCAGCGGTCCGTTTGGGCTACTCCGTAGGGCGGGGCCGTCTTAATCTCCGGCACGCCGAATTCCTGCTCCAGCGCAGCTCCCAGGTAGGAGCCTAAGGTCGGGCAAATCTGAATGGTCGCCGCGGCTTCGGAGGCTCTGGATAAGTCCTCCACGGTGGAATAGGGAGTGATATACCGGGGTTTTACCCCAAAGGCTTCAAACCAGTCTTTGAAAATGTCAGAGCCCCAGAAATTGATGACGTTTACGATATCATCTCTCTTTTCTCTGGCAGGCTTTATGAGCTTTCTCGCAATGCCATGGTAGCTGGCGTCAAAGCCGGTAGTCCATACCTTGGAACGGAAGCCTTCACAGAAAATTGCTACCACAGGAACGCCCAGTTCCTCCTCAGCCTCATTGCACACGCTTTCCACATCGTCGCCGATGATTCCGGCAGCACATGTAGTCAATACGAAGACAGCGTTAGGGTGGGTTCTTTCATAAACCTCCCGGATACCCTTTGCCAACTTCTGCCCTCCTCCATAAACGGTATCCGTTTCCTGAAGATTGGTGGAAAAAACCTTGCGCTGTGTCGGATTTTCGATGCCGCGAAGGGGAGAATTCACCCGATAAGTAAATGCGAACTCATGGAAGCAGGATGAGCAGCCTACCGGCCCATGGCTGATAACAGCCGCATCCTGAACTAAAATAACCATACATGCTGCCTGCGAGGTGGAGCATCCAAGGCACTGGGAAAAAGACCTGCCTTTATCCCTTAGTCCGCAGCGGGAGCTTTTTACCAGTTCCTCCGCTCCCCCCTGAAAGCCCGTAATAGAACCCAGGCGTATTTCCCTGATCGATACCTCCGGTATCTGTAAATCTATGTTTCCCATAGCATCCTCCTATTAAAAAATTCATTTTCCGTCCCGGCAAATGCGGAAAGTTTATCTCCGCTCATTCGGAACATACGCCTGTCGTCAAGCATATACGCACCAAAACTTTCATAGAACTCGATAGCCGGGCTATTCCAGTCAAGGCATAACCAGTCAAGCCTTTCACATTGGTTTTCCACCGCAGTACGGGCCAGATAACGGAGCATTTCCCTTCCTAAGCCCTGTTTGCGGTATTCTTCTCTGACGAACAGGTCTTCCAAATACAGGCCTGCCTTCCCGAGAAAGGTAGAATAGTTATAGAAATACAGCGCAAATGCTGCGGGTTTTTCATAAAACCATCCGATAACCACCTCAGCCTGCTTTTTTTCAAAAAGAGATTTCCTAATATCCTCAGCCGTTGCCGTAATTTCATGGTCGAGCCCTTCAAAAGCTGCAAGTTCCCGAATCATAGATAAGATCAATTCGGAATCCTTTTCTTCTCCTGCCCGAATTGTAAATCCGGCTCTATAGTCATTCATTTTTATAATCCTTATCTGCCGTTTCAATTGTAAACGCCTTCCTGAAAGCCTGCTCCAGATCTGCGATTAAGTCCGCAGCACTTTCCAGTCCTAGAGATAAACGTATCGTCTCGGCTCCCAGTCCGACGAGCTCTCTTTGTTTCTCCGTAAGCTCAACGTGAGTCGTTTGGGCAGGATTAATAATGAGTGAGCGCGCATCTCCGATATTGGCCTGATACCCAAATATCTTCGTTGATTCAAGAAATTTCCTCTTTTGTTCCTCCGTCCCAAAAAAGCCGAAAGATAATACGGAACCTGCCCCTTTGGGGAAATAACGGTCTGCCAAATTCCTGTAAGGATTTCCCTCTGCATACGGATAACGGATCCAGCTGACATGTTCAGCTTTCTCCAAATATTGCAGAACAGCCTTTGTATTGGATACCTGTTTTTCCACCCTTTCCGAAATAGTCTCCAGACCGAGGAGAATAAGATAGGCATCAAAAGGGCTGAGTGCCGCCCCGAGATAATTCAGATGCACTGCCCGCAGTCTGCCTGTAAAGGGAATATCAGGAAAAACTTGAAGAATGCTTCTCTCTTTCTCCTGCTCATCCCTCAAAAACCACAAAGGCTTCTCAAAGTGGGGAAAGTTGCCGTTGTCATAAGGAAACCTTCCGCTTTCCACCACAATTCCTGCAATCACATTCCCATGCCCTGAAAATGCTTTCGTTGCCGAATAAACGACTATGTCTGCGCCGTATGTAAAGGGATTGAATAGATAAGGAGTCGCAAGCGTATTATCAACAATCAGCGGAATACCGTGAGAATGGGCTATTTGGGCTATTGCCTCAAAATCCGGAATTGTTGCAAAGGGATTGGTCAGACTTTCAATAAAAATGGCCTTCGTATCAGGTGTTAACTTTTTGAGAAATTCCTCCGGATGATCCGGATCCTCCACTATATCAATTTGAATTCCTAAATCCGGCAGCAAATGTCCAAAGCTGTCAACAGTTCCTCCGTAAAGGCGTGCAGTTGTCAAAATGTGCCCGCCTTTTCCCGCCACATTTAAAAGCGTATAGGAAACAGCGGCCATACCCGAAGCCAGTGCGATTGCTCCTGCCGCACCGTGAATCGCTGCTGTGCGTTTTTCCAAAACATCTACCGTTGGGTTAGAAAGCCTTGTATAAATAGGATCTTCTTCCGAAAAAGAGAATAACCGGTCTGCACGGTAGCTGTCTCCAAGCGTAAAGGCTGCCGTCTGATAAATCGGTACAGATACCGCATTGTTATGCTGTGATGCCTGATATCCTGCCTGAACCTTTAATGTATCGAATTCAAAACTCATATTTCCTCCTCTTTGTTGATGGAACAGTCATTTTCTGTGCGTTCGGTCAAAATTCCCGCATTCATGACAAAGGTGCGGTTCCCATACCCCAAAGCCTCCATATCATGAGTAATCATTATGACCGCAGTTCCCGTTTCCGCAATATTCTTTAACAATTCCATAATTTCCGCCGTTGTCTGCACATCCAAGTCGCTGGTAGGCTCGTCGGCAATCACATAGTCCGGATGATTGATCAACGCTCTGGCTATTGCAACTCTCTTTAGCTCTCCGCCGGAGAGATGTTTCGGAAATGCGGCTGCCAAATGCGAAATTCCTGTTCGTTCGAGCAGCGAAAGTGCCGCTTCTTTGGAGGTTCCATCCCTTTTCGACAGATGGAACGGCACTCTCACATTATCCAGCACGTTAAGACTTGCCAGCGTGCTTTGCCCTTGGGATATGTATCCTATTTTCGAATTTCTGTAGGCGGAAGCCTCTTTATCTTTCAGGGCGGCAATATCCGATCCGTCTATCTCAATGCTCCCTTCCGTAGGAGTTAACAGACAGGCTATCATATTGACTAACGTACTTTTCCCGCTGCCGGAGCGTCCTATGATATTTACAAAATCTCCCGGCCGGACGACAAAGCTCACATTATTTACCGCCGCAAATGCAGTTCGGCCCCTTATATATTCTTTCGTAAGATTCCTCACTTCTAACGCCATACCGATCATTCTCCTTCTCTTATGGAGATATAAGCTTCCGCTTTGCTTCCTTTTACCGCCGAATACGCTGCTGCAAGGGGACCTGCTGCAAATGAAAGCAAAAGACTCATTCCCAATAACCACAGTGTTACGGCCGCATCCGGAAGCAAATAAGGGAGGCCTAATTTTTCCCTTGTATATGTACTGAACGGAAATATAATAAGCGAAGCCGCCATCGTTCCCAGAATTCCTCCCAGTATGCTTATGAGGAAAGATTCCATAAGGACAATCCCGCATATTTTTCCTCTCGTCGCTCCCACCGACCGTAAAAGCGCAAGCTCCTTTTTCCTGCCATTCGTCATCGCCGAAAACATTACCGCCAAAACGAGTATGGCTAACAGCCAGAGCACGAAAGTAATGGTATTTATAAAGGTAAGAAGAACATCCATGTTATTTGCGGTTGAAGCAAAGACATTTTGTGATTTCACTATGCTTATTCCTGAAATATGCCGCCGTATATTCGTAGTGACCGTATCCGCGTCATAGCCCTTTTCTATTTTTACCAACACTGTGGATACGGAGTGATCCACATCCGTACCGTAAACATCCACGCTCAGATTCATACCCGCTTCTCTCGCTCCGGCGACCAGCATCTTTATCGTATTCATATTCGCATATACGGAATAATCCATACCGGTAGAAGTTTTTTCAAGCTGGGCTACCACTTTATAAGTGTCGTTAAAAAATTTCAAGGTTCCCGTATCGTTAAGTACAATATCGCTGCCTGCAATAATCTGCCCGTCGCCGATTTCTTCGTGATATACTTTCGCAATCCACGGCTGAATTACAAAGTCCGTATCAGGGTCAAAACCTATTACTTGAACGGGTACGGAGCAGCATGCCGCCGCAAGCGTAGAAATAAAAAATTGGGAGGAAACTTTACTGACTCCTTCAACCTGCTCTATTTGCTGTTCTATCGATTGGTCGAAATAAAACTTTTCCGGCTGGCCCGATAAAAGAATTCCTTCGTAATCCGCTTCATGGTCCAGGGGAACTACAGCGAGATCGGCTCCAAGACGCTCCTTTAAACTTCCTAGACCGTTCTTCAAACTTTGCGACAGCAAAGATCCTCCAAACGTGGCAAAGGCAAGAATCAAAACCACAAAGATGAGACTGGCTGTTCGAAACGGATTGCTTCTCAAATTGTACACAGACAGCCTTCTAGTCGTCAGCGGTTTGCTTTCCATATTCTTCCGTTCCTTCCTTATTGGTATAACGCAGGTATGCTGCCTGGATTACAGAGGCTGTAACGATAAGGCTGCTTAGAATGAATAAAGCAGGTAATGTCAGCGCGCGGCAATTCATGTGTGTGCTCCCGCAAACACCAATTAAAACGGAAGGAAACAAAAGTGCCAGAATCCCATTTAATAAAATCGCGGCAGTTAAGCCGAGGCGGAACTTAGGATTGCCGGATATTATAGAGAGCAGACCAAGTATTGAAATTGAAAAACCAACTCCCAATTCCGCGCGCGCGGTCCAAAAGCATTTCATCACTTCCTCCGAATGTTCATGCACTCCGCAAACCGGAAAAATAGTCAGAGGCCCTAATGCGATAAGAAGCCCGATTGCAATCGATAAAAATCCAAAAATAAATTTATTTTTCATAAAATGACCATACCTTTCTCTTTTCGCCGATCCTGCTTTGCTGACAGAATAAGTGTTTTCCTGTCAGCCATAAATATGTTTGCCGAAATAACGGTCTCCTCTGTCCGGAAAAACTACTACTATCTTGCCGGAGGGAACTGTCTCAGCCAGCTTCCTCACCGCTGCCAGCGCCGCCCCTGATGAGGAGCCTGCAAAAATCCCTTCATATTTGGCAATATTTTTTACCTCCGCATATGCTTCGGCGTCATTTACCTTGATTACCTTATCTACAAGGCTCATATCCATGGTATCAGCGATAAAATCATTGCCGATTCCTTCAATTTCATAATCAGCGTGTTCGCCTCCCCCTATCGTAGAGCCTATCGGATCTGCCAATACGCCTTTTATATCCGGGTTTTTCTCCTTCAGATATCTCAGTATTCCAGAAAAAGTACCGCCGCTTCCTGCTCCTGCAATGACGTAATCGATGTCTCCGTTTAAGTCCTTATATATTTCCGGTCCGGTTGTTTCGTAGTGGGCCAGGGGATTGCTCCCATTTTTAAACTGTTCGAGCGTTACCGAATTCGGAATTGCCGCACGAAGCTCCTCCGCTTTTCTGATAGCTCCAGCCATTCCTTCCCCCAACGGCGTATTGATAATCTCTGCGCCAAGCGCTCTTAACAAAGTCTGCTTTTCCTGAGAAAACTTCTCCGGTACGGTAAAAATCAGCTTATAGCCTTGATTAAGAGCTGCAAATGCAATGCCTATTCCCGTATTTCCTGCAGTGGCTTCTATAATTGTATCCCCGGGCCTTAATACGTTCCGGGCCCTGGCATCCTCGATCATATATTTTCCGATTCTGTCCTTAACGCTTCCGGCAGGATTATAAAGCTCCAGCTTCGCATAGACTTGCAATTCCTCCGGAAACCCAAGATAATTCAGTCTGACAAGGGGCGTATTACCGATCAATTCCTGCATGGAGTGATATAGGCTCATAGTTTTGCCCTCTCTATTGCAGATTGCAAATCCCTGCTAAGGTCTTTTACATTCTCAATGCCTACGGAAAGCCGGATAAGGCCGTCCGTAATCCCTACTTTTTCCCGGATTTCTTTCGGAATGGAGGCATGGGTCATGCTTGCGGGATGACATACGAGGGATTCTACCCCGCCCAGGCTTTCCGCCAGCGCAATGATCTTCAGTTCTTCAAAAAACCGGTGAGTATCATAGCCCTCACGAAGCTCAAAAGATATCATGGCGCCGCCGCTTTTGGCCTGCCTTTTATTTATTTCATACCCTTGAAAATCAGGAATTCCCGGATAATATACTGTCTTAACAGCTTTATGCTCCCGAAGCAGCTTAGCCAGTTCTACGGCATTTCTTACATGCCGGTCCATTCTGACGCTCAAGGTTTTGATGCTGCGAATCAAGAGAAAAGAATCAAAGGGCTGCAGCACTCCTCCGGTTGCGTTCTGTATAAAATGAAGCCTTTCTGCTAACTCCTGCGTCTTTACTACCGCCAAGCCCGCAATCAGATCGCTGTGGCCTCCCAGATATTTTGTAGCCGAATGAAGGACGATATCCGCCCCATGTTCCAAGGGGCGCTGAAGGTAAGGTGTCATAAAGGTATTGTCTACAATGAGCAAGGCACCTTTTCTTTTTGCTATTTTAGCTACGGCAGAGATATCCGTTATCGTAAGAAGCGGATTTGCCGGACTTTCAATTAAGACGGCTTTCACATCCGGCGTGAGCGCTTCTTCAAATGCTTCCAAATCGGTCGTATCTGCAATGACATACTGAAATCCGAACCGTTGAAATACTTTATCCAACACCCGGAAAGTACCTCCATATACATTGCTCGATATCACAATCTTATCGCCGCTCTGAAAAAGGCTGAGTACCGCAGTCGTTGCAGCCATACCGGAAGCAAAGGCAAAGCCTGCCTTTCCGCCCTCCAGTTCCGCGATGAGCGATTCCAGCGCCTCTCTTGTGGGATTGCCCGTACGTGAATATTCATATCCTCTGTTTTTTCCCAATCCATCCTGCATATAGGTCGAGGTCTGATACACAGGGGTATTTACTGCACCTGTGCGTTCATCCCCATATATACCGCCATGAATCAATGCAGATTCGATATATTCATAATTTTTCAAAGTTAAAAGCCTCCTTGTTCTATATAATTGTTACTATTCAGCCTGCTGCCTTATAGCAACAACTGATGCGCTGGAATACTGCTGCAAAGTATTAGCAACAGCTAACCGCCTTCTTATTTGAGGTTGGCAGGTATTACGGCTCCCTCATATTTTTCTTCGATGAATTTTCTCGTATCCTCCGACTGAAGTTCTTTTACAAGCGCTATAATTGCCGGATTATCCTTATCCTCCGCCCTCACCGCAATAATGTTCGCATATGGACTGTCACTGCCTTCGCTGAACAGCTTTGCGGAAGTTATCTTTGCCTCTAAAGCTTTATTGGTATTGGTAATGAAAAAGTCGTAGTCCGCTTTGGTCGGAATGATCTGGGCCGAATCGAGCTCAACGATTTCCAGAGGACGAATGTATTCCTCGATGTCCGTCAGGGAAGCACTTAAGGTAGTAGCGGTTTCTTCATTCAGCTTGATAAAACCGTTCTGTTCCAAAATACGCAGGGCACGGTATTCATTGGTTCCGTCGTTAGGAATCGCAACGACCGCATTGTCCGGAATTTCCTCTGTGCTCGCATACTTATCCGAATATGCCGTGATCGGCTCCACATGGATATCACCCGCATTGATTAAGTCAAAACCGTTGGTCGTGTTCCACTCCTCCAAATAGGGATAATGCTGGAAGTAGTTAAAGTCCACCTCTCCCTTTGCCGTTTTCTCATTGGTCGTAGCGTCTGCCGATGTTGCTACGAGCTCAACAATAATACCCTGCTCCGCAAGTTTGGGCGTTACATATTCGATAATCTCGGAATGAGGTACTAGATCAGCTATACCTGTAATTGTTACAGTTTCCTTTTGTTCTGCCTCGGCGCTGTTATCTTTGCCGTCTGTGCTTTCTGAATCGTCTGTATTTTTTGAACTGCTCGTGTCCGCCGTACTCTCTGAAACGGGGACTGTCGTCTCTTGCACCGCATTGCCGGCCTTTGCTCCGCAGCCTGCCAGAACTCCGATCGAAAAAATTGCTGCAGCCAGTAAAGGTAATAAGTTAGATCTTCTCATGTTATTTCTCCTTTTCTTATAATTTGTTGTTTATGGTTTCATGTTTTTAGCTTCTCGTTTTAAGCTTTATAATTTAATGCTTCATATTTTAAATCCTTCATATTTTGATGCTTCATGTTTTAAATCTTTTATGCTATAAATGCTTCATGTTATAAATGCTTCCGTTTTTACAACAGATTCCTCTTTCTGAGTATCTTCCTCGAAGTAAAATCTCCGATAAACTGTACGAGCTGGACAAGAATTATCAATATGTAAACTGCCGCAAACAGCACATCGTGCTGAAAGCGCTGATAACCGAACCGGACCGCAATATCCCCTATACCTCCCGCTCCGAACATTCCCGCGAGAGCCGTCATGGATATTACTCCGATTACTGCAACCGTAAATCCGCGTATCAGGGAGGGAACAGTTTCCGGAAGCAGTATTCGGAAGATGATTTGAAAATTTGTGCTTCCGATGGATTTGGCAGCTTCCACCTTGCCTTTGGCAATTTCCAGCAGACTGCTTTCCACTATACGCGCATACATCGGTATACAGCTCGCCGCAATGGCGATGATACAGGCATTTGTTCCATAGGATTTGCCAAAAAACAGACGAGCTACCGGTATCATTAAAATAATCATGATCATCTGCGGCAGGGAACGCAGGCAGTTGATCAGCCATCCCGAACCGGTATAAAGGCTTACCATCGGCACCAGCCCATTCGGATTTGTTACCGTAAGCATAATACCGAGCAGTAATCCAAGAATAAGCATGATGATCGAAGACAATGCCGTCATATAAAGCGTTTCAGAAATAGCGGGCGCTATGCGTTCCCATACCTCCGGCGCAAAGGAACCTTTTATTACCTCCCAAAGAGGCGTATCCAATAAACTCATGCTGCCACTCCTTTTTTATTTTTAATAATGTTTTTCCCTGCAGGCTCCGTTATATTCCCTCACCGTTCATAAGGCTATCCGCTTTCTGAAATTCGAGGAATACCTTCGCAAAAAGCTCCCCGGTACGGCTGTGAGGATTATGGAATATTTCATTTACCGAGCCCGACTCTATAATAAGTCCGTCCTCAAGAACCGCCATCCGCTCACACGTATATTTGATGGCATCCAGCTCATGTGTAATCATCAGGATCGTAATTCCTGTCGCTTTGTTGATTTCCTTTAGCAGTTCTAATATCTGAAGCGTGGTCTGGGGATCAAGGGCTGATGTTGCTTCATCGCTCAACAGCAGGTACGGATCGTTTACCAAAGCTCTGGCGATTCCTACCCTTTGCTTCTGGCCCCCCGAAAGTCCTCCCGGATAGGCCGATAATTTATCGGATAATCCTACAAGCTCCGCCGTATCCAAAACGCGTCGTTTGATCTCCGCCTTAGGGAACCCGCTGATTTCCAGCGGATATGAAATATTTTTGTATACCGTCTTTGCCTCGAATAAATTGAAGGTTTGAAAAATCATGCCGATTTTTCGCCGTTCTTTGAGCAGTTCCTGTTTTGACAACTTTAAAATATCAACGCCGTCTATTAGAATCTCTCCCTGATCGGGCGTCTCCAGCCGGTTGATACATCGGGCCAGCGTGGACTTTCCCGCTCCGCTGAAGCCAATCGTCCCGAATATTTCCCCTTTCCTTATGGAAAGATCTACCCCTCTCAACACCTCCAACGGCCCGTCATGCGTAGGATAAGTTTTATGTAAATTCTTAATTTCAATATAATCTTCCATACTATTATATCTGTTGTACCGCTTAGCCCGCCGACACGGCAAGCATGCCGCACACTCCTTTCTTTATTCCAGAACAAAAACATGCTTCTCACCCTCTCTTGACCAAATACTTTGGCAGCACAGCTTTTGTTCCGCGCCCATAGCTGCGTATCCATTTTTTATGTAATAGAAACACTTTCCAATTACATAAAAAGGCAGTCAGGATCATATAATCCTGACTGCCTTAATAGCATACGCAAGATGATATAACCATTTTACCCCCCGGAGAAATTATATTTTTGCATAACACAACAAGGAATACAGCAACACTGCATTCCTATAGAGGTACGTATGATTTTGTTAACTGCAACTGTTCTGCTTTGCATAATTATTCTCTCCCTTCCGGAATTCCAAATGTTTCCTACTAAACTTATTGGTATTATATGTTTTGAGTTTTCATTTGTCAATCAAAGATAGAGCGTTTTTTATAATTTTGTCATTTTATACAAATTATAGATAATCAATAAGCTTATTTTTATACATTTTTATTATTCCCATATGTTTAGTATACTTTCAGCAATTTATAGGATATCGGCCTTTGTTCAATAACTGCTTCTAACACGGGAGCCTTACTATAATTTCTACTTTGAATTTGCTAAAAATAGCATCTTTATGCACTATAGACTTTAATGCAAATTAATAATTAGTAATAAAAGTGAGCTGCTAATTATAAAATAATAGATTAGTGTTTTTATGCACTAAGTACAAAAATCAAAAGGATATATTATGCATACTTTACAAAAATGGTATATATAAAAGATGAAAACCTATGTTTTAAGGCTTATTCGTTGGCCAAAACACTTCCATAATATATCATTGCGTTTAAGAAGAAAACAGATACATTTACGACAAGAATATTCTTTTTTACTTATAATATTTTATAATTATACCATAGGGGGAAAAGGAGTAAATATTTTGTCATAGTCTTGCGGAAAAGCAGCATATTATTGCCTGCATTTGCTGCTTTTTTTTTGAGCAAAAATACACTCAATTAAGAAATGGATAAATAATAAGTCTTAATAATTTAGTTGTCTGCTTCCAACTAATAGAAATCAAAAACATGCATATTGAAAAGGGGAAAATATGTTAAACGGAGATTTAAAAATTGAATTACAGATAAGTGGAATTAAAATATCAAAGAAATTTCAATCGAAGTTATTATTAAATTATAATGTTCCGCATCTGTATTATAATAAAGTATTTTTTTATTGTATCGGCAGATGTGATTTGATTTTTCCGGTTTATACTTATGTAAATAATAATTCTGACTTTGAATTATGTATTGATAATAATGAAAAGATTTTTATAAAAGGTAATGATCAAATATTTGATGTTATTATTTTTAATAAACCAAGTTATTATGATAAGCTTTATAAAGAAAAAAAAGGATATGAAATTGGAAGTATTGAAGCGAACGGACACTTAGCAATTACAATTAACCATTTCTGCATTCATTTTTATAGAAATGAAGAATGTCAGTTTTGCAGCATTCAAAGTTGGAGTGACAATAATAAGAACACACAGAACGAATTAATAGAAGTTATTAAAGCTGCAAACAGTGAAAATTTGATAAAACATATTTCTTTAACCACTGGAACGACCAATGATACGGATAAAGGAATATTGGGCATGATTAATTTCATAGAAAAATTAAATAATATTGGAATTAATGTTCCGATAGCTTGTGAATTTGAACCTGTTGAAGATTTGGAATGGATAAACTTATTATATGAACATAATGTTAGTACCATATCATGTAATATTGAAATTTTGGAAGAGAAGATAAGAAAAAAGATTATGCCGGGGAAGGGAAATATACCCCGAAGTCTATATTTTAAAAATTGGGAGAAATGTGTGGAATTATTTGGAGAAAATCAAGTTTATACAAATATACTTTTAAATAAATTTGATTCTAATATAACAGAAATTGAAGAAAATTTAAAACAAATATGTGAGATAGGAGTAATTCCATCTATCGGCTTAGTCTACCCTGAAGAAAACACAAAAATGAGTAAATGCATTATGCCGGAAATAAATTTCGTTAAAAGAATACAAAAAACAAATATAATGCAAATGGTAAATAATAACTTAAATCCTTTATTAGCATTAGCGGGAAACCCGAGAAATGGATCTTACAGTCCTATCAAAGAGTATTATTTTGATTTCAAAACTTTTCCGCATATTATACTCCCATTATATAAAGCAACACTATAAAATTATAAGGTAAACATTTTAGGAGCGAGATGAAATCATTTAATAAAAATATATTTACAGAAAATAAGACATTTTTAGTAATTTGTATTTGCGGAATGCTATTTAATTTAAGTTATACATCGTTGACACCAATTATGCCATCATATTTTGGAATGTTTGGAGTTGGAACAATCACTATATCTTATATTTTTTCAATTTATGGATTTGGTCGTACCGTCCTGCAAATTCCGGCGGGTATTATCGCTGACTTCTTTGGATATAAAAAGATATTAATGTTATCATTAGTTGCATTAAGTGTACTTTTTTATTTGCAAACACTTTTTATACAGCCATTTATAATTGCTACTATTTATATTTTAGAAGGATTTGTGATCGGAATCATAACACCTCTGATTTACTCCTTTTTAGGCGCTTTAGTGAACAAATCAAAAAAAGGAAAAGAAATTGGAACATATAGTGTTTTTTCTTCATTAGGCAGTGCAATAGGTCCGCTAATAGGCGGGGCAATAATTTCAAGATTTTCTGATTATAAAATAGTTTTTTTAATCTCAACATTTTCAGCATTCGGGGCGTTTATTTTAAGTTTTAAAGTTAGTGAAATCAAAATAATAAGAGAACAAAAGAAAAAAGAAAATGTAAAGTTAAAAAATATATACAAAGCTATATTGGGTATTGAATTTATTGTTATAGGATGCCTTGCAATGCTTGGAGACTTTATCTGCTCTTCCTTAACTTCAATATTTCCTATTTACGGTGATTCCATTTTAAAAATGCCATTAACATATATTTCCTTTGTATTATCCTTAAACTTTTTAGTTTTTTCTTTTTCAGGTCCATTTATGGGAAAAATATGTGATAAAATCGGGAGTAAAAAGCTAGTATTGATGTCACTCATTATTGAAGTTGCAACATTCATTATATTAAAATTTGTTATTAATCCATATATATTTATAGGAATAATTTTTATTGAATTTTTGGCAGGATCGGCTATGTATATTGCTTTGCAAAGTCTGCTTGTAGAGTATGGAAGTAAAGTAGGAAATAGAGGGTTTATTTATGGAATCATTGGAACTTTGCAAGGTTTTGGTCTTGTGATTGGCCCAGTTTATTCAGGATATATATATGATTATAACAACACATTCTATTTTTGGGGAATGGCATTCCCATGTTGTTTTGCCTTACTGTTGTTTGCAGTTAAAAATTATTTATGTAAAAATAGCAAAGAAAGAGTCTTGCCCGCAAAGCATGCTTCTATTGATGCCTATATTGATTAAGAATAATATATGCCCTTCCTTAGATAAACTTAGTTGATAGGGATAATAGATAAGCGTTTAAAATTAAAGGTCATTTATTCAAATATGAGATACGGCATAATATAATTAATAAAGTAACACAAGTTTCCTATGTTAAACAAGCCGACAGATATATGGAACGACAAATGTAGAATTATTTATAGGATTACGGCTTGCCGGAGCATTCATTATATGCAGCAATTTATGCTCCGAGCCGGAAAATAATCACTACAAGATCCGCCGCCGGAACGTGTACAGATTGGAACGATGCGGGAATAGACTGAGTAAACTCCGATCTATTCCCAGTCCTTCCACACCTCCGGCTTATATCCTACCGTAGCCATTTTACCATTTCTTACGATGGGTGTTAAAAGCACCTGCTGATTTTCCAGTACCTTTCCTTCTTTGTCTTCTTCCGCGATATATTTTATCAAAGCAAGTGAATCTTTATCCTTGCAATTTTCATTCAGCATAGCTTCCAGTCCGCCGACCGCCTGCTTTACACTAATGAATTCCCCTCTGCTCATACCCTTTTCCTTCAAATCGATAAACTGGAACTTCACACCGCGCTCCTTGAAATATCTCTGTGCCTTCTTCGTATCAAAACATTTATTGGTTCCGAAAATCTGTAAGTTCATAGCTTTCCTCAATCCTTCTTTCTATGTCTTTATCCATTATCTTTCCATCCGGGATAATGAATGGCGCATCACCGTCCAATTAATGTTCCCGCTCAATAAGCAATCTGGCAGACAGCTCCGCTTCAATAAGATCTGCTGCTTTATGAACGCCTCCTGCCTGCTTCATATAGACGCTTTGCTTCTCAACATTTTGTTTGAATTTTTCTTCCTTTATTATTGTGTTTATAAGCAGCTTTAGTTCGTCGGGACCAATTTTATTTCCTTTTATACGCATTCCCATCCCCAATTCCTCTACCCTGTCGGCAATGGTAGGCTGATCGCCGCCAATAGGTGCAACTAGCATCGGCACACCAAAATAGATAGCCTCATTGACACTGTTCATTCCTCCATGAGTAATAAATAAAGAGGACTTTTCCAATACTTCCAATTGGGGAACACTTTCATATACATAAAAATTAGAAGGAATACTGCCTAAGCTTTCTTTCTTAATATATTTTCCCAGAGACATGATCACACTGACGTCTTCTCCTTGAAAAGCCCGTATACAAGTTTGATATATATCCTTATTTTTTCCCAGTACAGTTCCCATGGAAACGTATACTATAATATCTTTCATTTCATGAAAGGGAATACGGGTCTCACTGATTCTCTTTCCGATAGAAGGGCCTACAAAATGAAATTTTTCATCGAATTCATCTGTAAAAATCTGGAATTCCTTTGATGTATAAACAATATTTAACGAAGGAATATTGTGGTTGATTTCGCTGATCATTTCATCGAACTTTATTTTAACCCCATGTGAAGAATTGCGTGTGATTAATTTTCTGACTGCCTTCAGCCTTAGGACATACCACATCGGAGATTTCCTTATGAATGTATTTACCACATGCTCATTCCAGGCAAACATGGAAAATTGCCGGATACATGGTTTCCCCAATGTATCTGCAAGCGTCTTGCCGAGATAAAAAAACAGTTCATACAAAATCAAATCATAATCTTCTCCAATCCTTAATCCGGTATTATATGCCGCTAAAAAACAATGGGTCTTTATCTGCTGGTCCGTCAGGTCATTGGAATAATTATCATAGGGAATAAATATCGCCCCTGTAGCTTCTATTTTTTCTCTGAAAGACGGCGCATTAATATATCCTACAAAGTGCCCCCGTCTCACAAGTTCTTCCGCTAATCCCAATGTCGGATTCGTATGGCCTGAATACGGCAGGTTGATCATTAAAATCTTAGACATCCGTTTCACCCGCTTTCTGCATAGATATTTGAAGCATATGTCCAACAAATTTATATACGTCTTCCTCTATCTGTTTCATATCCTCTTCCTTCAGCTCTTTTCCGTCGTGCACATGTAAGATTCCTTCAATTCCATGGATAACGCAGGCGGTCAAAGTGTCGATATGCAATCCCAGCACATTTTTTGCATGGCCTTCCTCCATTCCTCTTTGCAGGATGATTGCCATATAAGGCTCAAGGCACTTTAAGGTACGGGCATGCAGCGCATGCTGCACTGTCCAATGCATACTCTGCTCTCTCATAAGGATTGCATATTCCATGCTAGCCTTCTTCAGCAGCCCGGCCATCTCGGACAACTGCTCCCTTATGTTTTTATCTCGGTCTTCGGCAATCCTCTTATAGCTCTCCACATACTTATCCAGATAATATTGCACCGCGATGTCGAATATCTCCTGCTTCGATTTAAAGTAGTGATAAAACATGCCTACCTCACCATCTGCTTCTTGTATGATTCTTCTGATGGAGGTCTGTTCAAAACCATATTCCATAAAAAGGCGCAAAGCAATTTCAATAATTTCTTCTCTTTTACCGCCAAATAAGACCTTTTTTCTAGCCATTAATCCCATGTCCCTACTTTCAATTAATAATAGATAATAAACAGAACAATGTTCTGTTTATTATTATATAACCTATATTTAATAACGTCAAGAGACAAAAGTGTGATTTACCCACTCTTGCATCCAAGTCCTTCGGCGACACAGCTTTTGCTTCGCACGCGCGGCTATGCATCATTTGTCCCAAGAGCAACACTGGTACTTTTACCCGTGTTTATACCTCTCCTATACCTTTATCTTGTTCCGTTCATCAGAAAAAGGGAGCTATTGCTTAATAGATTAATCATCCATTTTGGCAATAGCTCCTCACTTATAAAATCAATAATATCGTTCACTTCTTTTCAATTTATTTCTCCACTGCTGCTTGAAAGCGATCCAGAAGTGTACCATCGGTTCCAAAGCTGTACTCCACGCCAGCAATTACCTGTCGGCCGGTGAGGATTTTCCCATCCTTATAGTAAAGATACTGTCCGGAATCATTTAATGCCCATCCCTGAGTGGTGTCCGGACTGATCGTCAGCTTGACATAACGGTACAATATAGCAGAAAACTCTCCGCGGGTAACACCAGACTTCGGATTGAACTTGTTTGCGCTTTCTCCCATCATAATGCCTGCCTGCTGCGTAGCTTTTACCGCCTTTTTATAAGTATTGCCAATGCTAGCATTGTCTGCATAAGCAGCCGCTTCACGTTTCACCGGCAGGACATAGCCGGTAGCTCTGGCAAAGTTTGTCATAAATACCGCCACTTCCTCACGGGTAACGGTACGCTCAGGCGCAAATCTTCTATTGCCGGTTCCCTTCATAATGCCTTTTCTATATGCCCATTCGATATATGCAGCATACTCTTTATCTCCAGCCACATCGGTAAAACTGCTGGTTTTATAACCACTCATATCCGCACCGGCCAGCTTTCCAAGAGCTGCTGCCAGCATTTCGCGAGTCATTGGTGAATCGGGAGAAAACCTCGTATCCGAGATTCCGTCAAGCAGCCCCCTGCCTGCCGCATAATCGATGGACTCCTTTGCCCAATGGTCAGAAATATCCATAAACTTTGAATCAAGCGGCATATAAGCTATTCCATAAATCTGAAAATGATTAGCGATAAATATCACACGGCCGCTATTCGCATCATAGACTGATTTTGCGATACGGCTGATTTTTTTGTCTGCCTCTACGGCTGCACCGTAAAGGCAACCTCCAAATTCCTCTTTTCCAAGCCTGGCGGCAATACCGATAATTACAGAACCACTGCCTAAAGAACGGATAGCCACCGGCTTACCTTTTTCGGTCGAAGTAATTTTGATATCAAAAGTACTGCGAAGCCCTTCTGTAGCTGCCGGATCGACAGAGATGCTAATGTCACCGCCACTCTGCTTTTGGACTTCCTTTAAAGCCGCCAGATCGAATTGAAAAGTAACCGGAAGTCCGGAAATTTTAAACGGTCTGCCTTCCCTTACCAGCCGGTTCAGTGCGGCGCGCTCTATAACAAGAGTAAAGCCTGCCTTGTCTGAAGCCGCTAAAAAGATCTGTGCTTCCATACTTTTTGTAATGCTTCCTTTTATTTTAGCATCTAACTGTGCCTTTTCAATGGCTGCAAGTACCATGGTGTCGGTGATTACTATAACTTCGTGAGCTTCCGGCCTTCTTGCCGCGTTCTCCGCTTCAGCACTCGCGGTGCTCGCAGCACTTACGACACTCACGGGTTGTTCATCTTTTTTCTCAGGAATTATCTCTTTCGGCATTACTGTCAATATACCGTTTTGGTGAACAAGCGTATAATTTGCGCCAACCGTATCATTCAAAGCGGCATTTACCGAGAATCTGATCGGAAATGTACCCGGTTTCGCAGCAGATGCGGCAGCATCGTACTCCGCCATGGCTTTTACGGCAAGCGTATTGTCTTCGCTGTCCGTTCCAATAAAGCCGATATAGCTTAAGGTAGCCGCAGGCAATAGATTACCTTCCTGTATAGTTTTATCGTCAACTTTTACTATGACTTCTTTTTTCTCAATTGTATAATTCCCCAGAAGAAGTCCGGCAACTGCTTTATAATTTAATCCTTCTGAAATATCAACCGTTACGGTATATTCCCCCGCATTTACAGGCGCGATTATTTCGCCGTCATATTTGACTGTAATATCACCAAATCCAGTCAGACCGTCTTTCCCGGTTACTGAAACCGGCTGCTCCGTACCATTATATACTGCCGCGCTTAAGTCGCACTCCAAGTTTTCCTTTGCAACCATTTTTTTGCCGATCGTAAAATTTATATTCTTAGTCCCCTTGAAGTTGTTCCGGCCGCTAAGTATCGCCACAGCCGTTCCGGCATTGATATTCCTTTCGAGAGACACAGTATAATCCACACCTTCTTTCAGCGTTTCGCCGTCAAAAACAGCCGAAAGCTCCGGCGTAATCTCACTGCCGGTATAGATGAAAGTACCGTTTATCGTTACAGTAGCCTTGGAAATATCACGCTCAGTCAGATATAACCCTCTGCCGGGCTGGGAATTTTCCGCCTTTTTAAGAAGCGGAAGGTTGTTGTCCGCAATCGTCCATATAGATACGTCATTCCAGCCTGAAATATTCCAGTTACTTGCATTTGTCCAGAAAGCTGCTGTATTTATCTGTGCAATAGTCACATCTTCTCCGTCAATCCCGGAAAGTGTTTTAGCACTGCCGTTTCTCATACCGGAGAAGGCATAGTTATTTAAGAGTACGCTGCCGTTATTACAACCCACTACACGTCCTGCATTGTTTATACCACTGACGCCGGAATTCAATCCAACGCTATTTTTTACCGTACTGTTACCGCCAATGCTTCCTGCTACACCGCCTATATCGCTTACGCCGTTGACAGTACCGGTTGCATAGCAGTTTTGCACCGTACCGCCGCTGTCAAGATTTCCCGCTACACCGCCTGCATTGTCTCCTATGGCCTCTACCCTGCATGTGGTATAACAGTTTTGTATGATGCTGCTGTCGTTAAGGCTCCCTGCTATGCCCCCAACATTGCTCGCACCGCTGACAGTGCCGGTAACATAACAGCTTTCCACCATACCATTATCATCAACAATACCTGCCACGCCGCCGGTATAACTGCCTGTACTGCCTGCAACACCGGCGCCTATGATTCCCAGATTCCGCACTGTGCCGCCCTCTATATATCCAAAGAGGCCTGTGTATGCTCCTGCCCTTTTCGCATATAATCCTGTAATCATCTTGCTGCCGCCATCAAAGACCCCTTTAAAAGCAGCAGTATCGCCAGTTCCAATGGGTATCCATCCCTCACTGCTCCGGTAATCGGACAAATCGATACTAGTGGTAAGCCTATAATATTTTCCTGTCTCCGCATAGGGAGATGTCCCTGCGTTCACCAGCTCTGCAAGCTTTGCAAGCTGAGCGGCAGAGGCGATTTCATAAGGTCTTTCACTTGTGCCGTCACCGCCTGCAAAATAATGTCCGCTAATATGATAAGGCAACGCCGTATTTTGTTCAGGCAGAATATTTTCTCCGTCACTATCCATGAGTACGGGACACTTTCCTTCCTCATAACTCCAAGGATTGGTTCTTAAAGCTTCCGGAAAGCCTGCCGATGTTTTCAGAGCAGCGGCGTCCTTCGCTTTACCATCTACTCCATTTGCATCATTAATAACGGTCTTGGGCATTTTATTTTCCGTAACCATCATGCCGCCGAATGCTATGTTGTCGGAAGAAATACCGTTTTCGGCAATAACACCGGCTACCCGGCCGACTTTGGAATTACCGCTGACACCGGGGTTTAGAGCCGCGCAGTTTTGTACTGTACCGTAAGGGTTAACAACACCAACCACACCCCCGACTTTGGTAGCGCCGGTAACCGTTCCTGCTGCAAAGCAATTTTCCACGGTCCCGCCGTTATATACATAGCCAGCCACACCGCCTGTTTCGTCATTTACTCCATTAACAGCTCCGGTGCTATAGCAGTTTTTTACCTTAGCCCCGTTTCCATCCGCGGCGCCCGCTATACCACCTACACAGCGTGTCCCCTCCACTGCAGCCGCGGCATAACAGCTCTCCACATTTCCTTCCGCTTCTATATAACCTGTCACTCCACCCACGCATTGAAACCCGGTAACCAGGCCGTCCGAATAGCAGTTTTGCACGATACCGGCTTCTTTCGCAAGACCAGCCAAGCCGCCCACACGCTCATTGCCGGTAACCGTTCCTGCCGCATGACTGCTTTGCACCTTGCTGTTAACTCTGACAACACCGACAACACCCCCGACATTGTCATTGCCGGTAACGGCTCCTGTCGCATAACAGTTTTGTACCAGGCTGTTATTATAGATATATCCCGCTATCCCTCCGATATTGTTATATCCGGTTATATCTGCGCCTTCCACACCGATATTTCTCACCTTACCCCCGAACAGTGAACCGAACAATCCGGTACTGTCGTAGTGATTCCCTATTGTTGTCCTGATATACAATCCGGTAATTTTATGTCCGTCTCCGTCAAAGTTTCCCTGAAAGGTGTTAAAATCCCCATACCCAATGGGCACCCAGCCCCTGCCGCCATTAAATGTGGTATTGGCAGAATTATAACCGGATAAATCGATATCTGCGGTAAGTTTATAATATATTCCCGCGCCTCCATAGACCGGATTGGTCCCCAGATCATTTACCAGCTCTGCCATTTTCGCCAGTTGGGCAGCATTCGAAATCTGATAAGGATTGTCCTGCGTGCCCGCCCCCGGAAAATCAGGATTTCCCCCGTCTACAATATGGATAGGCATGTCCGCTGCTACGCCAAAAAGACCGGGTAAACTGCCTGTTGTAATTGTCCAGACAGAGGTGTCCCAGTTTCCGGTAAATCCGGACGAAACCGTCCAAAAATTTTCTTCGTTAAGTTCTGCCGCACTCTTGTCCGCTCCATCCTTGCCGGAAGCGTCACCGACCGCAGTCTTCTTTGTGCCATTTGCCTCCAGTGTCATGCCGCCGAATGCTGCATTGCCGGAGAATGTACCGCCACCTTGAAACCCTGTAATGCGCCCGATGTTCATATCGGAGGATGTTGTCACGCTTCTGCCCAGCCCCGCACAATTTTGCAATAAAACTTCATCCGCCCAGCCTGCCACACCGCCCGCGTAGCCGGAACCGCTTACGATACCGGTGGCATAGCAGTTTTGCACCATACTGCCGCCTGCCACCATCCCGATCATACCACCCGCATAGCTTGCACCGCTGACAGTGCCGGCAGAGTAACAGTTCTGTACCGTGCTGCTGCCGGTAACACTGCCGGTTACGCCGCCCGCATAGCCTTCACTGCTGATACTGCCGGTAACATAACAGTTCTGCACCGTGCTGCCGGACGCAACCGATCCTGCCACTCCTCCGGCATAGCCGCCTCCTGTAATGTTCATATCTGTGATACCAAGATTTTGCACTGTACCGCCATCCACACAGCCAAATAATCCGGTACCGCAGTAATGATTACCGGCTGTCGTCTCAATAAATAATCCGGTAATTTTATATCCGCCCCCGTCAAAAATCTCCTGAAAAGGCTTACCGGAATCATATCCTATAGGCATCCAGCCTTTGCCGCCGTTCCAATTCCTGCCATAGTTCGAAAGATCGATATCATTTTGAAGTACCAATGCAGCCTTACTGCTTTCATCATTGAACAAGAAACTTTTCAGCCGTCCGCCGTTAACCAGCGCAGCTATTTCAGCAAGCTGGTCCGCTGTGGTAATCGAAATCGAAGTATCGGCCGTTTCGCTGCCTGCCATAAAAAATGTCATCGCAGGCGCCGTTGTCATTGGGATATATACTGTGATTCGCGGTACTTCCACACCATTCCCGAGAGTATATCCTACCGCGGGCTGCGCAGTAAACACATACAACCCTTTGAGAGGGCATTCCATGTCATATTCGTGATCGGCTTCCCACGTTACGGAAATTTGGGCCGTTTTGCCCTCCACCGTACCGGCAAGAGCCGCCGGAAAAAACGGCTGGGTAGTGTTCTGCCAGCGAATATCGTCGGTCAGTTCATCGAAAGTTGTAATACTTCCTTTTATTTCATCCGCCATCACTGCAACAGGCTGCAGCTCAGCACTCGCCTGGGGGAGGATTTCCTCCGCTGATGCCGTGCTGTCGGCCATTCCATCAAGAGCAGTACTATCTTCATTTATTTCATCCACCGTCACAGTAATGGACGGCAGTTCGGCATTGACCGCGAATCCTTCGATTCCAGCGGTAAATATATAAACTCCTGCTTTCTCACTATCATAAACCGGTGAAGCAACCCATGTTACCGGCACGGTCGTTTCCACCGCCCCTGCTGCCTGTGCTTCCTCTCCATCATCAGTGTCCATTACGGGACACACCATTGCCGTAAGATTCTCCGGCAAATCCAAATCTTCTAAAGCCGTTCCTAGTGGTACCGCCCTCTCTGCTTTCTCCAATTCTCCAAATGAAATAATCTCAACACCTGTACCGGGAAGGATTTCCTCCGCTGCTGCCGAAGTAGGCACGGATACCAGTGCCATAACAACAGACAACGCCATTGTGAGAAATCTCCGGTATGGTTTATGCTGATTCATATACCTTTTCTCCTTAGTTTAAACCAATTGCCACCTTAAATCTGCACCGAATCCTTACTCCGCAATCCGGCGTGACACAGTTTACCTACAATATCTCCCATAAATATATATTTATAGCGTTTAAAAATGTACACTTTTATAGAATACCGTCAGATTATGTAAAAATCAATAGTTAAATAGGGTGAAATACCCGCATGGATAGGGCGAAAGGCTGGACTTTTCAAAGTTCTGTATACACAAAGTTAAGTCGATGCTATGAATTTTATTCTTCAAATTAGACGGGCGTTATATACCCAAGAAGATATAGAGGATTTTATGTGTTCTTTTTCTTACGGAAGGCCGGGATTTTTTTAATAGCTCGAGTTCCTTACAAAGTTCCAGATTCTCTTGCTTTAGCTTTTTATTTTGATCATATATGAGTAAAGTGCTGTTCCATGCTCAGGAAACGCATTTTCCCGGTGTTTATGCTATTCACTTATCTGTCAATATAATGAGTTATAATCAAAGAAACGACCGTCAAAATTACTGAAACGGACATGCCATCTTCAAGAATCAATTTTGCTGTATCAATTTTAAATGCTTTATCAAAGCTCCTTCTTGGCATAAAGCAGACCACCATTCACCATTCCCCTTAACTATGTTTCTGCTTTATAGTACCCTCTCCACATAACTTTTTTAATTTAAGTGTCTAGTTTATGATACCATATCCAAAGTTTATCTTTATTCACCGTTTACTTGGCAGAGAGCAGTTTTATTTATAATTAATTACAGAACAGTATTTTTGTTTATCCTATCAAAATTTCTTATTTTTTAATACTTTTTTGAAAATTTTAGTTTATTTTTTCACTTAACGTTATTGCTCCTGCGACAGCCCCTTTTATGGTACATCTTGCTATCACCTTTTCATCCTTTCAAGTGCCGCATCCAAGGATATACATTCTGCATACCTGTTATTCCACATATATTCATTATAATATTCATAACTTTTTTCTGCTGTCATATACTCGTTATCTACCGTTGTATTAGCATGTGCCGGCACTATGATGTGGAACCCATGCTCAAATCCGCATTTTACAGATGCGTCAATGCAATAATCCGTTTGAAGCCCCGCTATAATAATTTCCTTTTCGCCCTTTTCTTTTAGATATTCTTCCAAGCCGGTCTCTTTAAAGGCACTGTTTACATTCTTATCGAATATTTTTTCGTTTTCTTCCGGCTTAAATTCTTCGTAAATTTCAAAGCCCTCCGTTCCTTTTACCAATTCTCCGCCTTCGCCGTCGTCATGCCGCACATATATTACTTCGACATCATTTTCCCTCGCCTTCTTTATCAGCGACTTAACGCCGGATACGAACGCATCGAATTCATATAAGCTTTCATTTGTTATTAGCTTCTGTGCATCAATAATCAATAATACCATTTTCTTTTCCCTCTTAAGTTCCGTCACCTTATATTGTTATATAAAATATTCAATGGTCCTTGCCGGCGTTTTCTGTGTCTCCTTGTTAAAAATAATGACTGCCTCTCTGGTTTCACTCGGCCCAAGGGAATATGGTCCCTTTCCTGCATCGTTCATCATACTGTATGGAACCCGGCGGTTAAAGCTATAGGGCATATCCGTAATCAACTCGATTTCCTCTTGTTTAAACGGCTTCTTTCTGTAATAAGGGTCAAATAAGCAGACTCTTTTTTCATCGATTCCCGTCAACAGCACATAATGCCAGCATCCATACATAACCCGGGCCACTACTGCGCCTCCCTGCTGCAGCGCCGAAATAATCTGGCTGTTTTCACCGATAGTGACATTTTCTCCCGTAAGATATTCGCTCTGGACCGGAATCTTTTTCACTTTTCCGAACTGATTCAACCAGTCGCTTATGAACATCATCGCCATGCGCGAGGTTCCATTTTTCCCGAACTCACCCTTTTCGTTATAGGCATCCAGACAAAAAAGCATGATATGCTTGATAATATCGGGCGGAATCTGCTCGCGTCTGAACAAAAAGCTCATAGCATTTATCAAGGTAGTCGGACCGCAGTCATATTCGGTAATCTGGTAGTTCAAAGGATTCTTCATCCCTCATTCACCTCTCTCGTCATAAGTACTCTCGTCAATTCTGCAATTCTTGCAAGCTCCTCCTCCGTCGTGTATTCTTCGCAGGAATGACACTGGTTCATAGCGCAGGCGAGCACGATTCCCGTTATTCCATGCTCCGCCATCGCATTATTATCACTGCCCCCGAAGGTCTGCTGGAGAGAGGACGGAATATTCAAAGTCTCACATGCTGCCTCGAATCTTCGAACCACAGGATGCTCCTTAGGCGTTTCATAAGCTTGACAATTAGTGATCACTTCGAACTTTACTATGGCCTGAAAAGCCTCTGCTGATTTTTCAAATTGCTGCTTTACCTCCTTGGCCGTTTCCAATGCCTTCTTATGGGAATAGCTGCGTATCTCTCCGCCAACCATACAGAGTGCAGGCACAATATTGGTGGCAAGTCCGCCTTGTATCACGCCTATATTGAGTGTAGTAGCATCGTCTATATGCCCCAGCTTCAGCTTAGCAATGGCATCTGCTGCCGCCTGAATCGCATGAATACCCTCATGGGGTGCGAATCCCGCATGAGATGCTTTACCGTTAACCTCTATCTTGAGGGAAAGAATCGAAGGTGCCCGATATGCTGCTGCACCCACGTCCCCCGTTAAGTCGAGCACGTATGCTTCCTTGGATTTGATATTGCTATAATCGAACACCTTCGCACCTTTGCAGTAGATTTCCTCAGCAACCGTAAACAGCACTTCGATAGGACGATGCTCCAACTGCTTCTCCTTTATCGTGTACAAGGCTTCCAAAATTGCAGCAATTCCAGCAAAATCATCCGCTCCCAACACGGTATCCCCCTTGCTTCGGATTACCCCGTCAGCGCCTAAAACTGCCTGTTTACCTCTGGACGGCTCCACCGTATCCATATGGACACAGAAAAGAATCGGCTCCAATTCTTCCCTGCCCTCCCAAAAACCGTATATATTGCCGCAGTTCCCACCCAGCTTACTGCCTGTGTCGTCCTCCATTACAGTAAATCCCAGTTCCTCCAGCTTGTTTTTCAGGTAATCGCCCATCTCCCTTTCCAATAAGGAAGGACTGTCTATAGATACCAGCCGGGTAAATTCCTTAATGAGTCTTTCTTTATCAATTATCATACTCATAGCCAAACTCCTTCCTAAGTCAGGAAATCTATGCGGATGTGATCGAGTTATACAAACACAAAGCTCCTTAAATATAAAACATAATCTCATGTTCGCCTTTATGCTTCTCTGCTTCATTCACAAGGTCTAAGAGAGTAATTCCATGCGAGGTCTCGCTTATCACCTTATCCAGTGTGTCAAACACCGTGATTCTGAGTGCGTTCTCAATATCCATGGCATTTTTCGCCACGGTTTCCTGAGTTCTCTCGAACAGGGAATCCTCTACCGATGTCAACACCTCGAATACCGTTATCTGCCCCGGTTTGCGCGAAAGCAGATAGCCCCCCTGCGCTCCCTTCGTGGACGTGACCACGCCTCCTCTCTTTAAGAGAGAAAAAACTTGTTCCAAATATATTTTTGAGATACCGAGTTCTTTCGAAATATTAATTACTGTTGCATATTCTCCGCTGTCATAGCGCTGCGCCATATTCGTCACAGCAGCCAGCGCGTAACGGCCCTTTGATGATATTCTCATGCGCGTCCTCTTTTCTCCATTTCATACTATAATAATATGTTTTATGAATTATATAATAAAAAAGAATAGTCCATTTGTCAATATCCTATTACCCGAGTAGGAATTATTGTGTTACAGTTCAGCCTTCCATACCGCGAAGCCAAAATCACGTCTCTATGCAATTTTGTGAGACTGCAAGCGCCAAAATGCTGTTTTATCTCATTTTGTGTGCATACATATTGCAGCTTAGCCAAAGGATGAACCGTAACATTATTGCAGTCCATCCATAAGGTTAAAAACATAAAAAATATGCACGATTTACTTGCCGTTAAGTCAATGATATACTTTCCATATCCATATGAAAAATATGCACACATGATAATTTCATGCAAAAGACCATAGCCGGGATGAATCTGCTCCGTATATATGTTCCAACAATAATATTCTGATAAAAATCCTTTAATAAGGTGCAGCAGTATATCTCCATTTTAACACGTACGGCTTTTGTCCTTTTAAGTCAAGAAAATAATCTCAAACTTTTTTAAATTATATAGGAAGGTAAGGATATGAATCAGGACGATAAAGTTGAAATAGTTCAGGCCATGCAGGACTATATAAAGAAAAATATTGCCGAATCACATTTTAGTCTGAAAGCAATGTATACACACATAGGATATTCAGAACGTCACGCAAAGCGACTTTTTTGCGAGCTGCTGCATATGACACCGAACGAATATGTGCGAAGAACAATGCTCACTTCGAGTACGAAAAAGCTTTTGGAAACCGAAGACAACATTGTGGACATCGCACTGGATACCAATTATGAGACACATGAAGGCTACAGCAGAGCATTTAAAAAATGCTTTCAAATCGGTCCCTCTGAATATCGAAAATCGCCGAGAGCTATCCCTTTGTTCGTCCAGTATTCTGTATCGTCATATCATACCTATCTTAATCATAAGGAGAGATTGGAAATGGATAAAAACACTATGGTTTGCACGGTCACACCGGTTGAGAAACCAAAAAGAAAGTTAATCATTTTACGTTCTGCCAGTGCTCATGATTATTGGTCCTTCTGTGAGGAGAATGGCTGCGATTGGGAGGGCATACTGAACAGCATTCCTGAGAAAACGGACACTGCCGCCATCATAGAGCTGCCGGAGTTCTTAGTAAAAGAAGGCACTACCTCTACGGCTGCCGGAGTAGAAGTACCTTTCGATTACAATACTGCCATTCCGGAAAAATACGAAATCATTGAAATCGATTCCGGAGTCATGCTTTATTTTAAGTCGGAGCCTTTTGAAGATGAAAATGATTTCGGAATTGCTATCGGCTGTGTCTTTAAAGCGTATGAGAGCTATAATCCTACTGAAATCGGATATTTCTATGAGAACGGAGCGATACCGAAATTCAACTACGGGGCCTTCCCCGAAACAGGAGCAAAACTGGCTATTCCTGTAAAAAAGATATAGATAACTCTACTCTTACCCGTAAGCTTCACGCCTGCCTTTCTTAACGTGATCTCCCCTACTACTTGGGCATTCATCCCCAATCAGATGAAAAGAGACCGGATTCCTTTTACCTGGCAAAAGAAAACCGGTCTCACAAACGCCCAACAAGACTTACATCATTATTTTTTTTCGGATAGATTATATACATGCAGCTTGTTGAATATCTCTAATCAAATCTTTTTTATGGACTTCTGTAAAATATGTCCTTCCCATAATAATTTTATCCGCACCACTGGCAATACATTTCCTTGCTCTCTGGGCGTTTAATCCACCATCTACCGCGATGCTTATATCTCGTTCACCGATCAACCCCTTTATCCGCTCTATACGTTCATATGTTTCTTCTACAAAGCAGGAATTTTCTTCTCCAGGAGCCGTACTCATAACTAGAATCTCCTTGATATTATCTAAAAAAGGGAGTAGTCTCTCCACTTCCGTATCAGGGGAAATCGCCATGCCATTTCTTTTCCCGCATTCTCTTATGTAAGAAATACCGTGCAGCAAGACATGTTCCGGCGCTGAGTCGAGGTGCAAAGTAATCGTATCAACTTTCTCATCCATAAAACGGTCAATAATCTCCTCCGTTGGATAAAGCATAAAATGGATATCCCTATTTAGGCAGACATAGTCTCCCACCGCTTTTGCCCACATGTTGTTAAATCCAAACAAAGGTACAAAGTGACCATCCATCACATCGATATGGATGGAGTCCGCTTTATGTTCTTTTACTGTCTTTAACTCGCTTCCTATTTTAAGTATATCAGCAGCGAACACAGATATTGATACATGCGTCTTCATTTATCCTCCCCCTCTTCTTCAAGAAGCCGGTTTCCTACATCTCCTCCGGGGTGGATAAGCAAAAACTGTTTCTTTGAATAACCTCTGATTCTCGTTATTGCAATGGCAATCGCGTCAAATACTGCTATTACCGCCATTGTACTTGCCGTGGCGAGCATATTGAAATCATCCGGTTCTTTTTCTACTTTTACTCTCAACAGATAATCAGCTTTCCTTCCAAGGTAAGAATCATCCTTTTCCGTAACTGCTATGAGAACTGCTTTCTTCACCTCACATGCCCTGATCATTTGGTTGATTTCAGGTGTGGAACCACCTTTTGACAGAAGAATCACCACATCGCCCTCCTGCACGACCCCTAATCCACCATGTACCGCATCCGCCGGTGATAAAAACAAAGCCGGGCATTCCACACAACTTAGGGTATGGGCTATTTTCTTAGCTGCTGCCCCCGATGTACCACATCCAGATGTAATTATTTTCCCTTTGCATTTTATAAATGTATTTATAACATCATTTATCTGTTCTTCATCCATATCCTCGGCAAGACGGCGGATAGTATCTGCTTCACATCGTAATGTATCCTGAACGGATTCCATTATTCTTGAACTCATTCCTTATCCCTGCTTTCCTTGTCCATAATATGCATTAGGCCCGAACTTCCTATTATAATGCTTATCCATAATCTCCTGCTGTACCCTAACACACTCTCCGTTTGTCGCCGTATAATTACAGTATGCCATCTTTGCCACATACTCCAGTACCTGGCTGTGAAGTACGGCATATGCCGGTGTTTTTCCCCATACGAAGGGGGCATGACTGTGAACGAGAACCGCCTGTATTGCATTACAATCCAAATCCTTAAATGATTCCAGAATCACTTTACCTGTATTTCTTTCATAAGCCTCTGCAATTTCTTCCGGGGTCATCAAACGCGTGCATGGAATATCACCATAGAAATAATCACAGTGTGTCGTTCCATAACAAGGAATATTTTTCCCCATTTGTGCCCACATAGTAGCATACTGTGAATGAGTATGCACGATTCCTCTTATACCTTTCTCCTTAAAACTCTTATATAACTCTATATGTGTATCCGTATCCGTGGAGGGAACGCAGTCTCCTTCTACAATATTTCCGTTCAAATCGACAACTACCATATGCTTTACTGTCATGTCGGCATAGGCAACACCACTCGCTTTGATTACCATAAGTTCTGTCTCGGGATCAAATCCGGAAACATTTCCCCATGTGGAAATTACAAGATTTTTTGTTACCAAGTCGAGGTTGGCTGCCAGTACTTCCTCTTTTAATTTCTCTATACTCATCTATTTTCTCCTTATGTCTGTCAATCAACTTTCTTGATTTTCTTCTCTTTAATGCCTTCTGTTATCTTCTTCAGACGTTTCATTACATTATTTTCCTCTCTGCCGAAGTAATCATGAAGTAATTCATATTCCGCATAAAGTGCATCATATACTCGTTTATGCTCCGCATTGGGTGTATATTTTTTGTCCTGTACGTTGTTCAGTCTGTTAACTGCCTCTTCCAAGGTATCAAAGCCGCCCTTCTTGCTTCCTGCCGCCAACGCCGCCCAAATTGTACTGGATAATGCCGCGTTCTGTGAAGAACCGGCTATCTTAATATCTTTTCCTGTGACATCCGCATAGACCTGCATTGCGAACGGATTCTTTTTAGCAATTCCGCCGGCAATTACAATTTCATTTACTAAAACTCCATTTTGCTCAAAGGTTTCTACAATCTTTCTCGTACCAAAGGCGGTAGCCTCGATCAATGCCCGATAAATATCTTCCGCCTTCGTCTGCAAGGTACAGCCAATCAGCAGGCCTGACAGCTTACCATCCACCAATACCGAACGATTGCCGTTCCACCAGTCCAGCGCCAGCACCCCGCTCTCTCCCGGTTCCTTCGCCTCCGCAAGCTTACTCAAATATTCATGAATATTCTGACCGTTTTTTTCCGCTTTCTTAAAATACTCCGCAGGCGTACAATTTTCCGTTACCCATTGGAAATGATCTCCGACGCAACTTTGCCCCGCTTCATATCCTATATATCCCGGTATGACTCCATCTTCTACTACTCCACACATTCCAGGCACTTCACATTCTTTTTCTCCAAGAAGTATATGGCAGCTGGAAGTCCCCATCATAATGAGCATCGTTCCTACTGTTGTGATTCCGGCACCTACCGTTGCTCCTGCTGCATCCAAATGCGCTACTGCTACCGCAGTTCCCTGCAATAATCCCGTGAGTTCTGCCGCTTCCGCCGTTATCTCTCCCGCTTTTGTTCCTATCGGAACAACCGGGCCTTTCATCTTATCCTCAATCACATTCTCGAGTCTTTCATCCAAAGCCTTGAAAAATTCCTTGGAAGGGTAGCCTTCTTTCTTATGCCAGATTGCCTTATACCCTGCGGAACAGTTATTGCGCATAAGATTTCCCGTAAGAAGTTTGACAATCCAATCCGTCGCCTCTAAAAAGCAATAAGTATCCTCATACACTTCCGGGCTTTCATTTAATACCTGCCATATCTTCGGAAACATCCACTCGCTGGAAATCTTATCCCCGTATCTGTGAATGAAACGCTCTCCTCTTTCATGGGCAATTCTGTTAAGTTCATCTGCTTCCGGCTGTGCCGCATGATGCTTCCACAGCTTGACATACGCGTTCGGCTCCGACTTATACTTTTCCAGCATACACAAAGGAGTCCCGTCTTCAAGAATAGGAAGTATCGTACAGGAGGTAAAGTCTATCCCAATTCCCACAATCTGAGAATTATTAATTCCTATCTGCTTCATGCAGTCCCGTATGGTATACTGCAGCACTTCTTTGTAATCTTCGGGGTGCTGCAGACACCAGTCAATCTGCAGAGGCGTTCCATCCGGCAGAGCTTCATCCATGACTGCATGAGGATATTCATATACAGAAGTTGCTTCCTCTCTGCCTGTTCTTAAATTCACCAAAACACACCGTCCCGAAAGGGACCCGAAATCTATTCCTGCCGTATAAAGTTCCATCTGAATAACCATGCCTTTCTACACTAACATTATTCTTTAATCATCGTTTTTGACCGAAGACGGAGTGAAAATTCTGAAAAAGCCACTGCCGCAATCAGTACAAGTCCTTTTACTAACTGCTGTATATAATCGTTGATTCCGCACATAATCATACCTGTGGATAATACACCCATAATAAGTACACCAATCATTACCTGCGAGATTCGTCCTTCTCCTCCGGTAAGCTGAACACCTCCAAGCACTACTGCTGTGATGGCATCCATTTCATAGCCGGTACCCGAAGAAGGCTGTCCGCTGTTTGTTCTGGATAAAAGCACTAATCCTGCAATACCGGCGAGCAATCCACTGATCGCATATGCAGACATCTTGATTTTCGTTACGCTGATACCGGATAACCGGGAGGATTCTTCATTCGCTCCCACTCCATAAATATATCTTCCGAAGGTCATTTTTTCTAAAATAAATTTTCCAGCGAGGAAAATAAGAATCATTAAAATTACCATAAATGGAATTCCCAGAATGGAGGCTTTCGCAAAGTTGCCATAAGTAGTGCTGAATCCAAATACCGGCAATCCATCAGTAATAATAAAAGCCATTCCCCTAAGGGCCGTCTGTGTACCCAATGTAGCAATAAGAGGAGGCATATTTAACTTGGTTACGCACAATCCACTGAGTATACCGTATAACAATGCAATCGCTACCGTAATAATTGAGCTTACCGTACCGTTCATTCCCTGAGACATTAAGATTGCTGCCGTTACGCTGGATACACCTGCAATGGAGCCAACCGATAAATCAATACCTCCTGTAAGAATAACAAATGTCATTCCTACCGATACAACTCCTGTAATGGATACCTGTCTTAAAATAGTAATAAAAGTATCTTTTGATAAAAAGTTACTGGATGCTGCCGAAAAAATAGCCAGCAGTATAAATAGAACGATTACAATACCGTAATTTAGTAGTATAGAAGCTAATTTTTTATTTTTCATTGGGACCTCCGCTTATTTCTTTATTCACAAGATGCTCTTTCGAGTATTGCTTCCTGCGTTACTTCTTCTTTCGAAAATTCTCCATTAATATGGCCATTGCTCATAACGAGTATTCTCGTAGACATACCGATAAGTTCCGGCATCTCACTGCTTATCATGATTATACTTTTTCCTCTGTTTACCAGTTCACGCATTAAATTGTAGATTTCCTGTTTTGCTCCTACGTCGATCCCTCTCGTCGGTTCGTCAAAAATAAGAATATCGCAGTCCGTTGCCATCATCTTTGCAAGTACAACTTTTTGCTGGTTTCCACCGGAAAGGTTCTTTACCAATTGCTCCTTGGAGGGTGTTTTTATCTTTAAATCACGCATGTAATCTTCCGTAAGTTTATGTTCTTTCTTCTTATGGATCACTCCAACAGTAGATAAACGATCAAGTATACTGTATGCGGTATTCTCTCTTACCGATAATCCTAATATTACACCTTGGCTTTTTCGATCTTCCGGTATCAATCCTATTCCTGCTGCCAATGCGTCCTTAGGGCTGCGCGGACTATAATCCTTACCGTTTATCTGAATTCGACCGGAACGCATTGGATCCGCTCCAAAAATAGCTCTTACCAATTCCGTTCTTCCAGCTCCTACCAGCCCCCCGAATCCCAGGATTTCCCCTTTATGCAATTCAAAGCTTATATCTCTCAGATTTTCATTGCATACATGGGATACTTTCAGTATTGTATCGCCGGTTTCGATATCCGGTGAAGGATAATCATCAGCAAGCTCCCTGCCTACCATATAAGAAATTAATTGTTTCCGATTAATATCTTCTATATCTTTAGTAACTACATATTTCCCATCACAAAAAACCGTTACTCTATCACAAAGTTCAAAAACTTCTTCCAATCGGTGTGAAATAAAAATAATGGTTACATTCTTTTCTCTCATTTTTTCAATGATATTAAAAAATATTTTGGTCTCGCTGATTGTTAAAGGTGCTGTCGGTTCATCCATAATGATAAATTTAGCATTCTTGGAAACAGCCTTTAATATTTCAACTATTTGCTGGTATGCCACACCTAAATCACAGACCCTTGTCCTGACATCAATATTAATTCCCATTTCTGAACAGAGCCGTTCCGCCTCCTTGTTCATTTCTTTAATATTTCTTATGCCATACTTTTGAGTCTCTCTTCCATAGAAAATATTTTCTGCCACCGTCAAATATGGTACCAAACTAAACTCCTGATAAATAACAGCAATTCCCAAATCCATCGCCTGTCTGGTTGTCAGCTTCTTATATTCTATTCCTTCGAATTCAATCGTCCCTTTTGTCGCTTCATTAGCTCCAGTCAATAGCTTAATAAAAGTGGATTTTCCTGCCCCGTTTTCACCACATAAGGCATGAACTTCCCCTCTTTTTACATCAAAGGTAATGTCATCCAATGCTTTTACCATGGCATAATGTTTTGTTAGTTCTTTCACTCTTAAGATTACGTCACTCATATTTTACCTCATACCAGAACTTTCCTGTTATATAAGAGTGCTGCAACGGCTTCACAGCATCATTGCAGCACTTGATTGATTAAGCTTTACTGTGCCTGATATGTTCCGTCAATTACATCCTTCTTCGGTACTGGAACATAAGGAAGATAAATTGTTTCCTGATCAGCGGGAATTCCTTCTGTAATATATTTGAAGAGAATCTTCGCGCTTTCATATCCACCCTGGTAGGGATATAAGTCAACAGTTCCCCTGTAGATGCTATCTTCTTCTCCGATGTACGACAGTGCTTCTGCTGTTGCATCACCTGAGAATACCGCTTTATTATCACCTGTTATACCAGCTGCAACCATTGCCTGAAATCCGCCGATACCGCCTGAATCGTTGGTTGCTACTACTACGTCCAGATCAGGATTCTGTGCAAGTACGGATTCGATAATAGACATACCGCCTTCCAAAGTATCACCGGCCTGTCTTGCAACAATTTCTACGTCAGGGCATATTTCCTTAAGAGCTTCTTCCACTCCGTTTCCTCTGGGAATTACTGCTTCTACGTTATCTTGAGAAATAATCGCTACTTTCGCTTTTCCATTAAGAGTATCTCTTATCCATTCTGCAGCCTGTTTACCGATGGTATAACCATAGTCATATTCATCCAGCGTATATATTAAATTAACATTATCCTGCGTCTGAGCGATTGAACTCATTGCTATTCCCTTGCTCTTGGCATCTTCCGTAATATCACGGGTCGCATTCGGGTCAATAGGAGTAAACATAATACCGTTATAGTTGTCATTCACAAGACTTTCTAAATCACTAACCTGTTTTTCAACTTTATATGCGGAGTCAATACTGATATAGGAAACTCCAAGTTCTTCACATGCTGCTTCAAAACCCTTCTTAACTGCAACATTCCATGGGTTTGCAAGATTCATGCTGACATAAGCCAATTTGATATCTGAACTGTCCACGCCCTGTTCTGCCTTGGCAGCATCTGCCTCCTCAACTTCCGCTTCTTCTGAAACGGGTGCTTCTGCTGTCTCTGCCGGCACTTCTACTGCAGGTGTTGCATTACCGCATCCTGCTAAAAGTGTCATAACTGTTGCTGCACTTAAAAGAATACTGATTAATCTCTTTTTCATATTTTTTCCCTTTCCAATATTATCGCAATCACAAATATGTTGCTCTCGTTTCATTCGACTTCATTTTGTTGAAGTCAATTGCTTTTTGTTGTTTTTTGATGTACTTGCTGAAATCTTTACCTGACTTTGTCAAGACGCCCAAATACAAAGCATCCATAATCGCTTGATCAGCAACCCTTCTCGTTACACGATCTCTGCCTACCGTCAAATCACTGACTGCCGTAAAAAGGGGAATGTCCGTCACTTTCAGCAGGGGAGATTTGTTCATTTTTGTAATGCATATGGTAGTTGCTCCCAGACTTTTTGCGATGGCCATTGCATCTACAATTGTTCTGGAGCGTCCTTCATAGGAAACTGCAAAGGCGATATCTCCTACTCCCAGACTTCCTGCTGCCATCATCTGCAGCATGACATCGCTATGTGCCGAACCGGGAATTCCCAGCCTAGCGAACTTCATATAGGCAAGCTGGCACGCTGCCGCCGCATCTCCAACTCCAAAGAAATGGATGGACTTTGCTTCCAAGAAAGCTTTCAGAGCCAATTGATAATTATCGGAAGCGAGCGATAACGTATCCGTAAGCGTTTGAATATTACTTTGAAACACCTTCTTCAGTATTTCTTTCATACTGTCATCTTTGCTGACTTCTTCTGCAAAAATCTCATCCCCATCGGCTATCGCTGCAATAATGGCCTGCTTTAATTCCGTATATCCGTTATATCCCATCCTTCGGCAAAAGCGGATAATCGAAGCATCACTGCTTCCGGTTTCTCTCGCAAGATCCGCTAAAGTAAACCTTAGAACTGCTTCCGGATTTTCAATAAGCGCCTGAGCTACCAGCTTTTCGGCACGTGGTAATGAAGGAAGTAAAAATCTGATGCGCACCAATATTTCATTCATACTTTTTCTCCAAACCTTGTTTGTCTTATTGAAGTATTAACTTCGATATCATCTTATCATTTTAAAGTATTGGAGTAAATACAAACAATTTTTTAGGGGATTGTGACATATAATCATTGATATTTTCGTTACTATCCATCTAATTTTTGTATATTTTGTATAAATACTAAAAAACATTACTTCATTTCTCTTTTCTCACTCCATCTTATTACTTCATTTTAACATATTGAATATGGAGTATATTTCCATATATGGCATAGCGACTTCATACTTTACTCAGCAAGCTCTTTCCTATAAAATAAAAAAGAGGAGCCTTGTGGCGTCCCCTTTTTCTACTACGTGGTTATATAGACTAATATATATTTATATAAAACTTATAATTTTTACTTATTCCAAATTTGCATGGTTTCTATACATTTCTTCGCACGATATATTGCATTCTTCCATAATCTGTATTACCAACGCATCCAAAAACACAAGCAAACTTTGCTCGAACAAAGCTCCCATAGGCTGTATAGACTTCTCTTTGTCGATTACATCTGTTTTATTCGGTGCAGGTAATGTACATAATATATCTGCCCCATCCGATAATGTACTTTTATCACTTGCCGTCAAAATAACGATTCTCATGCTTATTTTCTTTGCTTTACGGACATAAGACTTCAAACTCTCTGTCTCCCCAGAACCACTGCCGATAATAAGCAAATCTCCTTTACCAGCTCCGGGTGTTTCCGTATCCCCTATCATAAAGCTATTAAATCCCGCATGCATCAATCTCATGGAAAAACAGCGCATAATATAACCCGTCCTTCCAACACCCGCCACGAATATTCTATCTGCTTTTTTTACTTCTTCTATCAATCTCTTTTCTTCAAAATAGCAATTTTCCAATGTACTTCGTACTTCTTCCAACATTTCAATACTAAGTTCTCTAATCATAATACCCTTTCTTGAAATATGGTGCGCATTATTTATTATATAACAACATTATCCCAAATTGTAAAGGATTTTCTTGGAAATAGGGTAGATTCTTATATTACGGTTCACTCCGTTCTCAGTAACGCACGATGTTCTGCAGTGCAAACTTTTTGCATTTTAATTCGCTCCGCGAAGCAGAAATCACCTCTTGCATCACGTTCTTGCGTAGCTTAAAAGCAAGTGTTAAGCTACTGCGTGAATAGTAACATTCTTATATTCACTTAGTTTTCGTTTTCCATATTCGAATTTCTCCGCACGGAACAAAAGTGTGTTTCGCACACTCTTACAGCCAAAAGCCCTTCGGCAGCACAGCTTTTGTTCCGTGCACGTAACTGTGCATCTATTTTTTATGTAATAGGAGCACTTTCCTAATACATAAAAAGGATTGCTGACCGATATCAAATATCGCATACAGCAATCCTTTCTTTAATTTTATGACTCATCTGATTGTATTACAATTATTTCTTTCTCGCTCTCAGCTCTCCGTTTTCCAGAACGATTTCTATCGTGTCATCCGTCCCTACCGCATCCGCCAGAATCAGCTTGGCCGACAGCGTTTCCACATGCTTTTGAATATAACGCTTTAACGGTCTTGCCCCGTATACCGGATCATAAGCGTTATCCACAATGTAACGTCCGGCCTCCGGCGACAGCTCTACCTTAAGGTTCCTATCCGCCAGCCGTTCGTTCAGATTCTCCATGATCAATCCTATGATACCGCCGATATTGTCTTTCGTCAGGGGCTTGAATAAAATCGTCTCATCTAATCTGTTCAAGAACTCCGGACGGAAATGAGCACGAAGCTCTCCCATTACCATGCTTTCTATATCTTCTCCGATGGTGCCGTCCTCCCGGATACCGTCCAGCAAATATCCCGCGCCAATATTGGAGGTCATGATGAGAATGGTATTTTTAAAATCTACGGTGCGTCCCTGTGAATCCGTAATACGCCCGTCGTCCAGCACCTGCAGCAGTACGTTAAACACATCAGGATGCGCCTTTTCTATCTCATCGAACAGAACAACCGAATAGGGCTTTCTTCTTACCGCCTCCGTCAGCTGTCCGCCTTCCTCGTAACCAACATAACCGGGAGGCGCTCCGATTAATCTGGACACGGAGAACTTCTCCATATATTCGCTCATATCGATGCGGACCATATTGTTCTCATCGTCGAAAAGCGAGGCTGCCAAAGCCTTAGCAAGCTCTGTCTTACCCACTCCGGTAGGCCCCAGGAACAAGAAGGAACCGATAGGCTTTGTCGGATCCTTAATCCCCGCTTTAGAGCGGATGATTGCATCTGTCACCTTGGTGACGCCTTCCTCCTGCCCGATCACACGCTTGTGCAGCTCCTCGTCCAGATGCAATGTCTTATTCCTCTCACTTTCCGTCAGCTTCGCCACCGGAATGCCCGTCCATCTGGAAATTATTTTAGCAATTTCTTCCTCGCTGACGCTTTCATGCACCAGAGACAAATCCTCGCGTTTTACTTTCTCCTCTTCAATTTCTAACTGCTGTCTTAATGCAGGCAGCTTTCCATAGCTTAGCTCCGCCGCCTTCTCCAGATTCATGTCCCTTTGTGCTATCTGGATCTCATTGTTGATGGTATCGATCTGCTCTCTGAGCTTGGACAGCTTATCCACAGAAGCCTTTTCATTATCCCACTGAGCCTTTCTGTTGTTGAACTCCTCTTTTAACTCGGCAAGTTCCTTCTGCAGGGCGGCAAGCCGCTCTCTGCTCAACCTGTCTTCTTCCTTTTTCAGAGCTGTCTCCTCGATTTCCATCTGCATGATTTTCCGGCGCAGCTCATCCAGTTCTGCAGGCATAGAATCCAGTTCGGTCTTGATCATGGCACAAGCTTCGTCCACAAGGTCGATGGCTTTATCCGGAAGAAAACGATCAGAAATATAGCGGTGAGACAAAACAGCCGCGCTGACGAGTGCATTATCCATTATTTTAACGCCATGGAACACCTCGTATCTTTCCTTCAGACCGCGCAGTATGGAAATCGTATCCTCTACCGTAGGCTCCTCCACCATAACCGGCTGGAATCTTCTCTCAAGAGCCGCATCTTTTTCGATATATTGTCTGTACTCATCTAAGGTGGTAGCACCGATACAGTGCAGTTCGCCTCTGGCAAGCATAGGCTTAAGCATGTTGCCCGCGTCCAGAGCACCATCCGTCTTCCCCGCTCCTACGATGGTATGCAGCTCGTCGATGAACAGTATGATCTGGCCATCGCTGTTCTTCACATCCTCAAGGACTGCTTTCAAACGCTCTTCGAATTCCCCTCTGTACTTCGCTCCTGCTACGAGGGCACCCATGTCCAGCGCAAAAATTTTCTTATCCTTTAACCCCTGCGGTACGTCGCCCTTCACAATACGTTGTGCGAGTCCCTCTACAACCGCAGTCTTTCCTACTCCGGGCTCACCGATGAGTACCGGATTATTCTTCGTCTTTCGGGAAAGTATCCTTATGATATTGCGGATCTCATTGTCTCTCCCTATTACGGGGTCGAGCTTCTGGTTCCTCGCTTTTTCCACCAGATCCTGACCATACTTTTCCAAAGTGTCATAAGTAGCTTCGGGATTATCTGATGTAACTCTTTGATTACCCCTTACGGTAGAAAGCACCTGTAAAAAACGCTCTCTCGTAATTCCGTATTCTCTGAAAAGCTCTTTAATTTCTTTATTCGGATTCTTAATCATGGCAAGAAACAGATGCTCTACGGAAACATACTCATCTCCAAGCTGTTTCGCTTCATCTTCTGCGCTGATAAGCGCCTTATTTAAATCCTTGCCCACATATACCTGACCGCCCTGAACCTTCACTCTCTTCTGAATCGCTGCTTCTGCACGGTTCAGAAAATGGTCTTTGTTGATTTCCATCTTCTCGATCAATTTAAGAATCAAGCTGTCTTCTATTGTCAGAAGGCTGTAAAGTAAATGCTCCTGTTCTATCTCCTGATTGCCGTATTCGTATGCCAGACGCTCGCAGCGTTCTACTGCCTGCATGGACTTTTGTGTAAATTTTGAAATATTCATAATAACTCCTATCTGTGTACTTTAACCTCTGTATAAATCAGGATGTTGAAAAAATATTTTTTCAACCTGTACACCTCGGTTTTTTACTATAGACCCAAAACTTTCTGTTCTATTTGTACTATAACGTGCGTTGCCGATGTTGTCAAGCATCCAGCGATAATTTTTTATAAAAAATCTATAAATAAGTTTGGAGCAAAAGCCGTATTTGAGTATTGTTTACCCGGAGGGTATTTCCATTCGTGTTTATATCATAAGAATGAAATACTTTCACACAGAACAAAAGTATGCTTCGCATACTCTCGCGGACGAATACTTTGGCAGCATAGCTTTTGTTCCGCGCGCGCAGCTGCGCATTTCATTTTATTCTATAAGAGCACCTTCCTATAGAATAAAAACAACAGGGAACCTGTCTTCAGTCAGGTTCCCTGCCTAGCGGTACCGCTGTAAAAGCGGCAAATATTTCGTTTCTTCCGACCGTTACTTTATACTTCCTTCTCCGCCCATCAGATTTGTTAATTCCTCAATTCTTTCCAATGGGAACGGCGGAAAAGTCAGAGGCTTCATGGCAATCGACATAAGCTTCATAGGATTATCATCTGCGGCAATGCGGTTTGAAACAAGCTTCCCGCATTGTTTGCAGCGATGGATAATCGCCCATTCGCCGTTCTTCCTTACCCATACTCCGATTGGTTCCATAAATCCGCCGCAATCAGATGCCCGGTCCCCCGGTTCTTCATCGACATGCAGACTGTTAAGGCAATTAGGGCAATGATTTCTATGATTGCTCCCGGCTCCCTCCGGAATGACAATCCTTCCGCATATTTTACATGTAAATACGTTATCACAAGCATGATTTTTATAGTAACCGTCTGTATATGTTATCTTTTTATTCTTACGATTCATTTGCTCCTCCAAGTATTTTTCATAAAACCCTCCGGAGGTCAACGCAACGCGATTCGTATTTTAGATTATTGCGCAAACCTCCCGGTTTGACGCACACGATGATTTACTACAATATTTCATACAAAATCCTCCTCCCGATTTTTATTTCCTTATTATACAGTAACAGAAAAAATTTGGGAATACGGTTTTAACAAAACAGGTCAGACCTGCATCTCCTGCATCACGTTCTTACAGTAGCTCGCAGTCTCGCTTACCTCAGCTTCGCCGCGGGCCCAGAGAATTGCCGCTGACAGCATGGCAATCGCCGTTACTGACCGTTTCCTAATACTTATCCTCCTAATACTATTTCTTCACAAACATTCCGGCGGTCATGCCGATCAACATTCCGAGACTGAGCCCAAGCCCCAAATTTACCACGCCCATAGTTCCGAACAGCATGCCGAAGCACATTCCCAGAGACATCCCCTCAGCCATGCAGTCGCCTTTCGTTTCATCTTCTTCCGTTCCGCCGTTTTTTCTTTTACTTACTTTTACCGCAAGAACGGCAATCGCAATCCCCAAAATTATCCACGGCAGAGCCGCCGCTGCAAATTCTTTCATCTCATATCTTCCTTTCATCCTGTTTCTTGTATTGCCTTATTTCTGTACTATTTTATGTCACACGAGCATTCTCATAAGAGTATGGGTGAACTCTACCACATCATTTATTTTTACCTCATTCCAAAGCTCCAATCGATATCCCAAATCACGGAGCATTTTTCATCGCAATAATATTTCCCGTCAAAACTGTATATTTTATCAGTCAGCGCCCTCGGTAAACGACCCTATTTCAATCAGATTTCCCTCCGGGTCCGCAACAAAGCAGGTACGCTGCCCCCATTCCTCCGTCGCAGGCTTCATTACAGGCACAGCTCCCTTAGAAATAACTTCTTCAAATGCCCTGTCCACCGCAGCATAATTTTCTACGCTCAGCGCGATTTCATAATGACCGTTGATGTTCTCCGCATAATGAAAACGATTATTAGTCATTTTCTCAAAATCAGTTCTTCGATATAGTAAAAAGAGAGTTCCGTCTTTTTCAAGGTAAACATTCAAAGTATTCTCACTCTCCTTTATTTCAAAGCCCAGGACATCTTTGTAAAAACGCACCATCACCGCCATGTCCTTCACAAAGATTCCAAATCCGTCTAACCTCATACAATTACGTTCTCCTTTTTCAAATCCTGCTGCCTGGAATCCGCAAAACGGACTACTAGTACCGCATAGGTATATAGGATGAAATCTGCTCGGCGAAACCAAGGCTTTTATATAGAGGGAAGCCGTTCTTTGTCGCCTTAAGCTCTATGTAATCGAGCTCCTTCTCCTTAGAAAAAGACATCAGCATTTTCATAAGGTGCGTTGCAACTCCCTGCCGTCTGTATGCTTCTTCCGTGTACACATTCAGCACCTCTCCTATCTTCCCATTGATGAAATGCGGATTAGAGGGCTTTTCAATGATGAGCAGGAACGCAGTTGATACGATTCGGTCACCTTCCTTTGCTACAAAGGCAACTAAATCCTTTTGTAAATGCTTTGTAAAATATATGGTCAGATTATGTATCATCAGTGCGGAATCTTTTTCTGAGAGTTCTCCCTGATCACTGTTTATGTAGGCAATTCTCATCGCCTTCAATTGCTCAATATCCTCCATAGATGCCACTCCATACCACATAACTGTCCTCCCCCATTTCTAATATACCGCCTCTTCTTCGCGTTCTATTTTCCTATTTATTAATCTTATATTCATATAAACGATAAATTCTTTTCGCTGCTTTCCCCGCGAACATGAATTTAAAAAATATTTGTTCGAGACCTCTTAACTCATCAACTAACTCGGACGGAGTCATGTCATGTTCCCTCACAAAATGTATCCCCTCGTTTTGCTCTAAAATCTCGGGATAATCGATGCCCGAAACGATTTTCGCACCTACATCATTTACCGGATTTTTAAACCTGGATGCTTTTGCCCCGAAAACAGTGTAGCTATCCATCAGCAAAAGTACGTTGGCGAATTGGCTTTGCAGCGCCAGAAGCAAAGAACCCAGCTCCTCATTCGTAAGGTACATGCTTATACCCTCCATGATTACGATAGCTTCTTTCCCTTTTTCTAATCCATTTATCCACTTTGTGTTGGAAGCATCGGCACTCAGCATCCGGTAATGACCGGATTCCATGAAATATTGCGTTCTTTCCTGTATTACGGAAGGATAATCGATGTCATACCAAATCCTCTCGAAGGCATTGATCCTTTCGACACGGCTATCCATCCCACATCCGATGTGCAAAATGATTGCTTCCGGATATTTTTGAAGCTGATCCTTTGTCCATTCATCAAATACCCGCGCTCTCATAGCCATATAATAAGTCAGCCATCTGGATTTCGCTTTCCCATGCAGCGCAAAGCCTTCCTTTTTCCATATTTCTTCAGCCTTGGAATCTTTGATTATAATGCCTTTTTGACTTACCGCTGCTTTTCCGAACAAAGGAATGTATAAGGTTTTATTGACTGCATTCATATCTGTTTACTCCTAATCAGTTTTACTAAAAACAACCGTCTGCTCTTTCATGGATATCTTTCCTACCTGATACCCATACTCCGCCAGTTCCTTTTTATAATTCAAAAAAGAATGGTCTATCGGCATTCCCGCAATATCCTGAATTTCATCAAAAGTAAGTTTAAATGACGTACTGCCGTTTTTTTGTACATATTCCCATAACAAATTATATTTGCTCATCTCATGCCACTCCTTTGCCTGCTCATTTTATGTTTTGCATCGCCCTTTTTATTTAGAGCAGCAAAAGGAATGCTCTTTTTAGGCTTAAGCGTCTGATCGAATACAATATGTTCCCTTTTTTTCTTTCCCATATTATCCCTCCAATGAATAGCCGGCAAAAAGTTTTTTCTTACTTCTGATATGTTCCTTCCATTTACAGCAGTCATTTAAATGGAGCATAACATGACGCGTAGGGGGCATAAGCAGAATGCCGGCAACATCCTTCTTACCCCAATAGTCCAAAAGCCAGATGGAATCCGGATACTCAGTCACACCGCCAATTGCCCGAATGTCCGTCAAGGCATCCGGCAGAACTTTTCTTTTCATATCTGAAGCCTTCAAATCCATTACAACTTCTCTTGTCCTTTTCGCAACTTCCCTCCGGTAGCGAAGCAGCTCATCAATATTAATATTCCGGCTAAGTTCCATAATCTCGTCATCGGACATAGCATTTCCTGTATCACTGATGGAAACATTCAGCCTTTTCTTCCATTCCTCATTGAAAATCTGTTTTTTGTCCGCTATGAGCATGTTCACGGTCAAATCTTCAATTCTTGCGATATGCCATAGTACCCAGGCAATCGTCTCGTCCTTACCCGTAGGCATAATGGCATATTCTTCTTTGCTTAGATCATGCAGGAGATCATCCGTCTCATTTTTATCTCCCATGTCCGCTTTGACAGACGAAGCGGCCTCCTCTATCCCGGACAAATTAAGCTTCGAATGAATCTCCAAAAACAGCGTTTTGGCCTGCTCAATCTTCTCTTCCTTCCGAATAATCCGGCTAAGTTCTTTATGTTTCTCACTTAATCCTTCTCCGAAATATTTCATGTCCGTTTCCTCCCCTGATTCAATTTATATTGCATTACATTAAAAACCGAATTTTCTTAAAGACCTTCCGTATTACTCTCTTGAATATGGTTTACCTAATAAGTGTATTCGCGGTTACTATGCTTGTCAATAAATCTTTGTATGTTGAACCTGCAATTTATCCATAAAATATCCGGTGTGTAACATCAATGATGAAACAACCTTACTCCGGTCATAGCCATTACAATCCCATATTTATTACATGTCTCAATTACATTATCATCCCGCATAGAGCCGCCTGCCTGCACAACATAGGAAACGCCGCTTTTAACGGCCCTTTCAATATTATCTCCGAAGGGGAAAAAGGCATCCGATCCCAGCGAAACACCACTGATTTGCCCTAACCATTCCTTTCTTTCGCCGGAAAAAAGAAGTCTGGGTTTCTCCGTAAAAAGGCTTTTCCAGCTATCCCCTTCCGCCACGGCCTCCGGTTCCTTGCTCAGCAAAAGGTCAATTGCATTATCACGGTCTACGAGCTTTGTTTTCTCATGAAAAGGCAGAGATAATATGTCGGGATGCTGCCTAAGCTGCCAGACATCCGCCTTATCGCCAGCCAGACGGACACAGTGGATTCTCGATTGCTGGCCCGCCCCTACTCCGACCGTTTGCCCGTCGAACGCATAACATACAGAGTTAGACTGGGTAAATTTAAGCGTTATCAATGCAATTAACAGATCTCGAACAGCTTCTCCGGGTATTTCCTTCCTTATCGTTGGAATGTTCCTTAAAAGCTCTTGCGTAATTTCTGCCGCATTTCTTTCCTGCTCGAACGTAATGCCGAATATCTCCCTTTTCTCTGTGCCTTCGGGCTGAAACTCTTTATCTATTTTCAAAATAACGTACATCCCTTTTTTCTTGTTTTTAAGCAATGCCAAGGCTTCCTCCGTATAAGCCGGAGCGATGATACCATCCGAAACCTCTCTGTTTATCAGCCGGGCCGTCTGTATGTCACAGACGTCGGACAGCGCAATAAAGTCTCCGTATGATGACATCCTGTCTGTTCCCCTGGCCCGCGCGTAAGCGACAGCCATCGGGGATAATTCCTGTTCCCCTAAGTGATAGGCCTGGAGAAGGGAATCCGGCAGAGGAGTTGCCGTTCCTGCTCCGGCAGGGCTGACATGTTTGAAAGAAGCTGCCGAAGCCAAACCGGTAGCTGCTTTTAACTCTCTGACAAGCTGCCAGCCATTCAATGCATCCATAAAGTTGATATATCCGGGGCATCCGTTTAGTACTATAAAGGGCAGTTCTCCCTTCTCCACATATACCTTCGCGGGAATTTGATTCGGATTTAATCCGTAGCGTAATTTCCATTCTTTCATAGGAACATCCTCCAATCAAAAGTGTGCTTCGCCTACTCTCGCAGCCAAGCACTTTGGCAACACAGCTTTTGTTCCGTGCGCTTTGCTGTGCATCTATTTTTGTGCAACAGGAGCGCTTTCCTATATTACACAAAAAAAGTGCCGTCAGTCCGGGCACTCGCCCAGACGGTCGGCACATCATTGTCATACTTCATGTGGTTAATTCCACTTCCGTCAGTTGTATGATAATCTAACATTATTACACAAAACCACTTTTGTCAATATCTCCCTTTAACCTTTACCTCATAAAGACAGCCGCACGTTTTTCCCTTTCTTCCCTTCTTGCTTCGTCGTATTTTCCCAGAATCAGTTCTTCTTTGATAGCTCCATCTTCCAGATAAATGATCCGTTCGGCTCTGGCCGCCACCTTCCCGTCATGAGTTACCATCAGAATAGCCGTTCCCTCCGCATTGATCCGGTTGAAAATATCCATGATTTCTCCGGTAGCTGAGGAATTCAACGCACCCGTAGGCTCATCGGCAAATAATATCTGCGGACTGTTCATAAGCGCTCTGCATATAGAAGCGCGCTGCTGCTGCCCTCCCGATATTTTCCTCACATCCTGCTTCGCCGAGGAGAGAATTCCCGTCTTCTCCATCCACCGTCTGGCATTCTCATTGATTTCCCCCCTTTGGAATATCTCTGCCTGATAAGCTGGAAATACAATATTATCCATAACTGACAAAGACCTTAACAGATTGGCCTTTTGAAAGACAAATCCCATCTTCTTCAAGCGAATGCTGCTCATTTGCGGCTCCGGTAATTCCTTAAGCTCCTGCCCGTCGAAGAAAACTGTCCCTGACGTAGGGCGGTCCATGCCGCTTAGATTATAAAGAAGTGTGGATTTTCCGCATCCTGATTGACCCATTATCGCAATAAATTCTCCTTTTCTGACGGTCAGATTCACATTTCGCAGTACTGTTGTTCCTTGAAATTCTTTCGATAAATTTCTTGCTTCCACAATTGTTTTCATTTGCTTTATCCTCTTTCTTCTTCACTCACTCGTTCATATATTCCACAGCTTCCACTCTTCTTATCCTGCCTGCTCCCACTCCCGCTGCCGCAACAGCCGTAAGAAACAAAAGCAGAGGAGTAATCAGCCACGCAGTCTGCGGATTCAAAGTAAAATGAATACTTTTTATCCCTATGCCAAGAAAGGACAGACATAAACCTGCCAGAGAATCTCCGAACATATTCGCGGCTGTCATCCCAGTGAGAGTCCCTCCAAAAGCTGCAAAATACACCGGATATAACTCCTGCCAGCGCACATCCCGTAACGGTATTCCAAACGCTTTTTTGTATGCGATCTGAGAAGCCTCTCCCGCGAGGCGAAGCTTCATGAACAGAAGAATAATTAATGTTATCAGCAAAATACCAATGCTAAGGGCCATAAACGAAGCATTTCTTATCTGATTCGCCACACCGCCAAGGGTCTGCTGTACGAAGGTTTCCATGAATTCTACCGAATATCCTCTGCCCGCCTGTTCCCTCCATTTTGAAACCAGAGCCTCTTTATCGAGTCCCTGCTCGATATCTATATATATCGTGTACTGCTCCGTTTCCTCCTCCGGAAAATCGAAGATTGCCTTTGCAGTTATTCCTCCGCTGGTCACATCCTGATAGACGCCGCACACCGCAAATATTTCCCTGCCATTTTCGGTTAAGAACGTGAGTGTATCTCCTGCTCTCGCTCCGAGCTGTTCCGAGAGCAGAAGAGAAAGTGCGATTTCATCCTGTTCTCCGGGAGCTTCCCCTTCCAGATAAGCAAGGCCGTCACCGCTGCCCGCTCCAACATCCACATGCAAATTCTGGAAACTTCCTTCGTTATCCAAGGCTTTTATTCTCACTCTGCGCGTACTGAAGAAGGAAATACCCTTTTCCTGCCGCAGTACTTCTGTCATTCTAATCCATCTTTCTGTCACGCCTTCTCCCTGCTCTACCTCTATCATGGCATCATGCACGCTGCTTCCCATATACGTAATGAATTCCTTCGCGTTCATGGTGCTTACCAGATTCTGTGGCAGCAGGACAAAAAAAACAGTCATGCCCATAATGAGGAAAACCACCGTATATTCCGAAAGACTCTGCCGCAGCATATGGAGTCCTACGCTTAAATTAACGGGCATCTGCTTTGTGCGGTGCAGCTTATCCCGAACTTTTCTCTCCCGCTTAAAGCCCTTCTGTGTTACCAATGCGTCCAGAATCGTTACCGCCTTTAGTTTCTTCAATATTCTTTTACAATACTGCTCAAAAAGAAAATATACCAGTACACAGGCCGCCAGTGAAAAAAGAAGCGCCATACCGGATACCGGCTGGCTTCCGAAGGTTCTGCTCATATGAGAAGTGAAAAACCCCGCCCCCAAAACAGCCATTACATACCCGATAAAAATGCCCACTGACATCAGAATCCTCATTTTACCAAGATATAATCCTCTTATAGCGGTAAATGGAATCCCCAGCGCTTTCATCGTTCCTATTTCTGTCAGTTCCTCTTCAAATGCTGCCATCATCGTATATTTCATGCATAAAAGGGCAATGCCGATCAGAAAAATGCCAATCAGCAGAAAGACCATTGCCGTCATAATATCCGTAATCGCGCTCAGAAGGAAAATTATGGAGTAGGTTACTGCCTGCCCGCTCTGTGGAAGGCGCGCCTGCTCGTAGGCTGTCTGGTAGGCCGGCAAAGCCGAGGTATCCTTAAACCATGCTTCTATGATATATTCTGTTTCCCGGGCGTTTTTAAAGAGTTCTTCAAAATCCCTGTCGCTTACGAGAAATCTGGTGGAAGAACACATGGTGGAATTCATCTGTGCATCGCGGATAAATGCCGCCGCTGTAAATTCCTTTTCCTGCTCTCCGAAGCGAACCGTAATTTTATCTCCCAACTCGAAGGAATACTGGTCTGCTAAAATGACGGGAATACCCATTTCACCATCCGACAGCTGCACTTTATTTCTGTTCTCATCCAACAGCAAATCATGGCTTTCATTCTGCCTGACAAGCCCGATATCCAACCGGCAGTCCTCCAAAGAAAAGTTCTTCTCCCCCTTTTCAAAAATATCGGCTCCTTCTACATTTATCATAGGAACAGTCTGCCAGTATGTAATACCCGGATAGTCTTCGTTGAAGGCATCGATTTCGTCCTGTACGATTTCTCCCTTATGAAGCTGTAAAAAATGAGGCGGCTGCGCTCTTTCATACAGCGAAGAAATCGACGAAAGAAGCTGTACCAGCATCAGGACCGATGCCGCTGTTACCGCACCGGATAATGCCATAAAGAAAAGCATGGACAGATTGCTTCCCGGATTTTTCTTCCAATCATTCTTTAATATTTTCAGATACATAAGCACTACCTCCACCGGTTCTGATTGTACGAAGCTTCCTGCTCCTGCCCGCCGTTACCGCCGCGAACACCATTCCCGCCCCTGACAGTACCAGCAGGAATCCGATCCCTCTGCCCTGCCCGGTCCCAATGATTTTTCCTATGCTATTTGACAGCAGCCCTTCTTCCTCGAACATCGGCTCGAATACCCGGTCGGCAAGCACACCGCATACGGCATAGGCAATCACCGTTCCCGCCTGAGTCAGTAAACTTACCATCCCCCATACCCTTCCCTGAAGCTCATCCGGTATGCTGACACGGAGAAGCACATCCGCACATGTATTAATAAAAGGAATGGAAAAAAAGAAGAGAAATAACGCAGTACCCACAAAAATCAAGTGGATACTTACTCCGGTAAGAGTCATAAAAACTCCGCTTGCTGCTGCCGATAGAAATAATACATCCGCCTGCCTCTTCTGAATTCCAAATACGCCGATGATCACACTGCTTATCAACAGTCCCATCGCACTTGCGGATGCCAGAACTCCTACCGTCTTCGCATCGCTGATCGCCAGAAGCATGGGCGGAGTCAATATCTGTATGAAGCCTACAAAGAAACAAATAAGGGCCATAATCGCCACAAGTGCCAGTATACCTCCGTTTTGGACAATTAGCAGGAATCCTTCCTTCAGCTCTCTTACCATATCTTTCGTTTTTTCTCCGGTTAACGGCTTTCTTAGAGTCTTTCGCACCGCCGCCACCGTAAATACTGTCAGGAAAAAAGTTCCGATGTCGATCAGCAGAATCAGCCTGATATCGGCAAAGCCAAGAAGGATTCCCGCAAGCGCAGGAGAAATCAGGTATCTGGCATTCCCTGCTATCTGCACCATGCCGCTGGCCTTGGCATATTCCTCCTCCGTCAGCAGATCCGTGACCGTAGCCTTATAAGACGGCTCCAAGAGGGCAACGAATACTGCATTCACAGTCACCCCGACTAAAATCGGCACAATGCTCTTACTCCCGCTTTGAATGGATATGAGTATGTAAAGCAGTCCCAGTCCGGAACACATATCCCCTAAAATCATCAAAAGTCTTCTGTCATAACGATCTGCCAAAACGCCTCCGACAGGGCTTAATAAAATAGTCGGCAGATAGGCCAACAGAGTTACCAGAGAAACGAGGCTTACGCTTTCTGTTAACCGGTACACATAAACGGATAGGGCAAAAGCGGTCATACCGCTTCCAATGTTGGAAACCAGTTCTCCGGCCCATATGATGCTGAATTTTTTCATCTTACTAATCATTCCTTTCCTATTAACCCGTAAACGTTCTTACATCCAATTCTCTGCTGCCTTTTGCCACAGCGCTTTCTCGTCAACTCCCAGCATCTTCCCAAGTGTAAAAATCAACGCCCTGAAAATACCTTTTTGTTGTTCCTGCGAAAACGCAAAAATACCATCGTCCAAAAGTGTCACAGCCGACGCCATAAAAATCTGCATATATTCCTCGGGATAATCACAGTGAAAAACTCCGCTTCTATTTCCTTCCTCTATCACCTCTGCAAGAACCGGCACTGTCAGCGTAACCACTGAGGTTAGGGATTTCTGGTGCATCAGCGCGTTTTCCATACGATGCATCTCCTCGATCAGCATCCTATCGGATTCCTCTTCCATCCGTATCGCCATAAAAACATGATACAACTTCTCCTCCGTGGAAAAGCTTGGATTAGCAGCCGCTTCCTGCGCTCTCTCAAGTATCTGCCTCGCCCCGCGGTCTATAATAGCGTCCAGTACCTCCTCCTTTGACTTGAAATAATGATAAAATGTTCCTTTTGCTATGCCTATTTCATTTAAAATGTCATTTACCGTACATTTTCCATACCCTTTTTCTGCGAAGAGCTTTTGTGCGGTATCCAGTATTTCGTTCTGTCTTTCGTTGTGCTCTTTTATAGTTCTCATATGTGACTCTCCTTTTATGCCCTACTAGACCGACGGTCGGTCTAATGCTAAAATATCATGAATTATATTAAAAAGCAATCATTTTTTACACTTTTATGATTTTTGATTGTACACATGCCATTCCCTTCGCAGTCCTTTAAAATGTTTTATATATGCTCTTTATATTTTGTAAACCTGTCAATGTGCCTAACAGAGTTGGTTCCTGATAGGATCGGTTGACCAGAGAGCAATAACAGTGGTAAAATTTTACAAACAAAATTTTCAATTTTACTTACAGAATACGGTGGAAATTCATATAAAATACAAATTTGCATATTATACTGACGAATATTTTGACCAAATGGAAACGCTGATATTTAATAGCTATGCCATGGGCTTTCCAGCCTATTTATTCAATCAGCTTCAATTTGACAGAGGGGTCCACTCAGCGTGGGCAAACAACAAAGCCTTTGGCCGCACTTGACTTAGAAGGAAAACCACTGGGGCTCGCTATTGTATGGTACAACGAAGCCTTGCAGTACTGTGAGCTTGAGCCTTTAGGAGTCGTATGGTGGTGCAGACGACAGGGAATCGGAAGGGCATTGATATATGAATTGGCTAATCGGGTCATTAAGAAATACTCTTCCTGTAAAGGCATGATTGGCGGCGACCAGCAATTCTACTGGGATTTGGGCTTTGAGACAAAGGCTTGGAACGAAATTTGGCAATGGGAACGGAGGTTTTAAGATGAAATGTATAAAATATGTTTTTATAAATGAGGAAAATCGTTCAGATATCAATTCATTTATTTCAAGTCACTGGCTAACCACCGAGATGATCATACGCGGGAATATGATTGATATGACACGAGTTGACGGGATTGCAGTCTATGAGGATACAGAAATCATTGCTTTATTAACTTATGTAATAAACGGCAATATTTGTGAAATAACTTCTTTGGATAGTTTGCGTGAAGGCCGGGGAATCGCTATTGAACTGATAAAAAGAATCAGTTCAATAGCAAAAGAAAACCAATGCAGTAAAATTATTGCTATCACAACAAATGACAATATTAATGCACTGAGGTTTTATCAAAAACGCGGCTTCGACATGGTGCGGTTATACCATAATGCTTTGGATATTTCCAGAGAACTGAAACCAGAAATTCCATTTATTGGAGAAAATGATATTCCCCTACGGCATGAAATTGAATTCGAGTATGACATCATATAACTTTCTTATCCCCTTATTTGATTCCATATATGATTCCTACACCCTTCAGCATCCACGGCGCCTGCACGAACTTAGGTACAAAGTCAAGCCTCTCTATATCGGCGATATAATGAATCTCCCGGATTCCTTCTGACTTCAGTTCCTCTACAAACGCCTCCATGTCTCCATAAAGAGCTTCCATACCAAAGAGGTCCTGGAATGCAAAGGCCCCTCCCTTTTTTACGATCCGAAGCGCCTCTTTCACTACAAGGCGTTTATCAGGCTGTGTCTTTACCTCGTGGAACACGAAATTACTGACTGCCGCATCGAAACTTTCCGTCGGATATTGTAAATCCGCCGCGTCTCCCTTCTCGAAACGCACTCTATCAGAAACGCCTTCCGCAACTGCATTATTTTCGCACTGTTCTTTCGCATAGTTCCATTCCTTTCCCCAATAATCCACTCCTTGAAGCCTGGCTTCCGGGAAACGCTTTGCGCAACGTATCGTTAAAGCGCCTGCACCGCATCCGATATCAAGAAGAGTTCCATCCCCTTTATATGGAAGATGGTTTACAAGATATTCGTGTATTTCTCCCATAAGCCCGCCTTTTTCAAAAGCAAAAATGGCTTTGCATCTCTGCATATAAAAACTTACTGCCAGCATAAGCAGGAAAAAGAATCCAAAAATTACCGCAAATATCATGTTTCCTAAGAAAATCCAATTTATAATCCACAGCAGGAACACCACGCCTGCTGCCGTCCACATTTTCCGCATCAGATTGTCCGGCACCCAATTACCATAATTTGCTTTTTTTTCATTGTCTTTCATAATTTCACCTCATTAAATTATATTTATAATCTATTGCTTCCCTATATCTTAAAAGAACAGTACATTGCATAGTTGCTTAAACCAATTTTAGTTAGTCTTAACTAACTCAAATTATAAAACTTTCCCTTTTATTTGTCAATTTCAAATTATCACTATTTATCATCATAAATTTATTTTTTCTAAATATACTTCAAACCCTTGCGCACTCATGTTTAAATAATTTATACCGATTCGTTACTATTCAGTCTCCGGCTTTACAGCAACCTCATTTCTCCTAATCGTTTCTCCTAATCAGTAAATTTTAATCTATCATTTTATTTTTCTCTATGCTATACTCTATGATTAGTTTTAAGCTTTCACAAATTAAAATCCGGATTGGAGTATACTACAATGTCATTTACTGCTCTTGTATATCATGAAATTCGCGAAGGAACTATGTTCTCTCCCGAGCAGGCGCATCCCATCGAAGTAAGGCAGGATTATGAAGACAATTTGCCCGCCCCGCTATTCATCACTTTGGAAAGCTTCACGATGCAAATGAAATATCTGCATGAAAACAACTATCATACCTTAACGCTTGAGGAAGTTAGAAATTACTATTATGATAAAGCAAAGTTACCGGATAAGTCCGTATTATTGACCTTCGATGACTGCTATCAGTCCATCGCCCGTTACGCTTACCCTCTCTTGAAAAAATATGGGTTTCATGGGGTTGCCTTTGTAGTCTCAGGCTGGCTAAACAGCAAAAAGACAGCCTTTATGCCGGAGAGATCCGTTTGCCTGACGCAGCATGAGCTGGAAGGGATGGCAGATGTCTTTGAATACGCTAACCATACCGATTTATTCCATACGAGGTCAAGCGCCGCAGTCAGCAGGATGATGGAGGCTGACGATTTGGAATTCTCCGAAGATTTGGATCGCTGTAACACTCAGCCCATAGTCAATGCAAAGGATACCTTTGCCTATCCCTTCGGTTTGTTCGCAGATCGCAACGTTTCGCTACTTAAGTCAAAGGGCTTTCTCCTGGCCTTTACTACAAACAATGGGCCAAACACCAAAGAGACAGATCCTCTTCTTTTGAATCGCATGGTAGTTCCATATTTTATGGATCTGACCGCATTTAAAGAAATTCTGGGGTAAAAAAATAACGAAAATACAGAAAGACTAACTATTAAAAGTCAAGTCCTAAATTGATATTTTATGAATGAATTGCAGAAATGCATTTCAGATAAATAATAAACTTGGAATAAGTTCAATGAACATTGAAAACTGCATGACAAA
>JAEZRJ010000020.1 GCA_023412855.1 Bacillota bacterium | reverse complement strand
TCTTCCCATGGGTATACTCTTCCTATCTGTCTTTTTGCATATTCACGCCTGCGATGCGGATGTTCACACTGGATACCTCGAGTCCTGTCATATTTTCAATGGCATTCTTCACCTTCTCCTGAACCTTGCGGCTGGTTACAGGAATATTGTATCCGTATTCCATGATAAGCGCCAAATCGACCTCTACCACCTTATCCAGGACATCGACCTTTACGCCTTTTTTCATATTTTTCACACCGACCATACTCATCAGCTCGTTGGTCGCATTGCCCGCCATAGACGCAACACCTTCCACCTCCGTAGACGCGATTCCCGCTATCATTGCAACCACATCGTCCGCTATCTTAACCGCTCCGGTGCTCTCATCCTCCTGTAATACATATGTGCTTCTATCTAATTCCTTTTCCATATTCATTAACCCTGCCTTTCTCATAACCATCTAACTATATCTATTTGTATAATATACCAAAATTTACGGCTTTTGCATAGACCTTTCTTTCGAGGCAGACGAGTATAACTGCAAGAATGTTACTGTTCACACAGCCGCTTAACACTTGCTGTTAAACGACGTAAGAACGTGATTCAAGAGATGATTTCTGCTTCGCGGAGCGAATCTTACATGCAATTTTTTGCATTGCAGACATAATGCATTGCTGATAACAGAATGAACAGTAATGCAAGTATGTTACAGCCAGAAGCTTAGGCTTAACTGTTCTTCGTTGTCCGCATAGGCGATAACTCCGTCCGGGCTGTCCAGATACCCGAAAATTTCCTGCTCTTCGATTAAAGCCGCCTCCATCTCCTTATACACAGAAGCATCGCTGCACTTTAATGTAACATAAGTGCTCCCTTCTTCGTATTCCTTTATAAAGAGCTCCTTAAGCTTGTCCCTATCCACAGAAGAAAAATAAGCTCCTTCCCGCACGTAATAATTCGCCAGCATGGAATTACATTCCGGCAGCGCTACCACATTTTCTATGGTATGGGTCTTACCCAGCTGTTCGGTAGTAACACACAGGTAATCGTAATTGATGGTCGGCAGATGCTCTTTCTCATATCCCGTATCATCCTGGGCTTCCTCCATCTGATAAGAAGCGTCTCCCCATGTGGGGTCCACGTAATAATAATTTCCGTCTATCATTACCAGATTCCACGCATGGCCTTCTCCATCGGATACCCTTCCGATTACCAGCGTCGAAAAAATATCCAGACGTCCTAACAGATACTGCATTGCCTTCGCATATCCCTGACATACAGACTCCCCGTACAAAAAAACGGAACAAATATTTTGATTATCGGCGGCCTGAGAGTTATATTCGGTGGTGCTTATGATATATTCATAAATATACTTCACTTTCTCATATGCATCCGCACCCGCCGGAAGTCCGGCAAGACATTTTTCCACATAAACATCAATAAGCTTCTGTCTGCGCTTCGCCTCTTCCTCATCGATGTGATAGGTTCCGGTAAACGTAATCTTTTTCAGTTCTTCGCCCAGCGTGTATTTGGTAAAAGTGTAACCATCCACATAGAAAATCTCAGGATGGTCGTTTAAGACACACTGAAACACCTTATCTATGCTGTTAGTATCCATGCTGGAAATAAGCACATCTTCTCCCCAGCCGGAAAGCACCTGAAATATTTCTGCATAAACGATTTGCTCTTCTTCGGTAAGCCTTTCAAAATTGTAATTTCCCTTTTGTGCGTCAAGAAGCCTCGGCAACTCTTCCTCTGTAAGGCCAAGAGCGGCTCGAACCGTATCGTCGTTCTTCTCCGACTCTCCTAATGTCCGGGAAGCTTCCTCCCCCTCCTCATTTGTCTCTTCCGTAAGTGTTCCATACTCATTTTCTTCCGCACTTTTTTCTTCGGCCATCGTTATTGGCAGCTTTTCGGGCGATTTCACTTCCGGAGCGCACCCCATAAGCAGAAGAAATACTAGTAAAAAGGCAATCCGATTTTTTTTCATCATTTAATCACGTCCAAATTCAGATAATATTAATCCTTCATTTCTGTCGAGTGTCATACCGATACTCCATTGATTGATGAAAAGAAGTAAGGGGTTCCCCTTCATATCCTTCACCTTTTTCATATCGGAGGTCCCCGTCAGCTTTACCATATCGATATCTTTATTCTCCACCCAGCGAATGTATTCGTATGGCAGATTCTCAAGTCTTATTTCTACATTATATTCGTTTTCCAACCGGTATTTTAAAACCTCGAACTGCAACACACCTACCACGCCTACTACGATTTCCTCCATACCGGTATTGAACTCCTGAAAAATCTGAATCGCGCCTTCCTGCGCAATCTGTGTAATACCCTTTACGAACTGCTTGCGCTTCATCGTATCCATCTGACGCACCCGCGCGAAATGCTCCGGCGCAAAGGTCGGGATTCCTTCATACTGAAATTGTTCCTTAGGCATGCATAGCGTATCTCCAATGGAGAAAATTCCCGGATCGAACACTCCGATAATATCCCCTGCGTATGCCTCGTCCAATATCTTCCTCTCGCTTGCCATAATCTGCTGCGGCTGAGACAGTCGCATGGTCTTCCCACCCTGAATGTGCTTCACTTCCATGCTGGCTTCGTATTTCCCGGAACAAATCCTCATGAATGCGATTCTATCCCGGTGGGCCTTGTTCATATTCGCCTGAATCTTGAATACAAACGCTGAAAAGTCGTTCTCTACCGGGTGTATCAAGCCTATATCCGCTTTCCTGGGAAGTGGTGTAGTCGTCATCTTAAGGAAATGCTGCAAAAATATTTCCACGCCGAAGTTTGTCAGGGCAGAGCCAAAAAATACAGGAGTCAATTCACCGGCCTGCACTACTTCCATGTCAAATTCCGCACTGGCTCCGTCTAAAAGCTCAACTTCCTCCAAAAACTGCGCCTTCAAATCCTCTCCGATATATTTGGAAAGCTCGTCCTTTTCCTCAATAGGGATTACTGTAGTCTCCCCTTCCTTCGTTCCTTTTTGCGTATCCGTATACATGACCACGCTTTTTTCTTCTCTGTCATAAACGCCTTTAAAGTTCTTACCGGAGCCTATGGGCCAGTTGACAGGACATGTGGCAATACCGAGTTCCCGCTCTATTTCGTCCAAAAGCTCAAACATATCGCCCGCATCTCTGTCCATTTTATTGATAAAGGTAAAGATGGGAATCTTCCGCATGACACATACCTTAAAGAGCTTTCTCGTCTGAGCCTCCACACCCTTGGAAGCGTCGATGACCATAACTGCCGAATCCGCCGCCATCAAGGTACGATAAGTGTCCTCGGAAAAATCTTGATGTCCCGGGGTATCCAATATATTAATACAATATCCGTCATATCCGAATTGCAGAACGCTGGAAGTAACAGAAATACCTCTCTCCTTTTCTATCTCCATCCAGTCGGAAACCGCATGTCTGGCGGTAGCCTTTCCCTTTACGCTTCCGGCCAGATTGATGGCTCCTCCATAGAGCAGGAATTTCTCCGTCAAAGTGGTCTTTCCCGCATCGGGATGCGAAATAATCGCAAAAGTCCTCCGCTTGTTTATTTCCTCTGCATAGTTGCTCACATTTTTATCCTCCTGTTTCTCTTTTACGTTACTGTTTACTCCGTTCACCGCAACGCATGATGTTCTGCAATGCAAACTTTTTGCATGTAAATTCGCTCCGCGAAGCAGAAATCATCTCTTGAATCACGTTCTTACGCAGCTTAACAGCAAGTATTAAGCTACTGTGTGAACAGTAACTCTTTTACAGCATCGTTTTTCCGTCAAACTGAGGCTCTATTTCAAAATAATCTAGCACCGTTGCGCCAATATCCGCAAAGGTGTCTCTCGTACCCAGATTCTTCGGTTCTATATTTTTTCCGTACATAAGAAACGGTGTGTGCTCCCTGGAATGATCCGTCGATACTGTATAGCCTGGGTCGCATCCGTGATCTGCCGTAATCATAAGCACATCCTCAGGCCCCATTTTTCCAAGAATCTCCGGCAGCCTCGTATCGAAGTAGGTAAGAGCCTTCGCGTAGCCATCGATGTCGTTCCTATGTCCGTACAGCATATCGTAGTCTACCAGATTGATAAAGCACAGTCCACAAAAATCTTTTTCCATCATTTCCAGCGTCTTATCAATTCCGTCTTCATTGCTTTTTGTATAAGTGAATTCCGTAATTCCTTTTCCTGCAAAAATATCGTTTATTTTTCCTACAGCGATGACATCTCTGCCTTCCTCTTTTAGCTGATCCAGCATGGTAACAGAAGGCGGCTGTAAGGAATAATCATGTCTTCCCGAAGTGCGCACATAATTGCCGCTGGTGCCCGCAAAAGGTCTGGCTATTACTCTTCCCACCCCGTGCTTTCCGGCAAGCAGCTTTCTTGCCATAGCGCAGTATTCATATAGGGTATCGAGAGGCACAACATCTTCATGGGCGGCAATTTGAAATACGCTGTCCGCAGAAGTATATACGATGAGCTTTCCGGTTTTCACATGCTCATCGCCATAATCTTTGATTACCTCCGTACCTGAATAGGGTTTGTTACATAGTATTTCCCTTCCCGTCAGAGCTATAAATTCATCGATGACCTCCTTCGGAAATCCATCCGGATAAGTAGGAAGCGGTTCCTTCGATAGAACTCCTGCAATTTCCCAATGTCCGATTGTCGTATCCTTTCCCTTGGAAGCCTCTTTCATGCGGGCGATTGTGGCCGTCTGCTTCTGCGTTTTCTCCCCACAGGTAACTCCGTCTATATTGAATAATCCTAAGCCTTTCATATTAGGCATAGAAAAATAAGGACTGGATGCGGCAGAAGACAGGGTATTGGTTCCTTCATCCCCATATTCCTTCGCATCCTCCATCTCTCCAATTCCTACACTATCGAGTACAATTAAAAATATACGTTTCATAAGTACACCTCTCTGCTTCTCTTCGCATGGCGCATCCTCTGCCGGACACGTTTCACTTACTGACTAGCGTTACATATTATAGCACATCTTTTCACTCAAATAAACTCTTATATTTTTGTATAAAACTCTTTTGCAGACGTAAGGTTATTTTCTTATTTTCACTTCTTTTTTCATTCCTTATTCTGCCGCAGTCGTGCTTATAATAATCGTTTCAGGCGCTACTCCGGTTTTGCGGATGATGATATCTTCGATCTGAGCGCGCTGTGCTTCTGACAGCTCCGTCGCATTCACTACTACGTCCACACCAGTGCTGCTGATGCTTACTACTACATCGGAAAAGCCTTTTGCTTCCAACAGGATCTCTGCGGACGTCTCTTTTTCCGCAATATCCGTAAGGGCGATCATATTATCAACAGCTTCCTGTTTCTGGCTTTCGGTAATATTAGCGTTGTTGATAATTTCCAATAACGTTTCTTTATTCTTTGCTCTTGTCTGTTCCTTTAACAGCTTAGCTCCGGAAAGCGAGCTCGTGCTGGAGGTGGAGGTAAATACAGCTTCACCAGGCACTCCGCTATCTGCAGGAGTAGTTTCATTCACGTTCTCAGCCATTCCTTCATCGAGATAATCAGAAACAACTACACCCCCATCGGAATCGAGGCTTTCAATATCTCCATAGGCGGAATCCAAAGCCGCATCTTCATCGGAAATATCGAAGAGTGAAGCAACATCATTATCCACTGTACCGGAGTCGGTGCTATCTGCATTCAAACCGTTATCGTCGCTGACCACCGTGTCGCTTTCTACTGTCATGATATCCTCTTGTGTAACCTTTGTACCTGCAAAATTCAGGTATCCTGCAACTGCAATCATAATTGCAAGTGCAGTAATCATAATCTGGTTCTTTTTAAGCATATTTTTCACGCGATTCTCCCCTTTTCTTTATTCGGTTTCCTTATTCGGATTTCATTTTGATTATTTTAATTTTATGTGGCTCTATATCAAATAATGCCACAATTGCTTCAGTAATATTTTTCCTTACTTCAGGTTTGTCACCTCCCTGAACTACGACTACTACGCCTTCTATTTCGGGCTGCAAGGTTTTCACCACATAAGGTGTGCTGCTTCCGTCACTTTCTTTCACATATACCGTTTCTTCCTGAATGTCAGATTCTTCTATATTTCTGCTTCCGCCCCCCGCATCGCTTTCCGTCGTAGTACTCTTCGTCTCAGGAAGATCTTTCTCTACGACAGCCTCTTTCGATGTACCCGCCGTTATCGCTACCTTTACCTTTCCAGCCCCCTCCATTGAGGAAATCACCTGTTCTAATTTATTCTCCATATATTGCTCATATGCCTCGGCGTCTCCGTTTATGGATGCCGGGGCATATATTTCTTCGCTGTTTTTATTTTCTTCCGAACCCGCATTCTGCGTTATTTTCATTTTATCCGAATCCATGCTCCATATTCCGGAGTCCTTAGAATTTTTTTCCGAGGTCTGGGAAGTAGGAAGTGCAATGATGATGAGCAATATTCCTACAAGGATGAAAATAACGAACTGATCCTTCCCCGGCTTTTTTCCTTCTTTAATTTTTTTCCATATGCCGATTTTTTTTTCTTCTTCCACAAGAGCCTCCTATTTTACGATTATTTCCACGTATGATTCATCCGTTCCCAAACGGGTGCAGAATTCTTTTTTCATTTCTGTTATTTCTTCTGCATCTTCTCCGGTTCCGTTTATATAATATCCCTCCGCTTCTTTTTTAGCTCCATCCGGATATGTTCCTTTTTCTTCCGAAAGGGAGGACGATACTTTCACATCAATCTTCACCTCATCTACCTTATTGATGCCATAACCCCCCTCTTCCTCTCTGCCGGCAGTTCCTTCATATCCGTTTTTTTCCCGAAATACCTTTACAGTAAGTTTAGGCGGCTCTTCATATAAAAAAACCTCACTTACCCCATATCCATAGTTTCCTGCGATCTCTGCCAGATTCTCTTTGATTTCTTCTTCAAGGGCCTGTGTAAGTTTCCCGTCTTCCTCTTTTTCATATACCACTCCGACATCTTCCATCGCCATATCCATTTCCCTCTGAAATTCCTCTACAGCCGACCATATTTCTCCTTTGTCCGCCCCTAAAAGCAATGCCCTTACCGGAACAACGAACTGTGCCAATATCATGATGCCAACCAAAACTTTGATATACTTTTCATAGGATTTCTCCGCTGCAAAGTGCAGAATACTCTGCGCACATATAATAAAAATTCCTATCCGTTTCATGAATTCCAAAAAAGAATATCCCACAGCTACATCCCCTTACCTGTCGTATATGCAACAATTGCTATTGTAATGATAAACAGCGCCACAGACGTAAACGTCGTGCGAAACAGCAATAGACTTCCGTCCCCCACCCTGTCTGTACATCCTGTAATTCTCTTATCGCTTACGATTCCTACTAACGCCGCACTCCCTTTCATAATGCAGGCTATAACAAACAGCTTCGCTAAAGGAATAAGGCAGATTGCAAGGAGCAGAAGCAGCATGAGAATGCCGATGCTGTTTTTTATTAATACTGCCGAACCAATGAGCATTTCTGTTACCCCCTCCGCAAGATTCCCGATTCCCGGTATGGCGGATACCGCTTTCTTCACTGCTGTCGTCCTAAGAGAATCTATAACAGGTGTTATCATTGATTGGAACAGACTTAATCCCGTGATTGTCCCCATTGCCACCTTAAGCCCCAGCACAATTCCTTTTTTCAAAAATTCCAACATAAGGGTAAGACGCTCCTCTGCCCATATGCCGTTCATCAGGGCCATCAGCACATAACTGTATATGAGGGGCATCATAATACATAACAATAGTTTTTCTACTCCATATACTAAAAATAACGTAAATTGGTAATATGCTGCCGCCGTTGCGGCTCCCGTCGCCGCTCCGATAGCCATGAAATAAGTGGGAATGAACATCTTGATGAACAATACGATATTTTCCACCGCTTCAGAGGCAATTCCGGCCGCAGCTAAAAACGATTTCATCAGCACCGCCATCAGTAATAAATAGAGAAAGTAAAATCCGATATCCGCTATCTGATGGCTTTTGAACATATCTGAGAAGTTGGAAAAAAGTGCCGAAATAATGCCTAGAATCAGAATGGATACGAAAATATTTCTCATTCCGGACAGTTCATTAAAAAGCATCCCCTTTACTCCATCCCAAAGCAGTTTAATCGCGTTCCAGATATCTCCCTGCAATATACTGGACAGGACTTCGTGTACATCAAATTCATAATTGGGCAGTATACGGTCCAGGTTATCGGATATTTCATCCATTCCGTATTCTCCCCACATATTCGTAAAGTCAACTGTAGCTTCTGCGGCATAAACCGGCTTGTCCATGAAAAAAGAAAGCGCTAATACGAGCGCTGCACTTAGCAGTATTTTCTTCATTCTTATACCCCATTTCCGCTTTGACGTATTCAAAATCAATAGTTGAAAACGCCTTTCTTTCAACCTTCTCTTCCCTTTTTCACTCATCCTGCTATCTCCTGAATGCTTTCGATAATAGCTAACAGAATTGGCATACCGGCAATGAGCACCGATAGCTTCCCGAAAATTTCTACCTGCCCGGCTATGGAGGAATATCCTGCGTCCTTGCATATCCCTGAGCAAAATTCACAAATATAAGTGATTCCTATCACCTTGAGTAAAACCTGGAAATATGTATTATTGGCGTTCATATATTGCTTCAGCTCTCCCATGCTGTTAAGCAACGAACCAAGTCCCAAAACCGCTGAGGAAAAAATAATCAGACACACACCAAAGCCGATATATAATCCATATTCCTGCTTGCCCGACTTGAACTGCAAAGCAATCATAACACCTGCTATTCCCAACATTCCTATCTTCAGCACATCCATAACAATACCATTCCTTTCCTCTATAATTCGAACAGATTTTGAATCATGGTAAACAAATCGTAAATGTATGGGATAATCCATGTCAAAACGAGTATCAAGCCGGCCAGACTAATTAAAAAAGCGTGCTCTTCCCTGCCGCTATGCTTTAATATCTGGCTCAAAATGGTTATCAATATTCCTACTGCCGCAATTTTAAATATTAGACTAACGCCCATATTTCCCCCTTATGTACCGGTCATATTAGTATAATGGCGACAAACAGACCGCCCATTACACTTAAACTCATAATTACCTTACTTTTATTTATCATATCTTCTTCCAGCTTCTTCACCGACAGTTCCAGACGATGTAAGTACTGTTCGATTGCTTCCGCCTGCATTTTCTCATCCATATATACGGCACAGTCTCCGAAATCCAGACACACCCGCTTCTCCTCTTCGGACAGTACTGCTCCTTTTAAACACTTTTTCATGCATTCCTTCCATACTTCCGAAAAAGAACATCCGTTATTTAATAGCATTTTTTCGTATATTTCCTTAAAAGCCTTTCCGTAAGGCTCCTTTATCCTGCTCCCTATTCTCCGGCAGGCCTCCGGCAAGGGTGCCTTACTGTATGTAATTTCATTTTGCAGCATCTTAAATATCTGCTGTATCTGATATAATGCATTTAGGTTGTCTTTCATTCGGTTCTTCAAAGATAAGCCCAGCCCAAAGCTTCCGCCCATCAAAAATAAGATTCCTATCAGCCGTAACATAATTCGAAGCTCCTGTCATAAATGGCTTTTACACCACATTTTCCGCCCACTTTTTCAAGCAATATATAGCGCCCGAAACTTTTATTTTTCTTTAAATCGAATAAAAAGCTTTTATTCATCACATCCTCCAGAGAATCCCCGTGTATGGTCGCTATGACCTTACTCCCGCACTGCATGACCTGATGCACCGCCTTCATATCCTCTTCACATCCCAGCTCGTCTACTGCTACCGCCTGAGGGGACATGGAGCGGATCAACATCATCATTCCAAGCACCTTCGGACAAGCATCCAGGATATCGGTTCTTATCCCCACGTCGTTCTGAGGTCTTCCAAGATAACTGCCCGCAATTTCCGAACGCTCGTCCACCACTCCTACCGCCATCCCCTTACCATATGGATTCCCGTCGGATATTTGCCTTATCATATCCCTAAGCAGCGTAGTCTTTCCACAGCCCGGCGGCGAAATCAATAAAGAATTAAACAACCGTCCCTCTTCATATATATAAGGGAGGAGCATATCCGCTGCCCCTTTGATCTCATGAGAAACACGTATATTCATATAGCTGATATGCTTCATATTCCGTATGATATTGCCTTCCTGCAATATGACTTGTCCGGCAAGTCCAATTCTGTGTCCTCCGGGTATTGTTAGAAAGCCTTGCTTTATTTCATCGGCAAAGGCATACACCGAGTATTCGCATATATGGTTCAATATAGCTTCCATGTCTCTTTCGGATATGAGGCATGCATCATTTCTCTCTTTCGTAACCTGCCCATCCTTCGCCAGATACCATTCCTCATTTTGAAGTATAACAATGACTTCCCTGCCGATTCTAAGCCTTATTTCCTGCAGATCCTCAGCTTGCTTTATAACGCCGCCCCACTTGTCCCTCATATAATCGGGAAATATATGCAGAATTTCCTCTCCCCTTGCCACATGCCTTCACCTCCGTCCTCTTATCTCAATATATGAAATGTTGTCCAAGTTATTCCAAGTTTTTTGTATCAAAAAAAATACATTATCTTTTTGAATATCCATAGACAATAACATTTGTAAGTGATATGATTATTATACAAACAGTAACGATTATTATTATTAAATATAGAAAGAGAGGTATTTATTATGATAAACTCATCTCAAGTAGATAATCTGGTAAGCTTATTGGATGGCTATGCGGAAAAAGGCGGTCATCACCTAAATGTCAACGTATTGAACAAAGATACGCTTTTGGATGCACAAAAGCATCCCGAAAAATATCCTCAGCTTACGATCCGCGTCAGCGGCTATGCAGTTAATTTTATTAAATTAACGCCTGAACAGCAAAACGACGTTATAAGCAGAACCTTCCATGAAATCATCTAACTCCCCTCTATAGAATAGAACTACAAAAAGCCTGCCGCACTAATATTTGTACGGCAGACTTTTTACGTTCTTCTTTTTTTACCAATTCCAGCCCGATTACTAAAATATTTACATGTGCAGTCGCGCTGCTAATGACGAAAGGGTATTAAACGGTGCGGAACATACACCATCATGACACAAATAATATGCCGTTCCGGTTTCGGGAATCGGATAATTTGATGTGTACGGGGCTGCTTGTTCCAACTCTTCCTTATTTTCATGGGTTTTGATAAGCAATGTCAAATTGGGTAAAGGGATTTGTTTCAGATAGGTGGTCAATTCTTCCGGAATACTTTTTTCCGCTGTTGCACAGACGAGTTCAAAAGAAGAATAAATTGCTTGAGAGACAGCAAGCAAAGCCATGCTGTGCCCTGCCGGATACTCTTGTATTGAACTGGTCAAAAAGCAAAATTGACGGTAACTTATTTGCTTCCATTTTGTTTCACCTGTCAATTTTGAAAGGCATTCCAACACGACTGCCGCTACCGAATTACCGGATGGAATCGCACCGTCATAAGTTTCTTTCGGACGGCTGACCAACGGCTCGCTATCTTTAGAATAGAGAAAAAATCCGTCTCGTTCTTCATCCCAGAAATGATTGATCATTAAATCGGAAATATAGATAGCCTGCCGCAAGTATTCAATTTCAAAGGTGGATTTATACAACTCGATTAGTGCAAAAGCATAAAACGCATAATCATCGAGCTGACCGGCGTGTGCGGTATCGCCTTTACGCCAGCGAATCTTTAATTCACCATTTTCATCCGTTAGGGCTTTTTGCAGAAAATACTGACAGTTCTTTGCTGTTTGTATATATACAGGGTTATCGAGCAACCATCCCGCTTTTGCCAAAGCAGCAATCATAAGAGCATTCCATGAAGTGAGCACCTTATCATCTTTATGCAACTGAGTACGATTCAGGCGGTAAGCGTATAGTTTATGAGAAAGTTCTTTTATACTAAGATCCATCCCTGCATATTTAGGATTATCCAGTAAATTTAAAATGTTCTTTCCTTCAAAATTTCCATACTCAGTTATTCCATACCATGAACAGAAAATGTCTCCATCCTGTTCTCCTAATACATTTAATACTTCCCGTTTTGTAAATATATAATATTTTCCCTCGATACCATCACTGTCCGCATCTTGTCCGCAATAAAACCCGCCGTTTTCATCATGCAGTTCTCGCATCACATAATCCAAAGTACGCTCTGCTACCATTCGGAAAAATACATCCTTAGTGATATGGTATGCATCCAAATAAGCAAGCGTAAGCAAGGCATTGTCATAAAGCATTTTTTCAAAATGAGGGACGAGCCATTTTTCGTCGGTGGAATAACGCGAGAAACCGCCTCCCAGATGATCGAAGATTCCGCCGCGAAACATTTGGGTAAGCGAACGCTTTACCGCTTCTAATGTAAAAGAGTCTTTTTCCAACAAAGAATATCGTAAAAGAAACAGTAGATTGTGGGGTGTCGGAAACTTGGGCGCTGCTCCAAATCCCCCCCACTGCTTATCATAAATACTTTTAAACTGCTCCACTGCTTTCATCAAAAGAGCTTTATTTGGTTCTCTGTTCTTTCGGTAGGGTTCCTGATGTTCATTCAATAAGGCCGTAATTTGTTCTCCCTTTGAAAGAAGCGTATCACGGTCTGTTTCCCATAACTGTTTAACAACTGTTAGCAGTTCCATAAGTCCCATTCTGCCATAAGATGTCATTTTAGGCAGATAGGTTCCGGTCCAGAACGGCTTTTGAGCCGGTGTCATGATAATAGTAAGAGGCCAGCCGCCTGAACCGGTGAGCATTTGGCATGCTGCCATATAGACTGCGTCAATATCAGGACGTTCCTCTCTGTCGACTTTGATGCAGATATAATCTTTATTAAGCACCGATGCTACGTCTGCATCTTCAAAGGATTCACGAGCCATAACATGGCACCAGTGACAGGTACTATATCCAATACTTAAAAAAATGGGTTTATCCTCTTGTGTTGCTCGTTCAAAGGCCTCCGCCTCCCAAGGGAACCAATTTACAGGATTTGCGGCATGCTGGAGCAAATAAGGAGATTTTTCTTCACTTAATTTATTCAAACTTAGTTCCTCCGGTAATTTTTTATTCTACCACATGGAAAAGTGTTATGTGAATATACAAATCTATTTATATTCAGTATTTATATAATGTCAATTCTTATTCACTTTTTATTTATAATGATAACTTTTTAATTTTATTTCCCTGGAGTAAGAGGTACAATTATGATTTATTATTTATAAAGAATAGCTCTGAATACTAATACATTTAACAAAATAAATTATTTTAATTTGTCATCTGCATTTTTATTCCTAAAAATATATGTTTAAATTACAAAAGGAAGCTTTATACCTCAAAGCTTCCTTTTAACATATTTATTGCTATCTCTTCAATTATACTTGAGCTACATCCTTCATAGAAAAGCTGAGTCTTCCCATCTTGTCCTTGCCAAGGCATACTACTGTCACCTTATCTCCAAGAGACAGCACATCCTCTACGCGGTTGATTCTTTCCTTTGCTATCTTGGAAATATGAACCATTCCTTCTTTGCCCGGTGCGAATTCCACAAATGCACCGAAATCCTTAATGCTGACTACTGTTCCCTTGAAAATCTGTCCTTCTTGGAAATCGGTCGTGATGATTTTAACGATTTCCACTGCTTTATCCATCATCTCTGCATCTGTACCGCAGATAGATACTTTTCCATCATCGGTAATATCGATTTTAACACCGGTACGTGCGATGATTTCATTGATGGTCTTACCGCGCTGTCCGACTACATCACCGATTTTTTCCGGATCGATCTGAACGGAAATAATCTTAGGTGCATACGGTCCTACTTCTTTTCTGGGCTCAGCGATAGCGGGAATCATAATTTCGTTAAGAATATACTCTCTCGCTTCTTTCGTATTGCGAATCGCTTCCTCTACGATAGGTCTGGTCAGACCATGAATCTTAATATCCATCTGAATAGCGGTAATTCCGTCGTGGGTACCCGCTACCTTGAAGTCCATATCTCCGAAGAAATCTTCCAAGCCCTGGATATCCGTAAGCACGATATAATCCTCATCGCCATCTCCTGTCACAAGACCACAGGAAATACCCGCAACCGGCTTGCTGATAGGCACACCGGCAGCCATAAGGGACATCGTGGATGCACAAACGGATGCCTGAGAAGTAGAACCGTTTGATTCAAACGTCTCGGATACCGTACGGATCGCATAAGGAAACTCCTCTTCCGTAGGAAGTACCGGAATAAGCGCCTTCTCTGCCAAAGCTCCATGTCCTATCTCACGGCGTCCGGGTCCTCTGCTGGGCTTTGTCTCTCCTACCGAATAGGACGGGAAATTGTAGTGGTGCATATATCTCTTATTTACTTCATTTTCATCCAAACCGTCGATTCTCTGCATATCGGACAGAGGAGCCAACGTCGTTACCGTACAAATCTGTGTCTGACCGCGTGTAAACATTGCGGATCCATGCACCCTGGGAATCAAATCTACTTCGGCTGCGAGATGTCTGATCTGCTTAATCGCACGGCCGTCCGGACGCTTGTGGTCCTTTAATATCATCTTGCGTACCGTTTTCTTCTCATACTGATAAATCGCTTCGCCTAAGATCGCAAGCCATTCTTCGTTCTCCGAAAAGGCCTCTTCCAACTTCGCCGTAATCTTTCTTATATTCTCTTCACGTACCTGCTTCTCATCGGTGAATACCGCTTCTTCCATTTCTTCAGGAGTTACGATTTTCTTCATCTCCTCGAACATTTCCGCCGGTACTGCACAGCTTGTATATTCGTGCTTCGCTTTTCCTACCTCGGCAACAATCTGATTAATGAATGCGATTATCGTCTGATTGATTTCATGTGCCAAATAAATCGCTTCTATCATTTTGTCTTCCGGCACCTCGTTCGCACCGGCCTCAATCATAATCACCTTTTCTCCGGTAGAGGCTACCGTAAGGTTCAAATCGCCGATTTTCCACTCTTCTTGAGAAGGGTTGATGACGAACTCACCACCTATCATACCTATCTGTGTCGTAGCACACGGTCCGTCAAAGGGAATGTCAGAAATGCATGTTGCAACTGCGGAACCGATCATCGCTACCAGTTCAGGCCGGCAGGTCGGGTCTACAGACATTACCATATTGCTGAGAGTGACATCATTTCTGTAATCCTTAGGGAAAAGAGGTCGCATCGGTCTGTCGATAACACGGCTCGTTAAAATAGCGTTCTCAGAAGCCTTACCCTCTCTCTTATTAAATCCACCGGGAACCTTTCCAACTGCGTATAATTTTTCTTCATATTCTACGCTTAAAGGGAAGAAATCGATTCCTTCTCTCGGCTTATCGGAAGCCGTAGCCGTACAAAGCACGGTAGTCTCACCATACTGCATGAATGCGCAGCCGCTTGCCTGCTTGCCGACTCTGCCTATATCGATGCGCAGAGTTCTTCCAGCAAGATCCATTGTAAAAGTTTTGTAATTTTTTTCCATTTACTCTTTTCTCCTTTTTTATACTTAAAAGGCAAGAGATACCGAAACTACTGATGTACTCTCGAAGCAGAAAATATTATTAAGTTCGAGCTCACATCAGTGGTCTCGGAGTATCCCCTCTGCCTTTTATTAACAAATACCGCTTTACGCATAAAAAGACGGACACTGCAACCTATCAGTCTGTATCCGCCTTTTTTCCATTTAATAATTACTTTCTGATTCCGAGTCTTTCAATTAAAGAACGGTATCTCTCAATGTCGGTTTTCTTCAAATAACCGAGCAGACCACGTCTCTGTCCAACCATTTTGAGAAGACCTCTTCTTGAGTGATGGTCCTTGGTATTGCTCTTCAAATGCTCTGTAAGCTCTTGAATTCTCGCTGTAAGTACCGCAATCTGTACCTCCGGTGAGCCAGTGTCGCCTTCTGTTCTGGCGTATTCCTGAATAATTGCTGTTTTCTTTTCCTTTGAAATCATTTGATTTCCTCCTTCTTGTCTTAACGCCGTATACTAAGATGGGGTCGGAGTCGTCCCTGATCTGAGTATCGGTTCCATATCATACTTTGCTATTTTAACACATTTTATTCTTCATGTAAACACCACAAATCAATTTTGGGGCAAAACCCGTACTATTTTTGCAGGGGTCCGATAGTTATATTTGGAAATCTTAATTCCTGTCTTCGGGCTGCTGGCATGCACCACCTGGCCTCCGCCGATATACAGTGCCACATGATTGATGCTGCCGCCTTTCGCATAGAAAATCAAATCGCCGGGCTGAGCTTCGGAGATGGATATTTTCGTCCCTGCTCCCGCTTGTGAGCCTGAATTTCTAGGCAAAGAGATGCCGAAGTTTTTAAATACGCTGAGCACGAATCCGGAACAATCCGTACCCTTGGTCAGACTCGTTCCTCCCCATACATAAGGATTTCCCACAAACTGCTTCGCATATTGGCACAAATCCACACGAATGTCGGACACGCCTTGTCCATATAACAGCTCAGTCATCGTAATGGCTTTTGCAAGCTTCTCCTCCACGCTGACATATTCCGCCGCAACATAATTTTCCTCATCGTCAATCAGAACCTTAACCCAGTCGCCCTCGACTGCAACCACATCCAGTTCTTCTCCCTGAGGAACCATGGTAATTACCTCACAGTCCGTATTCGGCTTTTCTCTGACCTTTAAACTGTCGGTATTGACTACCGCAACTACAGCCATAGCTTCATTCGCACGTTTTTTCGCATTCCAGCCGTCCAATAGGAATTCGCTCTTCACATAGCCCTCTACCTTTCCAGACTTGATAAGCGTCCATTCTCCTTCGTTCTTTATGATTTCACAGGCCGCGTTCTTCGGAAGCTTCCCTACCAGCTTTCCGTCATCCGCAGGCGTCTGTCTGATATTCAAATTATTATCCACATTAGAAATGCCGAGATTCGTATATCCCCAGAGCGCTCCCTGAGCATCATCCGCTGCAGCGATATATTCCGCCTGCGTCTTTTCTGCTTCCAGCAAGACTGCTGCTCCTACCGGCTGTGCTATTGATTCCTTTATCGGTTCCGTGACCGCAACTGCCTTCGACTTCAGCACACTGGACGCCGCCATGCTCTCCGCTATGGCATAATTCGTTCCCAGTTCATCGTTTACGACAGACGAAACCTCCTTCGATACAAATAGCTTCTCCAGAGCTTCACTTCCTTCTATCGCATGTACCGGAGTATTCTGCAGTAAAATCATTCCTGTTATACACATGCTGGCAATGCCCGTTAGTTTATATTTCATGAAAACCTCCGTGATATATTACGAAATTATTAAATATATTACAGGGTTATTATAACAATAGAGAATACTGCTGTCAAATAAAAAAAAGCGGGAAACTTTGGAAGTGTTCGCGCTTTTTCTACATTTTTCTGTATTGCCCTTTTAAACATGGCTGTCCCTTGAGGGCACAAGGTTCAGTATCCGAAATGAAATACTTTTCCTTCTTCGATATCCTTCATCATCTGCTCCTTTAAAGCGTCCTTGCCATCAAATTTCTGCTCAGGCCTCTTATAAGAAAGCAGCCTTACCATCATCTCTTCTCCGTAAATATCCTCGTCGAATTCATAAATAAAGGTTTCCACACCCATCTGTCCCATATCGCTTACTGTGGGCTTGTAGCCAATATTCGTTATCCCGGCATATTTCCTTTCTTTTATGAATACTTCGGAATAATAGACCCCTCTCGGGGGCAATAGCTTAACCGCAGAAGGCAGGAGATTTGCCGTAGGCATTCCGATTGTTCTGCCGAAACTGTTTCCGTGGGCTATCGTCTCGTTTATACCATAAGGAGCGCCCAGCAGCTTCGCCACCGTTTCCATATTGCCTTTCTCTAATTCCTCCCGCACGTAAGTGGAACTAATTTCCCGTCCGTTAAAGTAAATCTTATCGATAATCTCCACCTGATATCCAAAACGCCCTGCCATGGAACGAAGGAGCATATAATTTCCGGCTCCCTTATCGCCGAAAGACACGTCAGGTCCCGCTGCTATGTATTCGGCATGGAGCTTCTTCACCAGAATGTCTTCAATGAAATCCTCAGGCAAAGTAGCGGCAGTCTGCATTGTCAGGGGAAATTCTATGAGCACATCGATACCCATCCGCTCAAAGGCCGTTCTCTTTTCCTTCTTCGTCATCAGTTCCCTGTCATCCGCCCTTCCAAAAAGTACGGATGGCGGGGGATCGAAGGTAAAAACAACCGCTTTCTGACCTTGTTCCTTCTGCTCTAATATATTGCCAAGCAGTTTCTGATGCCCCAAATGGATACCGTCGAACTTACCTATGGAAACTGCGCTCTTTCCACTCAACTCGAATTCTGTCGTTCCTTGAATAATTTGCATTTTATTTCTCCAAAAACATTTTCACGGGAGCAAACCGCTCCTCTTGTGAACAATATTCATATATACCGTAAAACTTTCCTTCGCCGCCGTACACCCGCACCGTCTCTTTATCCCCGTATGCGTCAGCCTTAGTCAGCATGTCAGCGTAAAAAGAGTTCCCGTTATCGATTAGCTTCTTAAACTTTTCCTCTACCGTTACCGCTTTATAATCTTTAAAGACTTCGTCCACCGGAAGTATGTAGTTTCCTATCGTTCCCTGCCCTGCGGCCTTTTCTATATCGCCAAGCATCATAGCATCTGTCAAAACAAAACCTCCGGCACGTGTCCTCTCCAGGTGTGTCATCACGGCGCCGCATCCCAGCTTCTGACCGATGTCATGGCATAGAGTCCTGATGTAGGTACCCTTGGAGCATCCTACCGTCATAGCAGCCTTAGGAAGCTCTATACTTTTTATTGTTATATAATCAATGTGTACCGGCCTTGCTTTCCTCTCGACTTCCTTGCCTTCGCGTGCAAGCTGGTACAGCTTCTTTCCGTTTACTTTAATGGCAGAATACATGGGCGGAACCTGATCATACGCCCCGACAAAGGACAAGATCGCCTCCTCCGTCTGTAATACGGTAACGTCCACCGGCTCTTCCGAAAGGACCTTACCCGAAATATCCTGCGTATCTGTTACTCTTCCGAGCAGAAATTCCGTCCGATATTCCTTGCTCTTATCCGTAAGCATATCGCACAGCTTCGTAGCGCTCCCAAGGCATACCGGGAGCACTCCTACCGCATCCGGGTCCAGCGTTCCGGTATGTCCGATCTTCTTCTGCTTTAATATTCCGCGAAGCTTCGCCACTACGTCGTGGGAGGTAAATCCTGCCTCTTTATATACATTGATAATTCCGTTATACATCTTCCCTCTCCACTGTCTTTTGCATCTTTTATTTCATGTTCTTCTGTAATTCTTTTTCAATATGCAGAGAAAGATTATTCACTACATCATGAAAAGTACCGTTCATCGTACAGCCTGCAGCCCGCACATGCCCACCGCCGCCAAAAAATACAGCAATCTGCGCTACGTCTACCATTCCCTTCGAACGCAGGCTTACTTTGTATTCCATCATACCCGTCTGATACATGAAAATGGTGCACTCCACACCCTCCGTATGATTAAGTTGGCTCACGATACCTTCCAGGTCTTTAGAGTCCGCATGATAAAAAGCAAGGGTTCTCTGATGTATCGCGCTGACAATGCATTTCCCGTCCATGAATGTAATACTTTCCAAAAGCGCACGCCCCAGCAGAAGGTTCTGCACATAGGTCTTTTCATAAAAGGTCTTTTCTATGATTTCAGAAAAATCGAAGCCAAAGGAAATCAGCTTAGATGCTATTGCAAGCGCGTCCGGCGTAGTATTGGAATAATTAAAGACTCCCGTATCGTGTATGATACCGATATAAATCGCCTTAGCGATTTCTTCATCCAGCTTTTCTTCATCTAATACCTTGTAAATCAATTCGCTGGTGGAACTGGCCTGCGCATCGATATAATTCGTGCCGCCGCAGCCTTTGTTACTGATATGGTGGTCGATATTTATCTTCTTAACCGCATTGTCAAAAAGCTGCTCCGCCTCTCCCATACGTTCTTTCACCGTATCGAGAGCAATAAAAGCATCGAATTGTTCCACCTGTGTCTTAAAATCAGTCCGGATTTCTTTCACGGCCCCGAGGCAATCAAAAACCTCCGGTGGCTGCTCCAGAAACACCTCCACCTGTGCCTTAGGAAATTCTTTTTTTAAATACATATATAAAGCCACGCAGGAGCCGACGCAATCTCCGTCAGGTCTGATATGGCCGCTGATGCCAATAGTCTGCGCTCCCTTTACTTCTTCTGAAATTTTCATCGTCCGCCCCCTTCCTCCGCCTACACAGGCGGAAGTCAAACATTTACCCCTTATTCCTCTTCTTTGCCGCCGTCCTTGTTTACTTCGTCGATCAGTTTGGACATGTTCACGCCGTAAGCGATGGACTGGTCCATAATAAAAGTGATTTCCGGCGTATTTCTCAGATTGATTTCTTTCGCCAGCTGGTTCTTAATATAGCCGCTCGCACTTTTTAAGCCAGCCAGCGTGCTTTTCAGTGCCTCATCCTCTCCCAGCACGCTGATCCATGCCTTGCATGTCTTTAAGTCTGGAGACACTTCCACCGATACCACTGAGGTAAGCGGGCTGATACGCGGGTCCTTGATTCCGCCGCGTATGATTTCAGCCAAAGCTCTCTGCACTTCCCCGTTGATCCGTGTATTCTTTAAACTATTTTTTCTCATATCAATAACCATGCCTTTTTCATAGCCTGCAAACTTTGGGCCGCAGGCACAAATTTGCGTGTAAAAAATTCATTTTTCACACTAACATCCATTTCTTTCAAGGCCGTACCGCGCCAAATATAAAACACCTTAACGGGGTACCTCTACCATAATATAAGCCTCTACGATATCCAACTCCTGTATCTGGTCGAAGCTTTCAAATACAAGACCGCACTCGAATCCGGCTTTTACTTCCTTGACATCGTCCTTGAATCTCTTAAGAGAAGCCAGCTCGCCTTCGAAGATCTGCTCGCCCGCTCTCGTAACGCGAACCTTGCAGTCTCTTTTGAACATGCCGTCCAGCACATAAGAGCCGGCAATATTACCGATTGCTGATGCTTTGAATATCTGGCGCACCTCTGCATGGCCGATTACCTTCTCTTCGAATACGGGGTCTAACATGCCCTTCATCGCCGCCTCAATATCCTCTATCGCCTGATAAATGACCTTATAAAGTCTGATATCTACGCCTTCCCTCTCCGATATGGTCTTAGCCATAGCATCCGGTCTGACGTTGAAGCCGATGATGATTGCCTGCGAAGCTGATGCCAGCGATACATCCGACTCGTTGATAGCACCTACGCCGCCATGAATACATTTTACTACCACTTCGTCGTTGGAAAGCTTGAGAAGACTCTGCTTTACTGCTTCCACGCTTCCTTGTACGTCGGCCTTTACGATCAGGTTGAGTTCCTTCAAATTGCCTGCCTGAATCTTCGTAAAGAGATCATCAAGAGACATCTTGGCCTTAGTATCCTCAAGCATCTTTTCTTTATTCTGAGAAAGATAGGTTTCTGCATAAGTTTTTGCAGTCTTATCGTTTTCGTGAGCAATGAACACTTCTCCTGCGCTGGGCACGTCGGAAAGTCCTAAAATTTCTACCGGAGTGGAAGGAAGCGCTTCTTTTACCCTTCTTCCCTTATCGTCAATCATAGCCCTTACTTTACCGTGACATGCTCCTGCGGAAATAAAATCTCCTACATAAAGCGTACCTTTTTGTACCAGCACAGTGGCAACCGGACCTCTTCCCTTATCCAATTCCGCCTCGATGACGAGACCTCTTGCACGTCTTTCAGGGTTTGCCTTAAGCTCCAGAATTTCTGCCGTAAGCAGGATGGTTTCTAACAGCGTATCGATACCCTCCCCTGACTTTGCAGAAACGGGTACGAATTCTGTTGTTCCGCCCCAATCTACAGGAATCAATTCGTATTCTGTCATTTCCTGCTTTACACGGTCCATATTCGCACTGGGTTTATCTATCTTGTTGACAGCCACGATAATTTCGATACCTGCCGCCTTCGCATGGTTGATTGCCTCTACTGTCTGAGGCATTACGCCGTCGTCCGCCGCAACTACGAGTATAGCGATATCCGTAGAATTCGCCCCTCGCATACGCATTGCGGTAAAGGCCTCATGGCCCGGCGTATCGAGGAAAGTAATCTTCTGACCGTTAACATTTACCGTATAGGCACCGATGTGCTGTGTAATGCCGCCGGCTTCCTTATCGATCACATTGGTCTTACGGATAGCATCTAACAGCGAAGTCTTTCCGTGGTCGACATGACCCATAACGCATATGACAGGAGGCCTTGTAGCCAATTCTTCCTCTTTTTCGTCTTCTTCCTTTAACAGTTCTTCGATGACGTCAACTTTTACCTCTCTTTCGCAGATAATATCGTATTCGATCGCAATATTTTCTGCCTCTTCAAAGGAAAGCTCTGAATTCACCGTTACGATCTGGCCCTGAAGGAACAGTTTTTTAATGATGGCAGAGGGCTGCAGTTTCATTTTATCCGCAAAATCTTTAATCGTGATGGATTCCGGCACTGTAATTACTTTAATCTGCTCTTCCTTTGCATCTTCTGCCCTCTTTTCCGGTTTGATGAACCTCCCGGCCTTATTTTTGTTCAGCGTTTTTACATCCTCTTCGTAAATAAAATCTTTTTTGGAACGCTTATCCTTTTCCTGACTGATTCTGCGCTTCTCTTCATCTCTGTGCTTTTCAGTCTCCTTTACCGGGCTTTCCGGCACAAAGCCTTTGGCAGGCGCAGCTTTTCTGAACTTATTGTCCGGCCCTGCATTGCCTCTTCCACCGCCTTCATTATTGTTAAAAGTCCTATTGCCCCTTGTATTAGAAGAATAATTGCGCCTATCACCTTGATTCTCCTGATTACCTCCATAAGGAGGGCGATTCGTTCCCCGGTTATCATTTCTATTATCGCTCCGATTGTCAGTTCTGTTATTATTGTACGGTCTGTTTCCGCTGCCGTCAGTTCTGTTGTTATTATACGGTCTGTTTCCGCCGCCGTCAGTCCTGTTATTATTATACGGTCTGTTTGCACTGCCGTCAGTTCTGTTGTTATTATACGGCCTGTTTCCACTGCCGTCAGTTCTAACACCATCAGTTCTGTTATTATTATAT
>JAEZRJ010000066.1 GCA_023412855.1 Bacillota bacterium | reverse complement strand
TAGCGTACCTTCGCATCCAGATAAACGTCGGCCGAGCGGATGAGGGGAGCAGCATCAAGCTCGGGACTTAAGCGCATCACATATACTTCATCGCCCTCCGATATTTCGATTTCATGTACACCAATACCGCTGGCACCCATCTCCACGATGGAATCCTCGGAGTAAACCATTGCGGCATGAGAGACATCGGACTTGGTAAACCACGCGATCGCTTTACTAAGCGCGTCGTCCTCCGCTTTGAAAACAACAATATCACCTTTTTTTAAATTATAATTCATATTAACTCCTATCTGTGTGCTTTAGCACACGTATAAATCAGGATGTTGAAAAAATCTTTTATTTTTCAACTTAACTCCTATCTGTGTGCTTCAGCGCACACATGAATCAGGATGTTGAAAAAATCTTTTATTTTTCAACTTAACTCCTTTAGACATATGGAACGTTGTCTCATTAATAGTGTATATGCGTATTCAATATAACAGATGCGTGGAAACTTGTATCATCGAAGTGAAACTGCGTCGTTCCGTTATATTTTGTCGCTATTTTCTGTATGGAAGAAGTTCCGATTCCTTCTCTTTTTGATTTGGAAGAAAGGAAAACATCTCCGAGTCTTTCTATAGATTCCGAATAGGAATTATCCAAAGTTATGACCAGCATACCTTGTATTACTTTCGTACGCAGCGAGATGAAACGCCTCCCTTTTGTTTGGCGTATACACGCTTCTATCGCATTTTCCAGAAGATTTCCGAACAAAACGGCGGCATCGGTATCGGTGATATCCAGATTGTCAGGATATTGCACCTTTGCGTCGAAGGGGATGTTTTTGGCCTCCGCTATGTCTGCGTAGTAAACGATAAGGGCATTGAGCGCGTAGTCCCCGCAATAAGAAATAGGAGAAGCGGAAGGGAGAGATATCTCGTACCGGCGCATGTATTCCGACAATCCGTCCTTGTCATCGTCCTTTAAATAAGACTGAACAACCGCCAGGATCTGGCGCAAATCGTGTTTTGCCCTGCGAGTATCTTCTATGCGTCCTTTTAAGTTCTCATACTGCACGGACTGCATGCTGAGCTGATAGTTCTCCGCTTTCAGTTTGAGGTTGGCGTTGCTTTCTTCCAGCAGATGCATAACGAGATAGGTAACAAAGAGTGCTCCTAAATTAAAAAATGCCGCGAACAGGACGTTGTTAAACTTTGTAGAAAAAGGGATAATTCCTCCGTTGGCATACAGATTGTAATAATAGGACAGGCAAAAGGTGGCAGGAACAAGCCATAAGTACTGCCAGAATTTGTTGTTCTCAGGAAATGTAATGAGGACTTTAAGCTTGCGGTTCACCATTCGGTAGAGGATGGGATAGCTGACAGAGTAGGTCAAAAGAAGAATTCCGGTGGAAAAAAAAGAATACGGCCTGGCTATGGCTATAGGAAACCGCTGGAAGGCGAAGTGGCTGTAAATAATTGCTACAAAGCTTCCGTAGTTTAAAACGGTCAATAGAACGAAAAGAAGCTTGGTGAGCTTTGCGCGTATGCAGACCATATAGAAGCAAAGATATAAAATGATCCATAGAGTGGTCATAAACGCAGCAACTGAAAGGCCCTTAAGAGCGAGTATTCTGCTGCAGACCAGAAGAGCATAAAGAACCAAAACGATAATCGTGGTATTTCTTTTGGAAAATCGCATGGAATCCCGGAAGGGGACGATTGCCAATATGAGGTTGGGGAAAAGATCAACGAGCTGGTAAATCGATATTTCTAGCAGACGAAAAAGACTCATAAGTATTGTTCCCTCGCTTTCTCAAACAGAAATCGGGAATAGGCTTCGAGAATCTCGTGCTGTTCCTTTTTGCGAAGAGGAATCCGCTCTCCTCCGTTCATAAAGAATGTGAAATCGTCGATATGATGGACCTGATTCATATTGATAAGGCACCCGCGGTAACAGACGAGAAATTCGCGGTAAGCTTTTAACAAACGAACCAATTCCGAGAAGGTCATGCGGGTGCGCTGCAGGCCGAGGCTTTCCGTATGAATCTGTACGTAGTGTCCTGAGATATCACAGAAGATAATGTCTTTCAGAAGAATCTTCACTTTTTCATATCCGTTTATAATCTCAATAAAGCGTCTGTTTCGTATTTGATGTAAATCTATCAGGGAGAGAATCTCCGAAAAGTCTCTGTAGAAAATAGGTTTGACCAGATAACCTGAGGCCTTGACCTTGTAACTGTCTACGGCATAGTCTCTGCTGGCGGTGGTGAAAATTAAAATAACGCCGGAATCGACGGCGCGAACGGCCCGCGCGGTATCCAGCCCGGATAGCCCGTCCATGTAATAATCTATAAAAATAAAATCGAAGGAATCCTGCTGAAACACGCGTAAAAAGGCTTCACCGCTTTCAAAGGTATGAATGAAAAGCGATATGCCGGAGTAGTGTTTGGAGAAATATGTATGCAGATACTTCGTAATGGTCTTCCTGTCTGTATTCAGGTCATCAATAATCGCTATATTCATATGTTAAGTTCCCCTAATATTTGTTATATAACATCATACTATAGGAAAAATCATTTTTCAACTTTTAAAGCCAAAATATTATGTTTTGAAGCCAAACTATAGAGTGCCGGTCCATTTGTGATAAAATGGAAAATACCGGTAGAAGTTTTGCCGACAAGACAGTGAAAATACGATATGGGAAGCAGAGAAAGGGGATATGCAAAATGGAACAAGAATTTGTAGTATTGCAAGGAAAGGCTTTTACAGTGGCGCTTCAGTCGATGTTAGGTTCGACAAATTATGGGTGGTGTGTTTCTTCCATGCCTGAGGGAATCGTTCTTCTGGGAACGGAAAACGAACCGTCTTTACGAATGGGTCCGGTTATCCAGAAATTTTATTTTCAGGCAACATCGGGAGAGCAGCCAAATGTGGAGATCAAATTTATACTCGCCTGCCTGAGCGATTTGACGAAGGTTGAAAACGAATATACCTTAAAGGTGAGAATCGTACAAAGCGACTCGGAGGAATTCGTGACTTTCAGCGAGAATGCGGCGAATGCAGCGATGCCGTACGGCTTCGTGTATGGCGGAGAGGCTGTGATGAAGTACGGTTATCCTTGCGAATCACAGGCTGTAAATGCAAAGTACGGGTACCCTGCCGATGAGCTTGAAGCAACGGTGAAATACGGCTATCCATGCGGAGTGCAGGAAACGAACTTAATGTATGGCTATTCTTGCGGAGTGAAGGAAGCGAACTTGAAATACGGTTATCCCTGTGGAGTACAGGAAACGAACTTGAAGTATGGTTATCCATGCGGAGTGCAGGAAGCGAATTTGAAATATGGCTATCCATGCGGAGTGCAGGAAGCGAACTTGAAATATGGCTATCCATGCGGAGTGCAGGAAGCGAACTTGAAATACGGTTATTCCTGCGGAGTGCAGGAAATGGCGAATTTGAAGTATGGTTACCCATGCGGAGCGCAGGATGCGAGTTTGAAGTATGGCTACCCTTGCGGAGTACAGGATGCAAATTTAAAATATGGCTATCCGTGCATGGAGTGGACAAAAGATGCGAGACCTTACGGATTTCCCAATTGCTAAGGAGGAAGAGAACATATGGATTATCGACCGATTACCTGTGTATGGGAAGTGACGATGGGATGCAATATGAGGTGCGGACATTGCGGGTCTTCTTGTACGAATCCGCTGCCGGATGAGTTGAATACGGAAGAGGCGTTAGACGTTTGCGGGCAGATTGCCGACATGGGACTGAAATGGGTTACACTATCAGGAGGAGAGCCTCTTACAAGAAAGGATATCACCTCACTGATCAAGCGCTTATCTGAGCGGGGGGTCTCCGTAAATATCATCACTAACGGTTGGCTTTTGAATAGGGACATGGCTTGTACACTAAAGGAAAGCGGTGTAGGCACGGTTGCAATAAGTATTGATGGAACGAAAGAGATTCATGATAAGATTCGAATGAAGGGGGCCTTTGAGCACGCCGAGCAGGCCCTTGGGAATTTGAAGGAACTGAAAATAAAGACCGGCGCGGTCACGACAATAACGAAGCAGAATATGGATATTCTAAGTTCTCTGAAGGAAGAGCTGATACGGATGGGTGTGGATACCTGGCAGGTACAGTTGGGCTTGCCTATGGGTAACCTGAAGGAGAGACCGGACTGGCTTCTCGAACCGGAGCAGATAAAGGATATCATCGATTTTTGTTATGATACCGCCAAAGAGGGCAGAATCAAGATTTACCCGGCAGACTGCATCGGCTACTATACGAAAAAAGAAATGGAAATAAAAAAGATTTCTTACGAGACGGATATGGTATCGATGTGGGATGGCTGTAATGCGGGTATAAGGGGATTTGGAATATTACATAACGGAGAAATCCTGGGATGCACCTCTATTCGAAACAGGGAATATATTGAAGGAAGCTTGCGGGAGCGTCCGCTCAGGGAAATATGGGAAGATGAAAATGCTTTTTCATGGCGGAGGAACTTTACAAAAGATAAATTGGAGGGCTCCTGCAAAACCTGTTCCTATGGCAGCAAATGCCTGGGGGGCTGCCCCAATACGAGACTAACGATGAACGGAGATATTTATTCCGAAAATCAATACTGTGCCTATCATCTGGAAATGGAGAAGATAGAAGCGAAATATGTCTCTTATGACGATGCGAAGGAACTGCTCCTGTTAGGCGAAGGCTTGATAAAGCAGGAAGTATTTTCAGAGGCAGCGTTCGCGCTGAGAAGGGCAGCGAAATTAGACAGTAAGAATGCACAGATATTAAAGGCAAAGGCATACGCAGAGTACATGTGCGGAAATTATGAAATCTGCAAAGAGGATAATAAGAAGGCGATCGCGTTGAATGAGGAAGATGCTTATGCGCTTCGGGGATATGCAATTGCTGTTTTCCGCCTTGGGAACAAAGAGGAAGCGCTTGTGAAAATGAGAAAAGCAGCGGCGTTTACCTCGTATGCGGATATGGATCTGATGGAAGATTTGCGGATGATGGAGTGTGGCTGAGTCTGAAGGAGTAGGGAAGTATTAGAAATAGGAGCCGGCTCGTATAAGGTATTTCCTATGACAAATAAGTAAACTGCGGGAAGACAGACGCGTTCACCGGTCTTCTCGCAGTTTTTATGTAACAGGGGTTTAAAAGAGCTTCTTAAAATTCTATTCGGGCAAGCTCTTTTTTAAAGTTTTTGGAAACAATACTATAAACGATAATCGCTGTACAGAAAAACATATTTGTATATCGGATGGCTGTACTCATTTCAACAGTGCAGGGCGCAAGAAGCTGACTGGTAATCAGGTTGCTCAGCATATGAGTAATTGCACCGGCTAACACACTCCGATTGGTTTTGATATATACGAAGCTTACAACGAAACTGAAAAGCATGGTGGACGGAATAAATAAGAAGGCATCGAACAATGATCTTTGCAATAAATCATATTGTGCCTGCCCCGGCATAAAGTACCATGGCAAATGCCAAATGGCCCAGATGAAACCTAAGATTGCGGACGCACTCCAAAACCCCCGCTTTTTTAATAGTATATCGAGAGCAAAGCCTCGCCAGCCGAATTCTTCGTTCAGAGGGCCGGAAATAATACTTATAAATATGATAAGCGGCAGTATGTATGGCCTTTTAATAAGCATTTTTATGAATGCCATTTCCGGCGTCGGAGAATGAAAAAAAGAAATACCAATAAATACCCCAATTATTGCAATGATAGAAAAAAACAGCAGCAAAGCGAATAAGCATTTAATTCCCATTTTCTTAAAATTGAAGCATCTATGAAAATAATTTTTTCTCTTATTTTTGGAATAGGTAAAAAATACGAAGAAAAGCCCAACAACAGAAGGAGCTCCGCCGCCGAAGTAAAACAGAAAGGTCCCCAGCGGCGTTCCCTGCAATCCCAGTATGATAGGAGAAAAGCCAAATCCCCATGTCCATAACAAAGTTATGATAAAAAAGGGATATATATTTCTTTCGCTATCATTTATTTTCTTCATCGTGCACCTCTGTTTTTTCCTTAAGTTTTTTGTTTATGGACAGAATTTCTTTTTTTATACGAGTAATTCCTAATAGATAGAACAATAGAAAAATCGGTGTAATATATATAAACGACATCCACCAATTCGACCGTATGAACCAACCGTTAATGCACCCGACAATAAGAACGATTATTTCAATAACAATGTACTCACATATAAGTTCCTTAAGAAAGCTATCATAAAAAATATAAGCCACAGCATAATGGACAGCCATACAGAGAAATGCTATGAGCACGATTTGAAAAATAAATTTCATATCCTGCGTATAGTCAAAGCACAAAAAGGATATAAAGGTTACAACAATAATGATTATCGATGACAATAGTAATGAGCTTTGTATATATTTTTTCATATCAAATCCTCCCGAAAAACAACTTTTTTTATTTCTGGAATATATGTCCTCGATATAATTACTTTTTCGCCATTGGTAAGATTTGCTTCTAACCGGCTGTTCGCCAGAACTTCCAAATGTGTGAGCTCACCTACATTGAGCAGACAATTTCTGCTTACTTTGACAAAGCTATATTCTTTCAGTTCTTTTTCGAGTTGATAGAGACGCTTATCGGTTCTGAATACCGCATCTTTTGTATAAACGAAAGTACGCTTATCTATGCTTTCTATATAATAAATTTCTGGTATTAGGACTTTATAGCTGCGTCCGCTTTCGTTTCCTATCAAGAATTTTCCTTCAGATTTAATTTTATTGATGATTCGTAATACCTGATTATTTTGTTCCGGGTATTCTACTGTTACAGTCAGTTCTTTTTCACGATTTTCTTTTATGATCAGTTTCATTTCATTCCTCCCTATGTATCATATCTGTTGAAGGATCAATTTTCAACAGATTCTTACCTGGTTACAAAATGAGATATCTTATTTACAATAATATATGTTACTGTTCACTCCGTTCTCAGTAACGCATGATGTTCTGCAATGCAAACTTTTTGCATTTAAATTCGCTTTGCGAAGCAGAAATCATCTCTTGAATCATATTCTTACGCAGCTTAACAGCAAGTGTTAAGCTACTGTGTGAACAGTAACTAATATATCCTGCTCGATTGGATAAAGCAAAAACTATGCTTGACAAAGCGACGCATATGTCGCATAATATAAAAAGAGACAACTATGTCGCAAAAAAATAATTTATTATAATCACGCCGGAGGAAACATGGGGAAAAAAGGAGAAGAGACAAAACAACATATACGTAAAGCCGCCTACGGCCTTTTTGCTGAAAAAGGCTTTAAAGCCGTTACGATGAAGGACATATGCGAGGCGGCAGAATTAAGCAGAGGTGGATTATACAGGCATTACCCGGGAACAGAGGAGATTTTTGAGGAGATCATTAACGAATTCATGCAAAAACAAGAGGATGAATTCGCGGACAAAATAGAAAATGGCATTCCGGCAACCCGGGTATTGGAGGAGGTGCTTTCCCGCTATAAAGACGAGATGAACGACAGCGAGACATCGCTTAGTGTCGCTATTTATGAGTATTATACCGCAGAGAAACGGGAAAACAACGCTTTACTCATGCGCTATGGATCCTCCAAGGGGATGTGGCAGAGGCTGATTGCCTATGGCATAGAGAGCGGAGAGTTTCGCAGGGTGGACGCAGAGGCTGTATATGACGTTATCGTATTTTCTTATCAGGGAGTTCGAATGTATAGTAAGATGATGTCCATAGATGAAAATATACCGGAGAGAATAGTAAAACAAATAAAGGAGATGCTGCTATGAATACAATATTTAAGAATTTTGACGATACAAAAGAAGCTTTTTTCAATCCGAAGGACTGGCAAAAGAGAGTGGAGGGATTTCCGGAAATCTGTGTATCTACGTTTTCAGAGGGAGTGATTAAGAAGTTTGCCGAAATGGAGGGAGTGGAGGTTATCGCCAGCCTATATTCTGCCAACGGAGTTATCCCCATATATAAAATAAAATACGGCGGAAAGGAAATTGCCTTTTTTCTATCCAGAGTCGGAGCTCCTGCCTGCGCCTGCGGACTCGAAGAAGTTATCGCGATGGGAGCAGAAAAAATCGTACTGTTCGGAAGCTGCGGCATCTTAGATAAGGAGGCGGCGGACGGCAGGATAATAGTTCCCGTTTCAGCAGTTCGGGACGAGGGAACGAGCTATCACTATCTGCCTTCTTCCGAGGAGGTAAAAGTGGGGGAAGCCGAAATTGATAAAGTATGTGACTGTCTGAGGAAATGCGGTTATCCCTATGTGAAGGGAAGAGTGTGGACGACAGACGGTATTTACCGCGAGACGAGAAAGGCAATTGCTGACAGAAAGGCACAGGGCTGTATTGCGGTAGAAATGGAATTTGCTGCCGCTGCCGCCGTAACCGAATTCAGAAATATTCCCTTTGTTCAGTTCCTATACGGTGAAGACAATCTGGACTCCCGGGAATGGGAGCCGAGAGGGCTGCTCTGTCCGGATTTAAACAGGGTGGAGAAATATATGGCACTGGCCTTCGAGTGTGGGCTGGCATTATAAGAGAATACCGATACCTGATCATCCGGGGCATAATTGCAAGTAAAAACCTAAGATGTTACTGTTCACTCCGTTCTCAGTAACGCATGATGTTCTGCAATGCAAACTTTTTGCATTTCAATTCGCTCCGCGAAGCAGAAATCATCTCTTGTATCACGTTCTTACGTAGCTTAACTGCAAGTGTTAAAAGCTACTGTGTGAACAATAACTCTATGATTACAAATAAAGAATCTGTGAATAAAGAACCTTGACAAATTTCGTTGAATAAGATAAAATTTAGTTGAATTTAAATTCAGTGAATCAAAAATCAATGAAAAGAGTGATGAGTTTGACAACAAGAAATGAACAAAAAGAAAAGCGCAGACAGCTTATTCTTTGGAAGGCACTGGAGCTGTTCGTAAAAAACGGATATGCCGAAACCAAGATAAATGACATTGCCAAAGCGGCAGACATGAGCGTAGGATTGCTGTTTCATTATTTCGAATCAAAAGAGCAGCTTTATGAGGAGCTGATCAGAATGGGAGTGGAGGGGACGAAGGAGCCGCAGAAGATGGAATTTTCGAATCCGCTGGAGTTTTTTACCGGGTTCCTCGATGCCTTATTTCTTTTTTCCGCACAACAGCCCTGGGTATTTCTGATGTTCGTACTTATGGCGCAGACGCGCAGAAGTGACGGGGTTCCTGCACATATCAAAGCGCTTGCTATGGAAGTGGACCAGATGGAGCAATCGGCAGAAATAATCCGAAGGGGGCAGTTGGAGGGTGTTTTTCGGGATGGTGATCCGTATGCTCTCTCAGCAGCTTTTTGGTGCAGCGTGCAAGGAATTATGGAACAACTTGCGGTTATGCCTGATATGCCTTTGCCTGAGACGGAATGGCTCATCGATATTATAAGGAGTAGAGGATGAATAAAGTAATCATTATAGGCGGTGGAATCGCTGGTTTATCAGCAGGAATCTACGCGCAGCAAAACGGCTTTCATACAGAAATTTATGAAAAAAATCCGTCAATCGGCGGGGAATGCACCGGATGGAACAGGAAGGGCTATCATATCGATAATTGCATTCATTGGCTTACGGGATGCCGTAAGGGAGACGGACTTTGGGAGATTTGGAAGAATGTGGGCGCATTGGATGAAAATACGAAGCTTTACAGAGAACCATATTTTTATATGCTGGATATGGAAGGCAGACAGCTTCATTTCTGGAGTGATTTGGAGAAAGCGCGGAAGGAATTCCTTGCGTTGGCACCGGAAGACGGCGTAGAAATAAATAAGTTTTTCGATAGCGTGAAGCTTGCGGAGAGTTTAAAAATACCTTGTGAAAAGTCTCCTGCGGATATGAACTTTATAGAGTTTATAAAATTAGGAATGAGTATGCCGCAGATGGGCAGTGTCATAAAGGAGTATGGAAAAGAAACGGTTGTCGAGCTGGCACAAAGATTTAAGAATCCCTTCCTGCGGAAAATGATGGGGGGATATTATAACGAAAAGTTCATGGCAGTCACCCTCATAAGCTCCTACGCTTTCTTTACGGGTGGAACAGCAGCAATTCCTATGGAAGGCTCGAAAGAGATGGCGCAGCGGATGGCAAAGCAGTATCAAGCGCTGGGAGGAAAGCTTCACCTGAATATGCCTGTTACCAGAATCAATATCGAGGGCAAAAAGGCGGTATCCGTTACGTTTAACGATGGCAGTCAGGCTGCAGCCGATTATATAATCAGCGCTGCGGATACATCGGTTACTTTCGGCAGCTTGCTGGACAAAAAATATATGGATAAGAACCTGAAAAAAATGTATGGCTGTAAGGAGGGGTACTCAGTAACTTCATCTTTTCAGGCGGCTTTCGGAATTCTGGGCGCTGAGGATTGCGGCGTTCCCGGCGGATCGGTAATGTTTCCTTGTGATAGCTTCGAGGTAGGAAGGCAAAAGCTTACTTTTCAGGCGATTAGGTTCTATGATTATGATGAAAGCCTTTTTCCCAGGGAAAAGAGGGTTATTCAGTGCAATATACTTCAGGACGAGAGAGATTATGAATACTGGAAGGAGCTATACGAAGACTCTGACCGATACGAGGCCGAGAAACAGAGAATTGCCGATACTGTTATGAAGCAGATAATCTTGAAATTCCCTGCGCTTGAGGGGAGACTGGTACTTCTTGGGACTTATTCTCCCATTACCTTTGAACGCTGGTGTGGGGCCTATAAGGGTGCATACATGAGCTTTTTCGGTCAGAAGGGCTATAAAAGCTTATATGCCAAAAGCAAAGCGGCGGGTCTGGACAATGTATTCATAGCGAGCCAGTGGTTACAGTTAAACGGCGGTCTTCCCCTTGCAGTAACCAGCGGAAAGTTTGCGGTGCAGGCAATGAGAAAGAGATAGGCATTGCTTGACAGCTATAGGATGAAAAGATATTATAAAAAATACGAAGATAAAAACACAGGCCGGTTGGTAGTCCGGCCGGGAACGATATATCGACAGATATAATTCCTCAGTAACCTGCCTCCTTGGTTGTCCGCTCTTTGTTCATATTGTAGTTAAAGGAGGAAGTTTAATGAACAAAGCAGCAGGAAGCCTAAAGGTGTTTTTTGAGGAACCGTTCTGGGTAGGATTGTTTGAACGGCAGGAAGCCGGCAGCTATACGGCATGCAGGATCGTATTCGGAGCGGAGCCCAAGGATTATGAAATATGGCAGTTTGTATTGGAAAACTACTATAAGCTCATATTCAGCCCGGGCATCGATTCGCAGGCAAAGCTTAAAGACCATGTGAGCCCCAAAAGAAGACAAAGAGAAGTGAAGAAGCAGCTTGAGGATGTGGGAAACGGGACCAAATCCCAGCAAGCGCTGAAGCTCTGGCAGGAACAGAAAAAAGCTGAGAAAAAGAGTGTTCATGCCAAGCGTCGGGAAGCGGAGAAGCAAAAGGTATTTGAGTTAAAGCAGCAGAAGAAGAAAGAAAAACATAAGGGCAGATAGCAAGGACACGGACAATCACATAGAATGAAAATGTGTTTGTCCGTTTTTGTATAGAGAAAGATGCTGGTAGAGATGACCAAATTCGCAGGTATCGAAAATATGGAGGATTATTATGGAACGTTTGGAGACGGAACGATTAATTTTGAGAGAGTGGTCTGACGCCGACGCCGAAGATTTATATACATATGCATCAGGAGATAAGGTCGGGCCGATGGCAGGGTGGAAACCGCATGAAAATATAGAAGAGTCCATGCAGATTATAGATATGTTTCGGAAAAATGATGATACATGGGCGATTGAATGGAAGGAGAACCATGCCGTTATTGGCTCTGTCGGACTTCACCGCACTAAGAGGCACGGGATTTCTTATGATGTGGAGCTGGGATATGTGTTGTCGGAAGAATATTGGGGACGGCAAATCGTGGCAGAAGCGGCAAAAGCGGTTGTCGCCTATGCATTTGAAAAAATGGATGTTACCCGGCTTGCAGTCGCCCATTTTTCGGATAATATGCAGTCCAAGCGCGTAATAGAAAAGCTCGGCTTCCGCTTTTTAAGGTATATTCCGGAAGGCTATACCAGCTATGACGGAAAGAAGCATGGAGATAACATTTATATCATGGAAAAAGAAGACTATGAGCAGTTTCGATAGAAAGATTTATTATTATCGTTTGGATGGAATGGAGTTCATTTACAGAAAAGGGAAAGAGCTTTACTATCCGCCTCATAATCATACTTCCATTTATACGGTGGGAATTGTTTTAGACGGAGAAGTTACGGTAAGCAGAAAAGGAAAAAATGGAATCTATACGAAAGGGATGTGTTTTGCTTTTCCTCCCTACGAACCCCATTCCTTAAAATCGGAAAAAGAGCATGAGCTATTAACCGTATGTATCGACAAGCAGTTTTTAGAGAAGGGTGTTGATAAAAATGCGGGAGAGAAATCTTTATTTTATGATTTGGAAAGGCGAATCAGGGAAAATCCGGAGCAGGAGATAACCATAGAGGAGCTGGCGAAAGAAGTTTTTATGAGCGAGTATCACTTTATAAGGGTATTCAAGGAGACGGTCGGATTGACGCCGCACCGCTTCCTTATGCAAAGGCGCATAAGGAAGGCACAGCGTTTGCTGGAAAATGGGTGTCCGCCGGCAGCGGTGGCTTTTGACGCAGGCTTTTACGATCAGAGCCACTTTAATAAGCAATTTAAATATTGGCTGGGAATAACGCCTATGGAATATAAAGCCGCCAGCGTGCATACAAATTGCAATCCCGATTGTTTCGCCGGGGACGGCTCAGCAAAGGGGCGGAATGAACTTGGCGAAGAGATATAGTCCGGATTCTCCGGCAGTCACCTCATGCTCGCTTCCCGCCTCAAGAATGGTAAGAACGCCGGGTTCATAGGGAATTTCCTTGCCGCCATTCAGGCAGACTCCTTTTCCTTCTATGACTTCGTGAGTTTCTAATTGTGTTTCGTGAATGTGCAGCCCGATTTTTTTATTGGGTGCAATTTTTACTAAATGATAGCTGAATCTGTTTCCGGTATCGGCGGAGGTGACGATATGCTTTAACTCCACTCCGTCGAAGACAGGGTGCTTTGACCAGGAAATATTGGAGAAACTGCGGATATCAGAAGCAAGACACAGCTTTCCGTTGTTGAATTGTTCGAAGGTTTTTTCATGTTCCATAATAGTGATCATTCCTTTCTCATTGTCTGCCGTTTTGTTAATGCAGGCATAAACTTTAATGTAATAAAGATACTCTTATTCGGATAGAGTGTATTGTATAAAATTGCTGTTTGGATGAATGGATGAATGGATGAATGGTCGGACGTAGGCGGATGAACCGTATATAGAGACGCGAGGCAACTTAAGGTTGCCTTTTTGTATATGACCGGTTGGTAGAGGAGAGAAGTTTCATATGCTATCATAGGAATGAATAGAGAAAAGAGTTTTCTGTCTGTTTATGTTTAAGGAAGCATGAAATTTTGAAGGAGGATAAAAGCGATGAATATGGCGGAGAAACTGCAGTTGCTGAGAAAGAACAAAGGGCTGTCCCAGGAGGAACTGGCTGATTTGATAGGCGTTTCAAGACAGGCGGTGGGAAAGTGGGAGGCCGGAAAGTTCTATCCCGATATCGACAAGCTGGTGCAGCTCGGCGAGCTGTATTCCATATCCCTCGACAGACTCATCAAGGATACCGATGACTGTAACCTGCGAATAGAAGAGAGGGATGGGGAAAAAGAAGACATTGCCGGGTTTTTGATCAGGGCGAAAAGGGCTTGCTATGCCGGACATGGAGAAGAACTGGATGCGTCGAGGAAAAGCTCCCATGATTTGGAATATGAGGAGGGGGAGCTGTATTATTATGATACCTATTTAGGCGGGGAACGTTTTGGCGGAGAAGAAGCCGTATGGAAAGGCGGCGTACCGATTTGGTGCATGAATTATTGCGGACGCGTGACCGGCGAGCATTTCAGCGGTGACTTTCTCAAGGAAGCCTTAGCGGCGGTTCCCTATGATATGCCCTATAGAGGCCCGGCCTTGTTCCAATCCGGTGCCTATACCTACCATTGCAGGACTGAGGGCGTTTTTGACTGGTATCAAGGGTATGAGGAAATACTGTATGAAGGGATAAAAATATATGAATGTTATTTTCACGGCGGGAGCATTATATAAATGCGCCCGCATTTGTTTTTGCAAATATTTTCATGTATTGCTTCTTTTTAAAAAGAACCGGATAGATAAGGCGCTTATCGGAGCAAAATAAACGCACCAGAATACTAATACAAAAATGCCTGTGGCATCGCTTCCTTTTACAGCCGTATCGAATAAACCGAGAAGAGGTACGATAAAGCAGGTGACGGCAAATACGCCATGAATGATCAACAGCCATTTCAGCCATTTTTCAGCAAGGTCTTTCGCCTGAATTGTCAATCCGGCAAAAAAGGTAGAAACAGACATGAGGCAATAACCGAGCATATCCAGATTAAACATCATATCAAATTGGCTAAAATCCAGTAAAACCGCGGCCTGGCCTGTCAGTTTACCGCTTCGCACGCTGGTGAGCTGTATGAAATAAACGATAGAATTGCAAAGGGCATACATCCCGCCGAAGGCAGTTGCGGCAAAGCCCGCCGCCCTTGCGCTTTCGTCCGCATAACAGGCAAAGACAGAAACCATTGCGACAAAGCTAAAGGCGATGCCTGTACTTGTAAAATAGCTTGCATAAGGTGAGGATACCAGCATGGAAATGAGAAAACCAATTACTGAGAGCAAGTTAATAGCAGCGGCACAAATACCAATTTTTTTATTCATAAAAAATCTCCTTCTTCTTTTTTTGCTTCTTCAAACAACGCTTTTACCAATTTCGTAATAAAAGCCTTTCTTTGTGATGCGTGATCCAAATCATATCCTAACAGTTCTTTCGTTATATGCCTGCTTAAGAATGCCGTTTGCATAGCTGCAGTAAGAATAAATGCCAGCATTTGTTTGTCAGCTTCCAGCATTTTATTATCCAGAGCGAACATAAAGCCTTTCTGAGTCTTTACCGAATTGCAATCGGACCGATAATCCGACAAATCTCCCAGTATGGAAATACGGGATATGGCAGGATTTTCGAAAAGAAAATCAAATACATGAATAGCCCAGTCGGTCAGGCGCTCTTTATCGTCTGAATAAGTTTTTCCTTCCATCGAAAAGCTTTGAATCACTTGCTGAATGATTCGCTGGACGCATATGGTAATCAAATTGTCCTTGCTTTGGAAGTGATAATTGATTAATCCGATACCTACATTTGCTTTCCCAGCGATGGCACGAGTGGTAATTTCTGAAATATTTCCGCTGCTTTGCTGAATCAGCCCGGTGGCAGCGGTTATGATAGATTCTTTTATGTCGGAGGAATTTTTCATATGGATTTACAAACCTTTCTGTTTGCCTGCTGAAGAATAATGTGTTGAACACGGTATAAAACACTGTTCAAACATATAATACTTAACAATGTTCAAGAAGTCAAGAGAATATGAAAATGATCTTAAGAATGAATATAATAATAATTTTAAGAATAAATACAATAATGATTTTAAAGGTATCGAGACATGAATGTATTTGCGTTTTTCTGTGTTTCACGAAATGAGCTAACTCACCTCTATTCCCAGCTCATTCAGCAGACTCAAAACTTCAGGAAACGAGAATTTCGCCTCCCTCATTTTATTTGAAGAAATGTCTATTAAATATCCTGCTGCTTCGCGGAAATCGGCTTTTCGCATATCGCATTTGGAAAACTGGGTCGCGTCCAGTTTACATCCTTTAAAGTCACTTTCTTTTAAGTTGCATTCGTCGAATGCCGAATCTTGTATGATGTTTCCGGAAAAGTTAAACTTCATAAAGTTCATATTGATAAAAGTATTGTACTTCAGAAGGCAATCGGTCAGCTTATGAATAGGCTCGGCTATTTTCCCGGCGGGTAAAACTTCCGTCCAGTGAATGCCCACCAGATTGCATGCTGTGAATTCCCCATTTTTCATCTGAGTATATTCCGCCTGAAGGCTTATGATAGTGCACCCACGGAATTTACATCCCATAAAGTGGCATTTTTCCAAGGTGCATTCTTCAAGGGTACAGTTTATGAATTCGCAGTCATAAAACTCATATCCTTCCAGCGTCTCCTCAGACATCTTTATGTTTTCGAATCGTTGATTTTCATAATATTTCTCGTCCATTATTTCGTACAGCTCCTGTTTTTTATTTAGTTGTATTATAGTAAAAAGGGAAGAAGAAAGCAAATGATAATGCGAGCTTTGGTGGCCTTCCGGGGTTCCGTATTCTATGGGGAATTGTTTGAAGTGAAATGGTATATTGTAAAATCGCTTGACTGATTATGACGGCATAATTATGATATAAATATATCCGGTAGGAATATATCGGATATACTTATATCTTTTTCCGTTTTATTTACCGATGACGGCGTTGAGAAAAGTACATGGTGAGAAAGATAATGGGATGGGAGAATTTGAGAACCGTAAGCGGGCATCCTATGAAACTTAAGGAAAGAAGGTGGCGGCTTGAAGGTATCGATAAAAGAGATTTCTGCAGAAGAAGAGGAAGAGGTAATTATTCGATGTCATGAAATAGATGAGGATATGTTAAGTCTTGTCCAAAAGCTCAAGGCACAGCAAAGCAGCCTGACCGGAATTTCGGGAGAGGAAATACACAGACTGCGCTTCCATGAAATTTACTACTTCGAGGTGGTGGATAACAAATCCTTTTTTTATTGCGAGGATAAGGTGTATGAATCCAAACTAAAGCTCTATGAGTTTGAGGAGATCTGTGCGGGAACGAGATTTTTCCGGGCGTCCAAGTCTGTTGTCCTTAATTCGGACAAGATAGATTTTATCAGGCCTTCCTTGAGCGGAAGATTCGAGGTGGTGCTTGGCAATCAGGAAACGGTGATGGTATCGAGACAGTATGTGAACGATTTAAAGAAGCTTTTAGGAATGTAGGAGGTGTGGAATGGATTTAGGAATATTGATAAAAAAAATGATATCGCTGTATGCCGTCATATATGGAGGATCCATGTTCGGTACACTGGTATTCTGCACCATATTTTATCCCAATGAGACATTTGGGCTGGGCTATTTCACTTGGATGCTTGTTTATGCCCTGCTGGGTGATCTTACGATGCTGGCATTTTACTCCAAAAAGGAACTGACGGAGAATCAATTGCTGGTGCGCCAGACTGTCCAAATACTTTTGCTGGAAGTTGTACTGCTGACGGCGGCCTATCAGGCGGGGATGTTTCAGGGAGTGCTGGAAGGAGCCGTTCTACTGCTGGTAATATTGGGCGTATACATGATGGTACGCTTCATCGGCTTTCGAAAGGATCTGCAACTGGCAAAGGAACTGAATGCGCGGCTTCAGGAAAGAAAAAAGGAGCATAAGAACGGTAAGTGAAACCCACTTACCGTTCTTTTTTTACAGCTTAAAGTCCATGAAGAGCAGGTCGCTTTCCGGATACTTTCCCTGGGATGAAGCGGGGAATATAATCGAGAAGAACAAAAAATGAAAGCGTGTGATGAAGCATGGAGGATGTAAAAATGGAACACATAATTGAGGTAAAAGGGTTAAAAAAATCCTATGGAAACATTCCGGCAGTAAAGGACTTAAGCTTTTATGTAGAGAAGGGAAAGCTGTTTGCTTTTCTCGGTCCCAACGGGGCGGGAAAATCCACCACAATTAACAGCATATGTACCTTTCTTATGCCTGATGCGGGAGTGGTAGAGGTGGACGGCTATGTGCTGGGCAAGGAGGACGATAGGATAAGAGAGAGTATCGGCATTGTTTTTCAGGAAAGCCTGATGGATGAGCTGCTGACAGTGGAGGAAAACCTGATGCTTCGTGCCAGATTCTATCCGATGAGTAAGAAGGAGCGCGCTGCAGCGGTGAAGCGGGCAGCGGAAATTACGGAAATTACCGGAATCATGAACCGCTATTACGGAAGGCTCTCCGGAGGGCAGAGGCGCAGGGCAGATATTGCACGAGCCCTTCTTCATACACCGAAAGTCCTTTTTCTGGACGAACCTACAACGGGTCTGGATTCCCAGACGAGGAAGAGCGTGTGGGATACGATAAAAAAGCTCAAAGAAGAGCGGGGAATGACGGTGTTTTTGACAACACATTATCTGGAAGAGGCAGAGGATGCGGATTACTGTATGGTAGTGGACGATGGACAGATTGCAGCAAGGGGAACACCGTTTTCGCTGAAAGAGATGTACGCAAAGGATAAGCTGCGTATAAAGTGCAGGGAGGAAGAGCGGGTAAAGGAAAAGCTGCGGGAAAAAGGCCTTTCTTTTGAGAAAAAGGGTGAGCTTTTGGAGGTGTGCCTGACAAACACTATGGAGGCACTGCCTATTTTGAATGAATGCAAGGAGCTAATAGGAGATTTTTCGGTAATCAGGGGTTCCATGGATGATGTATTTATCGGAATTACAGGAAAGGAGTTAAGAGAATGATAGCATTTGCCATAAGGAATTTAAAATTATATTTTAGGGATAAGGGTGCAGTGTTTTTCTCACTGCTGGCGATACTCATAGAGATTGGATTATATGTGCTGTTTTTAGGAGATGTATGGACGAAGGATGTCTCCATGTTTGACGGTGCCAGAGAGATGATGGATAACTGGGTAATGGCGGGAGTCCTCGCCACGACGGGGGTGACTACCAGCCTGGTCGTATTGGGAAATATTGTAAGAGATAAAGAAAACAAAAAAATAAAAGACTTTGTAGCAGCCCCGGTGAAAAATTCAAAGATTCTTATGGGATACTGGCTTGCCGCTTATGTGATAGGAATGCTCATGAGCCTGATTACGCTTGTTATCGCGCAGGCCTATATTGTCTGGGACGGAGGAAGCCTGATAAAGCCTAAAGCATGCCTTACGCTCATTCTTCTTTTATTTGTTACAAATCTGATGAGTACCGCCCTTATGCTTCTTTTTGTAGCGTGCTTCAAAACAAACAGTGCTTTTTCCGCGGCAAATACGATACTTGGGACCTTGATCGGTTTTTTGACTGGAATTTATCTTCCTATCGGAATGTATCCGGAAGGCGTACAATGGCTTATCCGCCTATTTCCTGTTTCCCATGCCGCATCCCTTTTTCGGAGAATTATGATGGGAGAAGTGATGGAGACGAGCTTTGACGGGGTTCCTGCGGACATAGTGCTGGATATTAAGGAGCAGTTCGGAGTAGTATATAAATTCGGTGACGGGATAATGACCTTTACAGGAAGCATGAGTTTCATAATAGTGACGGCAGTGGTTTGTTATCTTTTGGCCTTTTTTCTCACGAGGAAGAAGCAGAAATAATAAGTTACTGTTCGCACAGCAGCTTAACATTTACTGTTAAGCTGCGTAAGAATGTGATTCAAGAGATGATTTCTGTTTCGCAGAGCGAATTTAAATGCAGAAATCATGTGTTGCTGAAAACGGAGTGAACAGTAACAATAATAAAGGTGTTACGTATGAAAATAGTTGACTTTCTCCCTATAAATGATATAATACAGTATTATATTTTAGCACTTTGATGTGTTAAACTTTCACATTTATATTTCGAGGAGGAAAAATATGAAAAAGATTACGATACTTATGCTGACGATGCTCATGGCATTGAGCTTTACCGCTTGCGGCAGCACGAATACGGCGGATTCTGCCGGTGCCGCGGATACTGCGGAGACAACACAGACTGAAGATGCAGCAGCCGGAACCGACGCACAGGCTCCTGCAAAAGAGAGTCAGGACGATACCGGAGCCGTATACAACGTGGGTATTTGCCAGTTAGTTCAGCATCCGGCACTGGATGCAGCGACTCAGGGATTTAAGGATGCACTTACCGAGAAGTTGGGAGAACAGGTGGTCTTCGATGAGCAGAATGCGGCGGGAGATTCTGCGACCTGCGCCACCATCGTAAACCAGTTCGTTTCCAGCAACTATGATTTGATCATGGCAAATGCAACATCTGCCCTTCAGGCTGCTGCTTCCGCAACGGGTACGATTCCGGTTCTTGGAACCTCTGTTACGGACTATGCTACCGCTCTGGATATCGATAACTGGACGGGCGTAACCGGCAGGAACGTATCAGGAACCGCTGACCTTGCACCTTTGGATAAGCAGGCTGAGATGATCAAAGAGCTGTTCCCCGATGCAAAGAATATCGGTATCCTTTACTGCTCGGCAGAAGCTAATTCTAAATATCAGTCCTCTACCATTCAGGGATATTTGACGGAGATGGGCTATACATGTACAGAATATACTTTTGCAGATACCAATGACGTGGCTTCTGTTACACAGACGGCATGCTCCGGAAGCGATGTAATTTTCATCCCTACCGATAATACGGCGGCTTCCTGCACGGAAGCGATCAACAATGTTGCGGAACCGGCAGGAGTTCCCATCGTCAGCGGTGAAGAAGGTATTTGCAAGGGATGCGGCGTTGCGACATTGTCTATCAGCTATTATGATCTGGGCTATGCTACCGGAGAGATGGCTTATGAAGTCCTGGCAAATGGTGCTGATGTATCTGCTATGGAGATTCAATATTCCCCGAATATTACCTATAAATATATGGCTGACCGTGCGGAGGCGCTGGGTGTTACTATTCCTGACAACTATACCGCTATAGAGGCTGAATAATCAACAAATGGATGTGTACTAAGGGGTGTCTTTCCATCAGGCACCCCTTAAATTGTAAGGAGGATAAAAATGAGTTATTTCGCTGCCCTTAATCCGATGAATTTGGTGAATGCCCTTCCGGGCTGCATTGCCCAAGGTGTTATATGGGGAATCATGGCCCTCGGTGTCTATGTTACCTTTCGGTTGCTGGACTTTGCGGATCTGACGGTTGACGGATCCTTTGCGACCGGCGGCGCAGTTACTGTAATGCTGACGTTAGCCGGAGTTCCGATACCGGCGGCATTGCTGGTGGCAATATTTGCCGGCTTACTGGCCGGTCTGGTTACAGGACTGCTGCATACTGCGCTCGGTATTCCGCCGATTCTTTCGGGAATTCTGACGCAGATTGCGTTGTATTCCGTCAATCTGCATATTATGGGTATGGCGGCGAATATGGCTTTGAGCTCTCAGAAATATAACCTGCTCGTTTCTCTGATGAATATATCGAAATCGATATTAGTAGGCGGTCTTTTTGCGGCGGCTTTGATTGCCCTTCTGTATTGGTATTTCGGCACTGAGCAGGGCTGTTCCATACGGGCTACAGGGTGCAATCAATCCATGAGCAAGGCGAACGGAATCAACATCAATTTTACGAAGGTGCTTGCGCTTGCGTTGTCTAATGGTCTCGTAGGGCTTGCCGGAGGTCTTATGGCCCAATACCAGGGCTTTTCCGATATCAATATGGGACGCGGAGCTATCGTTATCGGTCTGGCTGCAGTTATTATCGGTGAAGTGCTTGGCGAGAGTATTTTAGGAAAACGCTTGAATTTCGCCCTTCGCCTTGTATTCGTCGTTATGGGCGGCATTATTTATTATGTTGTAGTCGGAATCGTGCTCTGGTTAAAGTTAAATTCCAATGACTTAAAGCTGTTTACCGCTATTATAGTAGCAGTATTCCTTGCGGTTCCTTATCTTCAGGGCAGGCGTAAGAATTCCTTCGCTCGTACCGCAAAGGCTTCTCTTGCTGCATTAGAAGCGAGAAAGGATAAGGAGGACTAAGCATATGTTAAATATCATAGATATCCATAAAACCTTCAATCTCGGTACCATCAACGAAAAAGCAGCTTTGAACGGAGTGGACCTTCATCTGGATAAAGGTGATTTCTGCACAATTATCGGAGGAAACGGAGCCGGCAAATCTACCATGCTGAATGCTGTTGCAGGCGTATGGCCGGTGGATAAGGGGGCGATACTTTTAAATGGGAAGAACATTACCGGGCTGCCGGAGCATAAAAGAGCAGGCTTTCTTGGCCGAGTATTTCAGGATCCGATGACCGGAACTGCCGCCAGCATGGAAATTGAAGAAAATCTGGCGTTAGCATCCCGCAGAGGGAAAAGCCGGAAGCTGAGCTGGGGAATTACCAGACAGGAAAAGGAAAGATATAGGGAGCTTTTGAAAGTCCTCGACTTAGGTCTTGAGGATCGTATGACTTCCAAGGTAGGCCTATTGTCCGGCGGACAGCGTCAGGCGCTTACTTTACTCATGGCGACCTTGCAGCAGCCGAATTTATTGCTTTTGGATGAGCATACTGCGGCTTTGGACCCCAAAACTGCGGAAAAGGTACTTCGCGTGACTGACCAGATTATTGAAGAGAATCATCTCACGGCGCTGATGGTCACTCACAATATGAAGGATGCCATAGCTCACGGCAACCGTCTGATCATGATGCACGACGGAAGAGTAATCTTGAATATTTCAGGAGAAGAGAAGAAGAAGCTTACGGTAGCGGAACTGCTGCACCAGTTCGAGCGCGTTTCCGGTGAGGAATTCACCAGCGATAAAGCGATTCTTGCATAGTAATATATTTAAAAAGTGTTCCTGGAAGTTCTTGTACATCGGCGGTATAATCATTTTAGATTATGCCGTTTTTTTATGTAATAGGAAAGTGTGCCTAATACAGAAAAAATAGATGCGCAGCTGCGCGCGCGGAACAAAAGTTGTGCTGCCGGAGTGCTTGGCTGTGAAAGAGTGAGAAGCGCACTTTTGCTCTATATGAACCATAGGATATCGGTTTATAGGACAGAGATTTATGAAATCTATAAATGCATCCTAAGAAAGGTTACGGACAGTATGAAAATAGACCGACTTATTGGAATAATAATGTATCTCCTGAACCGGGATAAGGTGACGGCGAAGGAGCTCGCCGAAAGGTTCGAGGTATCAACCCGCACGATTATAAGAGATATAGATGCCCTTGGTCTTGCAGGTATACCCGTGGTTTCGGATGTGGGGGTAAAGGGCGGCTATGCCATTCTGGACACTTATAAGTTAAACAAAAGTATCGTGACGGCGGAGGATTATCTCAATGTCATTTCTTCCCTGAAGGGTATGTGCTCCGCCTATGAAAATAAGAAGATAGAGGCGACGCTGGAAAAGGTCATGGCAGCAGGAAATACAACGGGGAATCAAAGTATATTTCTGGATTTGAGCGTTTGCCGTGAAGGGGAAAACACGGATGTGTATTTAAAAACTATCGAGCAGGCCATTGCTGACGGACGGGTAATCGGATTCGATTATACCGGTGCGGATAACGTATGCAACGCCCGTGAGGCTGAACCGGTGGCCTTATCTTATAAATGGTATGCGTGGTATCTGCTCGCATATTGTAAATATAAAAAAGATTACCGTATATTCAAGCTGAGCCGTATCCAAAATTTGAAGACATTGGAAAGTGGCTTTGAAAAGGTTCACTCTAACATCGAGGCACTTCTGGAAAAAAAGTGGGGCGAAGATGACAGAAAGCAGTATGAAGTAAAATTAAAATGTGAAGGAAATGTTCGGACGGCCGTGGGGGAATACCTGAAAGGAAAGGTCATAGAAGAGTATCCGAACGGAGATTTCATTTATTCCTTTGCAGTGCCTGAAAATGAAAGAATGTGGTTTTCTTTGCTGCTTGGATTTGGAAGTGAGGTAGAAGTTTTGCAGCCTAAGGAGTTAAGAGTGAGATTGAAGGAAAAGTCTGAGGAAATTTTCCGTCTGTATAATAACGAAGGCATATAACTGCCGCAATTATGACGTGGAGAAGTATGAAGATAATTTTAAATGCAATAAGAGAAGGAATAAAACAAGGAATAAAACAAGGAATAAAACAAGCATAATCAGCTTGCAGTAAAAATGATAAACGGTATATAATTGAAACATTGGAAATAACAAGAGGTGGAAGTGTGAAAAAAGAAAACTTTCAACGGTTGATGTTGTGTCCGCCAAATAGGAAATGAGGTATAAAAACGAATGAAAGCATATTTATTTGTGCATTTTAAGGAAAAGAAGACGCCGGATGGCGAGCAGGTATATTTTGGATTGAGTAAGGATGGGTTTTTCTGGGAAGAAGTGAACGGAGGAGCGCCGGTGCTTTGGAGTTATGAAGGCGATAAAGGCGTGCGGGACTTCACGGTCGTAAGGGCACAGGACGGTAAATTCCGTATTTTTGCCACAGATTTAAGTCTGGCTTACGGGATGCCCGGACAGTATCATAATTCTTGGGAGGAAATCGGAAGAAATGGAAGCAGGGAACTTGTCATGTGGGAATCTGAAGATTTGACTCACTGGTCATGGCAGAAGATGATTACGCTTGGCGGCGGGGAATTCGGCTGCCGATGGGCGCCGGATATTATTCGGGATAGAGAGAAGGAAGATTATATTTTGCATTGGTCCTCTCCCCATGTATGTAACGATTATGGGGATAAAGCGATTTATTATACGCGGACGAAGGATTTCGAGGAGTTCTCTGAGCCGGAGCTTTTGTACCGCAAGGAGGACTGCGGAATTATCGACTCCTGTATGGTAGAAGAAGACGGCGTCTATTATTTGTTTGTAAAAAGTGAGAAGAATCCGGCCACGATTATCTTGTTGAAGAGTACAAGTCCTACCGGCCCCTTTGAACGGATGGAGTCTTTTGATGAGGAGATGAGCAAGCTGCAGGAGGGGGTATACGAAGCGCCTACTGCGTTCCGGCTGGAAGACGGCAGATGGTGCCTGATGTTAGATTATTACGGAGTGCCGGGAAAAGGGCAAGGATATGTACCATTCTTGTGCGAGGATATTTCCAAGGGGCTTTTTAAGCGCTCGGACGCTCAGTTTTCCTTTCCTTATGGCTTCAAGCACGGAACTGTGCTTGAAATTACCATGGAGGAGTATGAGAGAATCAAGCACTTTGAGTTCGAATAATGAAAATAGAACGGCACGCAGTCTAACGATGGTTAGTTCTGCTGTGCCGTTTTTGTAATAGGAAAGTATTAAAATGTATCTTCTAAATAATGATTAAGTCAGAGTCCAGTGCTGATTTTCCGTTTGCAGCTTGACCATATGGCTGAAGATGCCTTTTTGATTTAACAAAGCGTCGGGACTTCCTTGTTCGGCGACGCGTCCTTCAGATAGTACGACGATTTTATCCGCCCCGGCAACGGTTCTCATTCTATGGGCGATGATGAGGACAGTTTTGCTTTTTATCAGTCTGGACAACGCTGTCTGGATGGAGGTTTCGTTTTCCACATCTAAAGAGGCTGTGGCTTCGTCCAACAGAATAATGGGTGCATTTTTTAAAAATGCCCTTGCGATAGAGATGCGCTGACGTTCTCCGCCGGATAGTTCACAGCCGTTTTCTCCGATGTCGGAGTGATACCCGTCAGGAAGCTTTAGGGCGAATTCGTCGCAGTTGGCGAGCTTTGCGGCTGCAAGAACTTCTTCGTCGGAGGCATCTTTTTTCCCGATACGGATATTTTCCATAATCGTATTATTGAATAGGGTTACGTCTTGGAATACGATAGAAAACAGGGATAACAGCGTTTCCGGCTCTACCTTCGATATGTCCATGCCTCCGACTGTTATTCTTCCTTTATCGACATCCCAGAAGCGGGAAGCCAATCTGGAAACGGTGGTTTTGCCGCCGCCGGAAGGACCGACTAAAGCGGTAACCTCACCCTGCCTGGCAGTAAAGGAAACTCCGTTCAAAATAGTTTCTCCCGTGTTGTAAGCAAAGGATACGTTTTCAAATGAAATGTCATATCCATCATTGGTCAAACGGCCGATACCTTCCTGAACAGGATGGTCGAGGATCTCATTCATACGGGCGATGTTCGCACGGGTAGATATGACAGCCGCCAGATTTTGCAATGCGCTCTGAAGGGGATCATATAGACGCGAAGCCACAAGCAGGAATAAGAAGAAGGTCATTACATCCAAAGTGCCGTTTATTAACAGCGCTGAGCCTGCGAGAGCTACGGTAGCTATGCCTAACTTCAAAATCAGCATAGCGGAAGTTACGAAGGCGGCAGTGACGAATTCATTGATTACAGCCCGCTTCTCCACTGCTTTGATTTTTTCATCCAGTCCGCTTAAATAATATTCTTCCGCATTATTCGCCTTCAAATCCTGTACTGTCTCAAGACATTCCTGAATTCCGTCGGCGCAGGCCATTTTTGCGTCCATAGACTTTTGGCTCAGCCTTTCTTGAACCTTCGCAGAGAAAGCTACGATTGCAAAGGAAAGAGGAGCGACCCAGAGTGCTGCAAGCGCCATGCGCCAGTCGAAGAAAAAGAGGCTGATACAGATGAGAACTGTAGATATCATGGAGCCGAACAGTTCAGGAATAAAGTGAGAAAACGCAGTTTCCAAAAAGGTACAGTCGGCCATAATGGTGCTGGTCAAATCAGCAAGGTCCTTTTTGCCGAAGAAGGAAAGCGGAATCTTCCGCAGCTTTTCTGCCAGAGATATTCTGCGCACTCCGCTCTCCACGTAGGTAGCTAGATAAGTAGTGTCGTAATGAAGTCTTGTGATTCCCAAAATGAGCAGCAGGCATAAAAGGCTGCCGATGCCGTAAAACAATGCCCGGTCGCCGGAAACGCCTCCTCCAAGCAAATCTTCCACCAAATAATACAGAAGCCCGACAGGGAACATAAATGAGATATTTTGCAGGGTGCCGGCGAGAATTCCCTTGATTAAATCTTTTGCACCCTGCTCGGACAGAGCGAATTTTCTTTGTAATTTTTTTACCATATCCGTTATACCTCCTTTGCGACCTTCCACTGTATGGAGGTCTGATAGTCATTCCACATCTGCCGGAACAGACCGTCTGTCCGGGTAAGCTCTTTGCCGGAGCCACTTTGGACGATATGTCCGTCCTTGACAACAAAAATGCGGTCGGCATCCGCAATCGTGGAAAGGCGGTGAGCAATCATAATAACGGTACGCCCTTTTGCCAATGCGGAAAATGCTGCCTGAACACGGCTTTCGTTGTCGGGGTCGGCGAAGGCGGTAGCTTCGTCCAGCAGGATAATAGGAGAATCCTTAAGAAGAGTTCTGGCGATAGCGATACGCTGCTGTTCTCCGCCGGAGAGGTAAATGCCCTTTGTGCCGATAACGGTATCTATCCCGTTGGGAAGCTTTTCAATGATATCCATACACTGTGCGTTTCGAAGAGCCGTCATGACCTCTTCACGGGTAGCAGCCGGTCTGCTCATCTTCACATTTTCCAGAATGGAAGCCTTGATGAGACGGCTGTTCTGAAAGACGAAGGATACTGTGTCCATTAATTCCTTTTTATCGATGTCCTTTACATCCACTCCGCCAATCAATACCCTGCCGCTTTGAGGATCGAAGAAACGGCTGATGACATTGGCTAACGTAGTCTTGCCGCCTCCGGATGGACCTACGAAGGCTACGGTCTGCCCCGCCTCGATTTTTAAGGAGATATGTTCCAGAGCATTTTTGGTTCCGTCGTAGCTGTATGTAACGTCCTGAAGTTCCACCGAGTTGGAGGCAGGATGCATAGAATCCTTTGTGCGGGAGAGGGGCTGCATATCGAGTACACTGTCGATTCGTCGTAAGGCATCGTCCACAATCAAGGCATTTTCACTTTGAAACATAATTTTAGTCAGGGTTATGGAGATGACTGGTGTGATGATAATGTAGAAAAGGAGATTCAAAAGAAATTCCTCCGTTACACCATTCCTTGTAAAAATAAGCCCTGCCGCAATTAAAAAGGCGAATACACTGTTAATTGAGGTAGTATAGAAGAGCATAGGCAGTCTGCAGCTTTTGGTATAAGCAGTGACCCATACGCTGTAGCGGTCGATGGAATCCTTAAAGCGTTTGAAAGAGAACACCGTCTGGCCGAAGGTCTTGACGACAGGAATGCCGCGGACATATTCCACAGCTTCGTTGGACATGTCGCCCAGTGCATTCTGATATTCCACCATTTTCTTCCGCATTCTGGAACCGGTCATGATCATCATGATGAGGAAGCCAAGCAGAACGGGCAGCAGGCTTAAAAGTCCAAGACGCCAGTCGAAGGCGAACAAAAGAACGAGGAGGCCTAAGGGAGTCGCAATTGCTCCTGCCTTGTCTGGAAGCTGATGGGCGAGATATGTCTCAGTGGCGCCACTGGATTCGTTTACAATTTTTCTTAGTTTTCCGCTGCCGAAGCTTTCCGCAAAGCCCAAGGGCAGCTTGACAATATGGTGCATAGTTTCCGTACGAAGATTTGATGCTACGCGAAAGGCTGCCAGATGTGAGCACATTAGTCCGGCAATATAAATGCACATGGACAAAACCGCATATAATACAGCCATCCAACCATTATGGGTAAGGCCTGTAGCCTGGGAAAAATCAGGAAGGACCGTCAGGACCTCTTTAATAATTTTCCAAAGATACCAAAACGGTACGAGTGCAATGAGTGCGCTCAATGCGGAAAGCACCCATGAAGAATAAGTGAGATAGCGGTAATTTCCGGCATACTCCATTAATCGTGATAAATTCGATTGTTTTTTCAAATCGATACCTCCTTAAATATTGTTGATCATATAATTAGTTACAACTAACCCAAGAGCAAAAAAAGGGGGCGTTAAAACCCCATGATTTTAATCCATCCTGCCGTCTGGAATTCCCGAAGTTCGTTGATATATTCCTTGGCTTGTTCTTTTGGCATGTCGTGAACGACTACCTCGAAGAAGGCGGTGAACATCCCGCTGACCAGAATATGTTCCAACTGCGGGTCGATATGCCGGAGATTTTTCCCTTTGTCTCGCATAACGGTAATGAAGTCATGGGTGGCTTCCACTTCGATTTCCACCATTTCATGTATGAAATGTTCATATTTCGTACCCTCAGAATGGCTGATGATTAGCTGAAATGCCTCTAGGTGGTCATAAATATAGTCAGTAATCCAAAGCATCCAGTTGCCGGATTCTCTGCCCATACTTTCCTCTTGCTCCGCAGGAGAGAGCTTTTTGAAATCATACTGCACCTTTTTATATTCTTTCATGAAATAGTCGACCGGCTCAGAAACCAATGCGTCGAACAATTCCTCTTTGCTGGCATAATAGCCGTAGAAGGCACCGGTAGTAACTCCTGCATTTTTTACGATGTTTCGCAGAGAAGCTGATTTAAAGCCCTTTTCCATGAATTCAGCCATGCCGGCATTTAAAATATTCTGCAGAGTATTCGTTTCGTCCATTTATTCTCCTCTTGGTAGTAAGATGGTATGTAACAATGTTATATAACGCTGTTACAGTTTAGGTAAAAGGGAGGGCAATTGTCAAGGATTTATGGCTAAATGATAATTTTTCTACTTTTAGAGAGGAGAATACAAAGGTAGAATGCTCTTTTTCTGTAATGGGAAAGTGCGTCGATTATAGAAACAATGGATGCGCAGCTACGCGCGCCAAGCAAAAGCTGCGCGGGCGAAGTGGCTGGCTGCGAACAGTAACGCGAAAAGGGCATATAGCCCTATGAAATTGAGTTTTCATATTGACAAAGTAATGGTAACGGTGCTATTCTTCTTCAATAGATTGACAAAAACCAAATTATTATAAATCTATATTAAGAATGAACATATCCTGATATGTGATTTTTTAGACATATATAAAAATACGTACATAAAAGTAATTTGGTTGTACTTAGACAAGGTAAAAAAGGAAGTGCAGAAATGATTGAAATTACAATAAAAATAGAAGGCATGCAATGCGGCATGTGTGAAGCTCATCTAAACGACGCGGTAAGAGGAGCTTTTCCTGTGAAAAAAGTTACTTCTTCCCATGGAAAAGGACGTATGGTCATTCTCGCTGAGCAGGATATTGACGAAGAGAAGCTGAAAAGAGTGGTAGAGAATACCGGTTATCAGGCAGTAGCTGTCGATAAGGCTCCTTATGAGAAAAAAGGGATTTTTTCTGCGTTACGCAAGTAACGATTATGCTCCACTTAGACACTTTATGTCTTTTTGGATTGCTCGCGGCCTTTTGGGGCAGAGAAAGTGCGGGCAGGGTGATATACTCGCTTCATGAAAGGCTTGGCTTCGGCAAGGCCTTTCAAATAAATCCAAGGTTAGTTGAATCTAACCAAATGAGGAGGAATTATTTTATGAAGCAAACGATACAAGCAAAGGATTTAATTAATGTCGGAATTTTTACGGCAATTATGTTTGTCGTCACTATGGCGGCAGCCATGCTTGGCTATATTCCTGTTTTTATCCCGCTTTTATCCGTGTTGGTCCCCGTAATCGGAGGCATCCCGTTCATGCTTTTTCTTACGAAGGTAAAAAAGTTTGGACTGGTAACTATTATGGCGGTATTGATCGGAATCGTCGTAGCACTGATGGGCATGGGAGTATGGGTGATTCTCACGGCACCATTGTTCGGCGTTCTTGCAGACCTCGTACTGAAATCCGGGAGCTATTCAAGCGTAAAAAAGAGCATTTTCGGATATGGCATATTTTCCATGTGGGTAATCGGCAATTTTATTCCCATTGTCATAACCCGCGGCAATTACTACGATATGCTGATTTCAGGGTATGGTCGGGAGTATGCGGATACTCTTATGGGCTATATTCCGGACTGGAGCCTTTTGCCGCTGCTTGCTGCCAGCTTCGTCTCAGGATTGTTAGGGGCACTTCTCGGCAGATCGCTTTTGAAAAAGCATTTTATTAGGGCGGGAATTGCGTGATGGAGAAAGAATTGATGCAAAGCTCACAAAAGGGAGGCGGCTCAATGCTGGATCCACGTACAAAAATGCTCTTGGTAGTGACGAGTGCCTCCGTGCTGATAGGAGGCGGAAGCGGCGGTGCGATGAACGTAATAAAGCCGGTGCTTACTGTGATTCCTCTTCTCTTATTTTTGTGTTCGGGAAAGTGGAAAGCGGCAGTCATCTATACGACAGTATATACATTTGCTTTTGCAGGAGAAATATTTTTAGTTCCCGTGACCACCGGGTTTGTAAACTTTATCGTTATAGCCTGCTGCGGTATGTTTGCCCGGTTTATGCCGGGAATCGCTATGGGAAGCTATCTTGTAAACACAACTACGGTAAGTGAATTTATGGCGGCGATGGAGAGGATGAAGCTTCCTCAGAAGCTGTCCATTCCGCTGTCCGTCATGTTCCGCTTTTTCCCTACAGTTACGCAGGAGTATGGGGCAATTGGCGATGCCATGCGTATGCGGGGAATCCGTTTCGGCGGAGGTAAGCCTGCTAAGATGCTGGAATACCGTATGGTTCCGCTGATGGTCTCCTGCGTGAAAATCGGAGAAGAATTATCGGCTGCAGCTCTAACCAGAGGTTTGGGAGCGCCGGTAGAACGTACCAATATATGCAAAATAGGATTTAAGGGATATGACGCTGCGGCAATGCTTATTTGTGCCGTCAGCGTGACTGCTCTGCTTTTTGAAAAAGTGACGTAGTATTGCGTCTATGCTACGCACAAAGTCTTCGGACTTTGAAGGAGTATAAGGTTGAAAGAAATGCATTTTCACCCTCCTTGATGTGTATGCCAGCTAAAGCGGGCAGATGGGAGCAGAAATGATAGAATTTAAAGACATCCGGTTTTGCTATACAGGTGAAAATGGTACTTCCGGGTTAAAACGAATCAATTTACATATAAGGAAAGGGGAGGTTGTTCTCTTGTGCGGCGAATCCGGCTGTGGAAAAACGACACTGACCAGATTGGTAAATGGCCTGATTCCCCACTATTATGAGGGAACTCTGGCAGGGGAGATAAGAGTGTGCGGCAATAGTATACCGGATACTCCCCTATATGATTTGGCGAAAACAGTAGGCTCTGTTTTTCAGAATCCCCGTTCCCAATTCTTCAATGTAGATACTACCAGTGAGCTGGCCTTCGGCTGTGAAAATCTCGGTATGAGCGAGGAGGAGGTTCTGAAACGCGTTGCGCAGACTGCAGATGAGCTTTCTCTTAAGCCGCTGTTAGACAGAAGCATTTTTAAGCTTTCCGGCGGAGAAAAGCAGAAGATCGCCTGCGGTTGCGTCAGTGCATTGGGACCGGATATCATCGTGCTGGATGAACCCACCTCCAATCTGGATATGCGAAGCGTGAATGACCTTCAGAATATTATTGCCGGATGGAAAGCGGAGGGGAAGACGATACTGATTGCCGAGCACCGCCTTTATTTTATGCAGGGAATCGCAGACAGGGTGCTCTATATGAAAGACGGTGAAATCTATGAAGAATATACAGGGGAAGAATTCTATAAAATGCCGTCTTCTTTCTTTCGTGAGAGGGGACTTAGGAGTTCTGCGCTTGCCAAGCTGAAAGGCTGCGGTACATGTGCTGATTTGGAAAGGAAATGGCTGATTGTTAAAAATGTTCAGTTTTCTTATTCCGGAAAGGAACGGCTTTTACATATCCCCTCTGCCAGGCTGCCCGAAAATGGAGTGATTGCCGTAATCGGCCACAACGGGGCAGGCAAAACTACCTTTGTAAGAAGCCTTTGCGGACTTTTGAAAAAGGATAAAAGCATACTTGAATATCGTGGTGATATATGTAAAGCGAGAAAGCGCCTTGATTCATGCTATATGGTCATGCAGGATGTGAATCACCAGCTTTTTACCGAAAGCGTGCTGGATGAAGTTCTGATGTCTATGGAAAAGGAAGATGAGAAAGCGGCGGAGAGTATTTTGGAAACCCTTGATTTGCTGTCCTTTAAACAGGCCCATCCCATGGCGCTGTCCGGCGGACAGAAGCAGAGGATTGCCATCGCTTCTGCGTTGGCATCAAAACGCAACATTCTTGTATTCGATGAGCCTACCAGCGGCTTGGACCTGCGGCATATGGAGGAAGTGGCGAAAAGTATCAGAGAGCTGCAAAAGCAAGGCAAAACTGTTTTTATTGTCACTCACGACCCTGAACTGATCCTTTCCTGTACCACCCACATTTTACATATCGAAAAAGGGCAGATATGGGAGAACTACCCTCTCGATGAAGTGGGACGGGCAAAGATGATGGAGTTTTTTTTCGGAGATTTATCGGGAAAAGAGGTGTGCTATGATTTTTGATGCGAAGGATATGGGAGATAATGTATGCAAGGTCTGTGAAAATGATGACTGTGCCGTATTCCGCCTTAGAGATGAGGGAGGAGAAGGCATTATGACCGTTTACGACGTCTTTCCCGGGGTGTATCTTTTGTATAACGATTTTCATATGGAGCATTGCTTTTCAGGATTTCAGCCGAAGACGGAAATGTTCTGCATCGACCATTGCCGCGAGGGGAGAATTGAGTGGAAGGTAGAGCAGAATAAGTATGTTTATATCGAGGCCGGAGATGTACAGATCAACTCAAGAACCTATCATTGCCATGATTTTCGTTTTCCCCTGAAACATTATCACGGCCTTACCATCGGCTTTTGCATTGATGAAGCGGGAGAATCCCTGCGTCATGTGATGGATGGATTTTCTGTGGATATCAGAAAGCTGAAGGAGAAGTTCTGCCCGGAGGACAAAGCCTTTATCATGCGTGCAGGCAAACAGATCGAGCATGTTTTCTCAGAGCTGTATCATCTGGCGGACCATGTGAGAATGCAATATTTCAGGATAAAGGTGCTGGAGCTTCTTTTGTTTTTGGATGCGGCGGAGGTGGCGGAGGAAGGCGGTGAACGTCCGTATTTCTACAGATCGCAGGTAGAAAAGGTAAAAGATATTGTGTCACTGCTCACTGACGATTTGGAGCAGCGTTATACCCTTGACGACTTGTCAGAGCGTTTCGACTTTCCTCTCACGTCGATGAAGCTATGTTTTAAAGGTGTGTATGGAACGTCTATTTACGCATATATGAAATCCTATCGCATGAACGCTGCCGCGCTGATGCTGAAAAATACTGAGGATTCCGTCGTGACGATCGCCGGGAGGGTCGGCTATGAGAATGCGAGTAAATTTGCATCGGCTTTTCAATCGGTTATCGGAATGAGTCCTTCGGAGTACCGGAAAAGCTCTGTCTGAATGGAGTGTGCAATGCATGTCCGGAGCAGACGGAGAAAATCAGACAGAATATAATAAGAGACGTTCCTCGATATGTCCAGATCTTAAAAGGCAAGCAAAATTGAGGGGCGTCTTTATTAATAAAGTCGGAAAAGTACGCATTGCGCATTTTTCTGATTTCACGTTGGAGGTGCTTCGATATGAAGAAAAGTAAGAAAAAAGGTACATTTGCGTCGGTGCTTTCCTTTGCCGGCGAGTGCCGCGGAAAAATGATATTATCTGTCTTTTTCGCTGTTATCAGCGTAGCGGGCGGATTGGTTCCTTATCTTGGGGTATATGAGATTATCCTGTTGTTTTTTGGAGGAAACGCTACTCCTTGGACGATTCTTTTATGGTCGGGTGTTTCTGCCGGAGGGTATGTGGTAAAGCTATTATTTCATGGTATATCTACAAGCTTCTCACATGTGTCCGCTTACCGGATTCTGGAAAGCATACGGCTGGAATTGTCCCGTAAGCTGATGCGGGCACCGCTCGGGAATGTATTGTCCCAAACGGCTGGAAAGCTAAAGAATATTATTATGGACAGAGTGGAAACCATCGAGCTTCCGCTGGCCCACATGATTCCTGAAGGAATTTCCAGACTGCTTCTGCCTGTATGCGTGTTTGGTTATATGCTGTTCATGGATTGGAAAATCGCATTGGCAGCCCTCGTCTGCGTACCCCTTGGCGGGGCGGTGTATGCCGTTATGATGCGAAGTTACGGGTCACAATACGATAAGTATATGAAGGCATCTAATCATGTCAACAGCGTAATTATCGAGTATACGGAGGGCATTCAGGTAATCAAGGCCTTTAACCGGTCTGCCGGGTCCTATCGGAAGTATGAGGAAGCGGTAAAAAGCTTTAAGGAATTTACTCTCGACTGGTTTCGCTCTACATGGGGGCTGATGAATCTGGGCAACGCTATTTTACCAGCCACGCTGCTGGGGGTGCTGCCTGTGGGGATTCTGCTGTATTTAAACGGCGCGCTTACGCCCGCGCAGATAACTCTTGCAATGATCCTTTCTATGAGCATCATCGGCCCTGCAAGCTGGTTTACTGTTGCAGTGAATGATTTCAAGTCCATTCAGTATGCGATCGATGATGTGAATGAAATACTGGATATGCCGGAGCTCCCGGAAGCAGAAGGGCCTGTTAAGTTAAGCGGATATGACATACGGATTCAGGATATATCCTTTGCCTATAACGATAAGCACGGAGAGGTCCTGCAGGAAATAAGCCTGACGATTCCACAGGGCAGCTTCACCGCCCTCGTAGGCCCTTCCGGCAGCGGTAAATCCACGGTGGCGCGGCTGATAGCCAGATTCTGGGATGTATCGAAAGGTTACATATCGATAGGCGGAGAAGATATTAGAAGGATTCCTTTTTCACAGCTTTCTGAGGCGGTCAGCTTTGTATCGCAGGAGAATTTTCTATTCAACTGTTCTCTGATGGAGAATATCAGACTGGGGAATCCGGCGGCTTCGGACGAGGAGGTGTTTGAGGCTGGAAAAGCAGCTTGCTGCGATGAGTTCATCGGCCGCTTCGAAAAAGGCTGGGATACAACAGCAGGGGAAGCGGGGGGCAGACTTTCCGGCGGTGAGCGGCAAAGGATTGCTATTGCCCGTGCCATATTAAAGAATGCACCGATTGTCATACTGGATGAAGCAACCGCATTTACCGATCCGGAGAATGAGGCGCAGCTTCAGGCTTCCATAGCGGCTCTTACCGAGGGAAAAACCCTGCTGGTAATTGCTCACCGGCTTTCAACGATTAAGGAGGCCGACAATATCATTGTTTTAAATGACGGGAGAATCGAAGCACAGGGGAAGCAGCAGGAACTTCTTAACACCTGTTCCCTATATAAAGAAATGTGGAAGTCGCACATAGGAGCCAGGAATTGGTCTGCCTCGAGTGCGGGAAGGGAGGAATTATATCATGTTTAGAACGATGAAACGTATTATCCGGTGGACCGGTGAGCGTAAGAGACGCTTATATTGGGGATTCCTTTTTTCCTTTCTCCAAACAATGTTTACGGCTATGCCTATTATGGGGGCGGCTTTCTTTCTGGACCTTATGATCAAAGATAGCCGGGGTGAAACAGAATTATCGCCTGTTCTGGCGCTTTGGGCGCTTGTATTTATGATTGTAGCCATTTTAGGGCGTTTCCTGTTTTCCTATTTGAGGGCGACCTTTCAGGAGAGTATCGCTTATGAAAAAACAGCAGAAGAGCGTATTCGTATCGGCGATATTTTAAAACGGGTATCCCTGGGCTTTTTCGATAAGAATAATACGGGAGAAATCAGCGGTGCGGTCACTACCGATTTGTCTGTTTTTGAGATGTATGCCATGAAGATGACAGATACCTTGGTGGGAGCGTACATTCATGCTGCCGCAATGATTGCATGTCTTGTCTTCTTCTGCTGGCAGGCAGCACTCATTTGCATTTTGGGAATTGCGGGCTCCGGCTTCTTTTTGTACCTGCTCAGTAAAGGAAGCCATAAGAATGCCATAGTACATCAAAAAGCGCAGAACGAGCTGATTACGGCGGTAATCGAATATATCAGGGGAATTGCAGTGGTCAAAGCGTATGGGCAGGAGGGGGTGGCGGTGCAGGGCATCCGGGATGCGTACTGTTCCCATAGAAAAATAAATGTTAAAATCGAATTGGATTATGTGGGCTGCAATGCAATGCATCAACTATGCTTAAAGCTTGCCTCTGCTGCTGTCGTATTAGTAACGGCCTTAATGACTGTAAACGGCTCCTTGTCGCTGCCTGTTTTTCTTATGATGGCTATTTTTTCCTTCGAATTGTTCTCTCAGGTAGAACAGGTCAATAATGCGGCGCATACCATGGAGCTTATGGAGACGGCAATGAATAAAATCGAAGAGATTGAAAAAGCCCGCTTTATAGACGAGGATTCTGTTCATAAGCCGCTTCTTAATTTTTCGGTGGGGTTTGCGGGAGTTTCCTTCGGATACGATAAGAGGAAGGTATTGGATAATATCTCATTTGAAATCCCACAGGGTACCACTACGGCTATCGTAGGTCCGTCCGGCTCCGGTAAGACTACCGTCTGTAACCTTTTGGCCCGGTTTTACGATGTGAACGAAGGCCGTATCTGCCTTGGAGAAACAGATATCCGGGAGTTAACTTGCGACAGCCTGCTCAGCAACATCAGTATGGTATTTCAGAATGTCTATTTGTTTCACGATACGGTATTAAATAATATCCGCTTCGGAAAGCCGGAGGCATCTATGGAGGAAATTATTACGGCAGCAAAAAAGGCATGCTGTCACGATTTTATCGAAAAGCTCCCGGATGGGTATCATACGCTGGTCGGAGAAGGCGGTTCTTCCCTTTCAGGAGGAGAGAAGCAGCGCATTTCCCTTGCCAGAGCAATTTTAAAAGATGCGCCTGTTATTATTCTGGACGAAGCTACCGCCAGTGTGGACCCTGAAAACGAGCATTTGATCCAACGGGCTATTTCTGCCTTGTCCAAAGGCAAGACGATGATCGTTATTGCACATCGGCTTGCCACGATCAAGAACGCACAGCAGATACTTGTGCTGGACGAAGGGAAAATCATACAGAAGGGAACTCATGCGGAGCTAATCGCACAGGACGGGCTGTATAAGCGTTTTGTAGAACTGCGGGAGAAAGCAGAAGGGTGGGTTACTGTTCACACAGTAGCTTAACACTTGCTGTTAAGCTACGTAAGAACGTGATGCAAGAGATGATTTCTGCTTCGCGAAGCGAATTTAAATGCAAAAAGTTTGCATTGCAGAACATCATGCGTTA
>JAEZRJ010000050.1 GCA_023412855.1 Bacillota bacterium | reverse complement strand
CTCCTGCAGAGTTTAAGGCTGCGTTGCTCACAGCTTTTATATTTCCCGTAAGCGCTCCATAAATAACCCCTATAATAATCATAATCGCCCAAATATAATTTAACATATGAATCACCGCTTATTTGTTTGACTAAACTATATTCGCGCTCCCTCTCATATATTCCGGCGAAGCTTACAAACAATTTCTGTATGTTAAAAGAGCTGCGCACTAATATAATGCGTCAGCCCATTTTATTATCATATTTTATTCTACATTTCTATGCCTGCTTTCCATATCCTCATGAGAAATCTGAAGCTTTTCTTCCAATAGCATAACGATAATATCGAACAGCATGAATAAATGTTGTTCAAAAAGATTACCCATTGGCTGAATGGAAGGAACTGCCCTATCGTCTGTTCCGTTAAATACGCTTGCAGGAACAAAAAGGACATAATCTGCCAAACGTGGAGTTATTTCATTCGGAGAGCCCGTTACCACTGCAATTTCTGCTCCCGTTTCTTTTGCCTGTTCCACAACATAATGGATATGTCCTATTTTACCTGAGCCGTTAGTCGCTATAAATAAATCACCTTTCGTCATTCCGGGCGTTGTATCATCCCATATCCAATGCACTTCTTTGCCCAGATGCATTAACCGCATTGCGAAAGCCCTGCTGGCTATACCTTCCCGTCCTACTCCCATTACAAAAATGCGATTTGCCCTTTCTATTGCATTCATCAAATCGGCTGCTTCCTTCAAGTCCTGCTTTTCAAATGCCAGCCTGTGTTCTTCTAATATAGCTCTGCTTAATTCTTCATATCGTACTGCCGTGTCCATGTATTTTTCTCCTTTCTCTGTTCGCGCAAAATATACTGCACATTACACTTAATATTTATCATGCTTTCGCCTTCATGCTCATCTTAAGTTTTTTATATTCACTGTATTTACCGATAATATGGTTCAATCCGAGTACACAGACTAACATAATTCCCCAAATTAATTTCTTTGTATACGGCGATAAAGACATGATCGTAAATGCGCTGGACATCACCTGCATCAATAAAATGGCAATTACAACTCCCTGAACCTTTCCTTTTCCTCCATTCGGGTCAATTCCTCCTACCACACACACAATCATGGTCTGCAATAAATAAGAATCCCCATATCCTACTTTCGCTGAATTTACGCGGCTCAATATGATGATACCGGCAATACCGGCAAGCAGTCCCGTCAATAAGAAGGTGCTGATACACATTTTCTCATTATGAATTCCACTGAACCTGGCCGCTACCGGATTTCCTCCGTATAAATAAAAGTTCCTGCCAAAGGATGTATAGGTAAGCACCAGTCCCACGATAACTGCTGCTCCAAGAAATATCCAGAAAATAACAGGCAACTCTAAAAATTTAGCCTTTGCTATCATAGAAAATTCCGGGATTAAGTCGCCAACGCTCGCGCCGCCTGTTACTGCCATTCCTATACCCTGGAATAAAGTCATCGTTCCCAGCGTTGCTATTAGCGGCGGTGCAGAGGTTTTCGATATCAATATCCCGTTGAACGACCCAAATAAAAGGCTGCATACTATCGCAAAGATAAGTGCTAAAATGATTCTTGCCGCTCCGTCCGTTCCAAACGATAATTGCCCGTTTAACACATAAGCCGTAAAAATAGCTACGGTATTGGCATTCGCTATAATAGACAAGTCAATACCACCCACCATATTAGATAACATCATGGCCAATGCTAAAAAGCCGAATTCAGGTACTTGAAACAGCATCGACTGAATATTGTTGAGCGATAGCAAAGACGGACCGATAATTATCCGAAGCGTAATAAATATTACTAATGCCAATGTTACTAAAATACTCAAGTTCAAATCACGGTTCATATATTCTTTTATTTTTTTCATCATATGCCTCCTATTCCGTAAATATCAAATGGCTTCTGTTCTTGATTCTTTCCTGATAGGAAGTTATCGCAACGGAAACTACTAATATTGCTCCCACAAACAGATTGTTCCATGAGGAAGACAAACCGATCAATATTAGCGTAGAGTTTAAAAGATAAATAATAGTAACTCCCAGAATTGTGCCGAATAATTTACCCTGGCCGCCCGTTATCTTAGTTCCTCCGATTACCACAGCCGCTACGACCATCAATTCATTTCCAACCAGCTTATTCGGATATAACGCATTGATCTGCGCCACATAGATAATGCCCATAATGCCTGCTAAGAATCCTGAATACGCATAAACGAACAAGCGGATTTTAAAAGGATTAAATCCTGCTCTCCTTGCAGACTCCTCATCATTTCCAATAGCAACGATACCTCTTCCTATCATCGTCTTATAGAGAATCAGCCATGTTGCAATTCCTATTAACAAAACAGGAACAAGAGATATTGTCAATCCTACCGCTCCATCCTCTGTTACGATCTTAAATATGGTTCCTTGTCCGAATTCATGCAAGCACTCCGGCAAGACTCCGGCACCAAATGATTTATCGCTGATAAAAGTCGTCATAACCCCATGGTATAAATTTTGTGTACCTAATGTAATAATAAAAGGCGGCAGCTTTAGCCAGTTGATCAAAAGTGCGTTTATCAAGCCCAACCCGATTCCGATTATTCCTGAAAAAAGAAATGCAATTCCCAAATTATCAATTCCCAATGCAATCATGACATTGATCGTCGTATAACTGCCAAACAGTGCGATTGCCATAAAGGAAACATCGATTCCTCCGGATATCATCACTACCAGCAGACCGATGGCAACAATCATTGTTGTGGAAGATGTTCTTATAATGTCAAATATTGTTTCAAAATGAAGAAATGCCGGATTTTTAATACTAACTAATATACTGTATATAATAATAATCAAGAGAAGTATTCTCTGAAATTGATCCACTTTTTTAGTCTTCATTACATTGCCTCCTTTACTTCCGTATTTTCCCCGCTGCTGATCAGATCGCTTATCTTCTGTGCGGCATCCTTTTGGTTCAAGTCATCTTCGTTCAATGTCACAACACATTTTCCTTCCGCCAGGACAACAATCTTATTGCAATTTGCCATGAGCTCCTGAATTTCATCGGAAATAAAAATAATCGCCATGCCGTCATCGGCAAACTTATGTATCTGCTCATAAATTTCTGCTTTCGAACCGATATCAATGCCTACGGTGGGCGTATCCATAATGAATACCTTCGGTTTGGTCGCAATCCATTTTCCGATTACCACTTTCTGCTGATTTCCCCCGGAAAGCGTCCCTATTATAGTGTCGATAGAAGGAGTTCTCACCTTTAATTCCTTTACACATTCCTCCGCTAACTTTTCTTCTTTTTTTCTGTTCAGGATTCCTCTGTTCGATAAGGCATTTACCAGGGCAGAAGATACATTTTCCTTGATTTTTCTTTCGATAAACAAGCCTTGATGGAAACGGTCTTCTGGAAGCAATGCAATGCCGAATTCCTTCGCTTTCATCGGTGAATTGATCTTAACCTCTTTTCCCTCTACCTTAATACAACCACTTTGGGTTTTGTTCAGTCCGAATAACGACATAGCCAGTTCAGTCCTGCCGGAGCCTAACAAACCGGTAAGTCCGATAATATCTCCTTTTCTTATGGAGATGCTAATATCTTCGTATTGGTCTTTACGTGTCAAATGTTCAATTTCCATAATCGGCTGATTATCCTTGCACTTTCTATGATATCTCGGATATTCAACCTCGCGTCCCGTCATATAATGCGACAGGCTCTTTTCATCCAAGTCCTTACTGCTGAAATCACCAATCTTTTCTCCGTTTCTAAAAATCGTGATCGTGTCCGCCACCGAAAAAATTTCATCCAGTTTGTGGCTAATGAATACAATTGCCAATCCTTTTTTCTTCAGCTCAACAATAATTTTCAGCAGTCTTTCTACCTCTTTCTTTGTTAATGCCGTGGTCGGCTCATCCATAAAGAGGATTTTTGCATCCTGCGCCAGCGCCCTGCAGATTGCTGTCAATTGCCTGTTCGCCATAGAAAGCTCTCCGACCGTTTGATCCATATCAATAGATACACCGATTCTATCCAATTGCTCTTTCGCAATTTTCTTTATTTCTTTCCAGTTTACGACCTTTTTCTTCTCAAAGCTCAACTTGCTTATCGCTATGTTTTCAGCAACGCTCATGTGTTGGAACAAGGACAAATCCTGATAAATAACCTGTACTCCTTCCTTCATCGCCTGATAAGGAGTTAGGTTATGGTAAACGTTTCCATTTAATATGATTTCTCCTTCATCCGGAGTATGAACCCCCGAAATATTTTTTACCAGCGTCGATTTTCCGCATCCGTTTTCGCCCGCAAGACAGTGAATCTCTCCTTTGTTTATGGATAGATTTATTTCTTTGAGCGCCTTTACACCGATAAAGGATTTGCTTAAATTTTTCACGCACAGCATTTGTTCCATTCTATTACCTCCATCTCTTCTTTTCTTTTACAAAAAAATGGAGAACGGTTACCACGCCGTTCTCCATTTCTACCTTATCATGTGATAGCAACCTGTCATATGGTGTGTTTAGAAATTATAATCATCTACATTCTCTGCAGTAAATTCTAACGGTGCAAAGCCATAAGCAATATTGTTCTCAACGTTAACACTTTCATAGCCTGTAATCTTTAAGTCTGTTCCTGTCTCTACTCCCTGACCGGAAGCTAACAGATAAGCCGCATAGCAAGTTGCGTATCCTGCATCTGCCGGTCTCCACGCTAATCCATGTGCCATGGAACCATCCTTTAAATAAGTCGAGGACATAGAAGGCAGTGCCAGAGAAACAACAGGAATTGTCGTCGCCTTATCCTTTTCCAGCAATGCTTCACATATTCCGCCGCCCTGTGCAGAGCAATCGAAGAATCCGTTAATATCCGGGTAAGCCTTTAAAATTTCAAGGGTCTTATCATGAGCTCCCTCTACACTATTTCCATCTTCATAAGGTTCTTCTGTAACACATTCCATATCCGGATAATTTGCTTCGATGTATTCTACTGCTGCTTTATACCATGCCATATGTGTTTCCATCGTAAGGCCGCCGACAAATCCGGCATATTTTCCCTTACCACCCATGGCTTCCGCTAAGCTTTTTCCGAATAACTGTCCGAATTCTTCGTTAATAAAAGCTTCTACATCCAAATCTACTTTGTCTGCCGTACCCGGCGCTTCATGAGTTACTACTACGATTCCGGCTTCTCTCGCTTTTTCAATCGTCGGTACTAAGGCCTACGGATCATTGGGTACAACGCATATCGCATCTACTCCTTGGGCTATTAAATCTTCCATAATAGCAATCTGGCTGGCAGCATCACCTGTCTCAGGTACCTGAACCGATACGTTGAGTCCGGTATCCTTTTGCAGCTGTTCAACACCCGTTACCATATCATCAAACCAAGAATCACTTTGTTTTACTACCATAACAACTTTGTAATCTGCCGGATCTGCTGATTTATCCACTGCCTCTGCCGATGCTTCTGTTGTATCTTCGGTTTCAGCCTCTGTCTCCACCGCTGCATTATCTGTGGCTGCACTGTCTGCAGCTGGCGGTTGGTCACTGCTTCCGCATCCTGCTAACATAGATGCGAACATTGTCATGCACATGAGCATTGCCATCATCTTTTTCATTTCATTTTCCTCCTTGTTGTAAGCTTTGCTTTATAAGTATTATTATATGGAATTCTCCTATTTTTCCTATCCAATTATCCGTTGTCGTTTTTCAAATTTCCGACCTGTTTTTTCATCTTTGGAAATAACCTTGTAATAAGAAATGGGATAGATTATAATCTGTCCATACTGCATATTATAACGTATTATATCTGGTGAAAGGGTTGGGATTATGAGGAAGGTATTACAGTACTTGGAATATAAATTAAGTTATTTTTCGCTTAATACTAAAATTATTTTTATTATTTTAGTAGTCTTATTTATTAATGTAGCTGCTTCACTCATAAGTATCGATATGGTTCTGAAATCCAGTAATCGTTTATTGTATGAATCATTGCAAGGCTCACTAAATTATACTGCCGAGGATATTTCTTTTAAATTATCCAATATAGAATCCATGTCAAGTTCTATTCTGTCAAATCAAAATATACGCAAAAATCTGATCGCATTGGATGAAGAAACTTCTGAAATTGGGATACGAAATATTAAGAACACTTTGAAATATTTGATCAGCGATTACTATCAGACATATAAATTAAATAATATCAGTTATATTAATTTATATAACCCCCGCTTTGTTACTTATAGCTATGAGAGTAAAAGTATTTCCACGCCGGACGATATTCATCAGACAGTTATTCAAAAAGCCAATCAAAATTCGGGCTATCCTTGCTGGGTAACCGATTACTGTAATACCTATGGCCTTTTTCTCGGAAGGGATTCAAGAAAAATTAATAACTTGAAATATGAAACAATCGGTACTTTAGTTGTTTCCATCGATATGGAAAAAATGATCAAATCCTCGACCCAGTCGTTATTAGATACAGACTTTGCCCAGTACATTATATATGACGGAACACATGAAATCTTCCATTCCAAATCCTTAGATGCCTCTACTGTGACATCGATTCAATCCTCTCTCTCTGAAAATTACGACGTGCTTAAGATTGGAAAAAGCAAGTACTTTTGCGTACGCGGAACTATTTCTAATCCTTCATGGAGTTATATCTGTTTAATTCCATATGACTATATTTCGGACACCATCAATATGTCCATGCTTCTTTCCTTGAGCGTTATACTTTTCTGTGTAATAATGTCTTTGATTCTTTCCAGAATGTTGATTCGCTCCATTATGAAAGATTTTTATCTTCTTATACAGAAAATGGATGCTTTTGGAAAGGATGAATCGAAATTACCCGATATAGGAGGGCATTATGATCACCGTAAGGATGAAGTCGGAATGCTCCATAATCAATTCGATCAAATGGCCATCAAGCTTCAGCTTCTGATTCAAGAGAACTATGTAAACGAAATTCTTAGAAAAGATGCTAAAATAAAGGCTTTGGAAAGTCAAATCAATCCGCATTTTCTATACAATACTTTGGAATCAGTAAACTGGCGGGCAAAGGCAATCGGGGAAAAAGAAATTTCACTCATGATCGAATCGCTCGGTTCCTTGCTGCGGGTTACACTTAGCAATAAGGATACTCAGCATACCGTTTCTGACGATTTAGATATCGTAAAATGCTATATGAATATTCAGAAAATACGTTTCCCTGACCGCTTATCCTTTATAGAAAATGTGGATCCTTCCATTCTTCAAGTCGAAATTCCGCTGCTTATTTTACAGCCTCTGGTAGAAAACGCCATTAATTATGGTATGGAAGAAAGTATCGATGTATGCCATATCGAAATAGAAGGACATATTTACGATGAAACAGTATTTATAAGCATCATAAACAGCGGTTCACAATTCGAGGAACACCTTCTGGAAAAGTTAAATAAACAAGAGGTAATCCCACATGGCTTTGGAATCGGACTTCTGAATATTCATCAGCGGATTCAGCTTACCTACGGCTCCTCCTACGGGCTGAATCTATATAATAAGGACGAGGATACCGCCGTCGCCCAAGTAACCATTCCGGTAAATAAAATATAAAAATAGGAGTGTACGCTTACATGTTAAAATTATTAATTGCAGACGACGAAAAGATAATACGCGAAACCATCTCCGAATTAATCGATTGGAAGAGTCTGGGTATTTCATTGATGGGAACCGCTAAGGACGGGATAGAAGCATATAATATGATTCTCGACGAATACCCGGACATTGTACTCACGGATATCAAAATGCCCGGCCTATCGGGATTGGAATTGATCCAGAAAATTTATGCAGTCAACAAAGATACTCAATTTATCATTTTAACCGGATACAGCGATTTCGAATATGCGAAAAAGGCGATGCAGTATGGTGTGCGCTATTATCTGCTTAAGCCCTGCAATGAGGAACAGATCATATCCAGTTTAAAAGATATGATACATGACTACTATGATAAGCTCGCAACCAGAAGAAATGTGCAGGATAATTTACCGCTCCTTAATCAATTCCGGCAAAACCTGCTCATCAATTTAATCAACGATGGCCTTACTTCTCAAGATTCTTTATCTAAGGACAGTTATGTTCCCTTCCATAAAGATTACAGTAAATACCTGGATTTTTATACCACTCCCTATGAAGTTTGTTATTTCTATTATCTTATAGAAGAGAATATGCAAAATCTTATCGATTTAATTGAACATTATCGTGAAAATAATTCTCCCGGTATTTCTTTTAATTATCTATATGTGCATAACACTCTTGTACTCTTTTTTTCTTCGTTTGGTATTTCGTATGAAGAAATGGATATATTTATGTCTAAGCTCAATTTTTCTAATCAAAGTACCGGGATTCTATATCAGAGAAATTCTTTTGACAACTTTGAATTGGCTTTAAATAAGATTATTTATCATATACGCCTTTATGAACAAATTATATATACCAATGGCACAACATTAACGAGAATCAGCAATTATCAAAATATTATCCGAGAAGTTCAAAACTATACTGCACAAATTTATGTAGACGACAGAGAGAAATCCGCAAAAGCTATCCATTCATTGCTCAGCGTTTTGCAAACCATAACGGATATTAATTTTTTAAAGCAGCTGGTTTCTTCCGTTATCGTTATATCTTCCTCTAAAAATATATCCTATCACGCTCTTTTTGCCGCAGAATTTCTAACTCAAGTGGGGTCTTCTTCCAATTGCGAGGAAATTACAAGCTCTCTTAAACAATTATTAGAAAACCTTTATCATAAATATCATTCTTATACTGCTGCCGGTACTATTAGTGCCAAGATACAGACTTATGTACAGGAGCATTTATCTGATCCGGATCTTTCCTTAAAGTGGATTGCCGACAATTATCTTTACATGAACGTGGATTATGTAAGTAAAAAATTTATTAAGGAAACAGGGGAAACCTTTTCTAAATATTTAACCGACGAAAAGGTTAAGAAAGCCAAGGAGCTTCTGGCAGAACAAAATCCTATAAAAATTCAGGAGATTGCAGAGCTTGTCGGCTGCGGAAATAATCCGCCGTATTTTAATCAGATTTTCAAAAAAAGCACAGGATTGTCACCAAGTGTTTATATGAAAAAAATCCATGGCGATATATAGAATAAGAAGCCGCTGCAAAATATTTGCAGCGGCTTCTTGTCAAGATACTTATTATTCTCGTTAATTATCGGTGCCGGGTACTAGCTTCTGGAACGCATAGCTGCAATGGTACCGCCATCGCACAGTATGTCAACGCCTGTCAGATAACTGCATTTTTCACTTGCCAGAAACGCCATCAGCTCACCGATTTCTTCCGGTTCTCCAAGCCGTCCAAGCGCACCTCCCAGCGCAAAGGATGCCGCCTGTTCTCCTTCCAGCTCGCCCATAGGCGTTTTAAAGGTTCCGGGAGAAACAGAGAGTATGCGGATTCCGTTTTTTCCATGAATACAAGCCGCTTTTTCCGAATACCATACCACGAAATTTTTCGACAGCGTATAAGCCATGTTCGAGCTCATTTCTCCCGGAACAGAGGAAACGATGCCGAGCATTTTTTCCTGAAAAAGGGAAGAATCGCCTAGACTCAATTTATATACTTCCGAGGGTACCTTATCCGCAGGCACCATATACGCAGACATGGAAGAAACATTTAGAATGCAGCTTCCTGCCGGCATTATTTTAGCCAATTCTTCATTCATATAAATAGTTCCCATGGCATTGACATTGAAAATAATCTCTCCGCTGCCCATGTGGGGAGACATTCCCGCCGCATGGATCACAGCCTTCACCTGACCTAATGACTGCACGTGCTCCGCCAAAGTCTGAACGGATTCCCTGCTGCTTACATCACAGGGGAAACTCTCTGCTTCCACACCTATACTGTGCAGCTTAGCAAGCGCATTCTCAAGCTTGCCGGGAGTACGTCCTACCAGCACAATATAATGGTCTTTTCCCATAATCTCAGCAGTTGCCAGTCCCATGCCGCTTCCGCCACCTGTAACAACACAAACATTTTTCATCGCGCTATTCTCCTTTTTCTTGAAATACATGATAAAATATTTCCTATTATCCCCAGTATATCTGTTAAAGAAAAATAATGCAATTGACAATTTTCCCTACCATTCGATTACGGCAGTTCCCCACGTGAGCCCGGCGCCAAAGCCGGACATAACTATCTTGTCTCCCGGGCTGAGCATTCCCTTCTGATTCATCTCATCCAGAAGAATGGGCACACTTGCCGCAGATATGTTCCCGCAATGGTCCAGACTTAGAGGAAACTTATCTTCGCTTACTTTCAGACGCTTTGCTACGGACTGAATGATTCGGATATTCGCCTGATGAAGTACAAAATATTTAATATCCTCCGTTTTCAGCTGTGACATTTCAAGCACCTTTATAATAGATGAAGGCACAGTACTCACCGCAAACTTATACACTTCCTGACCGTCCATGGAGACATAATCCATTTCAAAGGGATTATGAATCAATGGATTATTATTTACACGGTCCCTGCACGCAAGAACACTTCCCTTTTCTCCATCAGATCCCTGCGAGAAGGCAAGCAAACCCCTGGCGCCGCTTCTTCTCATTCCACGCTCTCCTGGCTCTTCCCCCGTATATGCCCTCACTACGGCTGCTCCCGCTCCGTCTCCAAAAAGGACACAGGTGCTTCTATCGTTCCAGTCCATAATTTTGGACAGCGTCTCCGCCCCGACTACCAGCGCCGTTTTATAAATTCCTGACTGCAAATAAACGTAGGCAGTATGAAGGGCAAACATAAAGCCTGAGCAAGCAGCATTTATATCGAAAGCCACTGCGCGTTCTGCTCCAAGCTTTGCCTGCACCTCACAGGAGGTAGATGGAGTTACATAGTCGCCGGTAATTGTCCCTACAATAATTAAATCGATTTCCCCTACACCGATTCCTGCATTTTCAAGCGCTCTCTGCGAAGCTTCCGCAGCCATGGAAGCTGTGGTCTCTTCCTTTGCCAGCCTTCTCTCTTTTATACCCGTGCGGCTGGAAATCCATTCATCGGAGGTATCCATAATTTTTGATAAATCATCGTTGGTTACCACATTGGAGGGGAGACAGCTTCCCGTCCCTATTATTCTCATCATACTAATAACCTTGCCTTTCTAACACTATTCTCCGTCTATTTCAAATTCTTTCATAATATCCTTTACATGTTCCAGCTTCTTGGCCCTGCAGGCATTCGACCCACAGAAAAGAAGTCCGTCCTTTACATTTCCATTTACTGCATTTATGAGAGCCTGCGTGATGCAATACGGCGTTTCTGCCGGATTGCAGGTTATGATACAATCGAAGCACTTCCTTGGAGGTATTCTTCCTTCTGCAGTTCTTCCTGTAAATTCGTTGGCGATGGCACGTGCCGGCATTCCTACCGGACTTTTTACGATTATAATGTCTTCCTCATCGGCATCTATGTATGCCTGTTTGTATGCCTCAGAAGCGTCGCATTCATAAGTCGTTACAAATCGGGTCGCTAACTGAACGCCGGAAGCTCCAAGCGAAAAGGCGTGCTCCGCATCTTCTCTCGTATAGATTCCTCCCGCAATCACTACCGGGATTTCTCTGCCATGCTCACTTGCGCATTCTGTTACATGCCCGATGATCCTGCGGATTTCTTCGTCATAATTCAGCTCCTCTATATGGCTGAGCTGTTCCCCCTTAAAGCCGAGATGTCCTCCGGCCAAAGGACCTTCTATAACGACCATATCCGGTAATCTGTCATACTTCTTCATCCAATATTTTAAGATAATCTGCGCCGACTTAAGGCTTGAAACGATAGGCGCAATCTTTGTCTTGGCCTTTCCTACAAGCTCCGGCAGAGTCATTGGCAGTCCTGCCCCCGATATGATAATGTCCACGCCTGCAGCTATTGCTGCCTTTACGTATTCCTCATATCGTTTTGTCGCCACCATAATATTAACGCCGATAATTCCGCTTCCGGCGATTTTTCTTGCTTTATCTATTTCCTCTTTTATAGCACGGAGATTACACCCTATCGGGTCTCTGCCAAAGTTTTCGCTTTTGTAACCGATTTGTGCGGTGGAGATCACGCCTACACCGCCCTGAGCCGCTACTGCTCCCGCCAGTCCGGACAGACTGATACCTACGCCCATTCCGCCCTGAACCACCGGAATCTTCGCTGTCAGGTCTCCGATTTTTAAGGGTTTTAATAAACTATCGCTCATGATTCCTCCAGGCTGCCTATGGCAAAAGTAAGCTCCGCCTGCACTGCCAGCTTTCCATCCACATATGCCTTTGCGCTTCCTATGCCGATAGGGCCTTTTATTTTAATAATTTCTGTTTCCAGCAAAAGTACGTCTCCGGGCACAATTTTCTTCTTGAATTTTGCAGAATTGATTGCTCCGAAATATGCGGTCTTTCCTTTGAAGCCGGGCTGACTGAGCAAAGCTACGGCACCTACCTGCGCCAGCGCCTCCACTACAAGCACTCCCGGCATAACAGGCTCTGACGGGAAATGTCCCGCAAAAAACGGCTCGTTATAGGTCACGCATTTTTTCCCCTTCGCCCTTACTCCCGGTTCCAGCTCCTCTATGGTATCCACGAGCAGAAACGGGTGTCTGTGGGGGATGATTTCCATAATTTCCTTTGTTGTCAAAACGGACATCTCTATCTCCTAATGAGTGTTCTTTACACACTCTTCATTTATTTTGTCTCATTTATCGTTACTGTTCACTCCGTTCTCAGCAACGTATGAACAGTAACACCCTGATTCCATTTACTCCGCATATTTTTTTGCGATTATAGTGGAATTGTGTCCGCCGAATCCCAGCGAATTTGAAAGTGCGTAAGTAAATGCTTCTTCTACCGCTTCCTTGCAATAATCCAAGTCACACTCTTCATCCGGAATCTGATAGCCCACTGTGCGGTGAATATACCCTTCTTCCAATTCCTTTACGCAAGTCACAAATTCAAGCGCTCCTGCTGCACCTAGCAAATGACCTACCATAGATTTCGTTGAATTGATTTTTATATTCCGGGCATGATCTCCAAAAGCTTTCTTAATCGCTCTCGTTTCGAATAAATCATTGTGATGGGTGCTCGTTCCATGAGCGTTGATATACGTAATGTCCTCCGGTCGGATTCCCGCATCCCCGATGGCAAATTCCATGGCCTTCGCCGCACCTTCCCCATCCTCTGCCGGAGAGGTAATGTGATAAGCGTCCGCCGTACAGCCATAGCCTATGACCTCTGCATAAATCTTAGCGCCTCTCTTTTTTGCATGCTCTAATTCTTCTAAGATTACCGCTGCCGAGCCTTCTCCCATGACGAACCCGCTTCTTTCCTTATCGAAAGGAATGGAGCATCTGTTTTTATCTTCCGAAGAAGTGAGTGCTGTCAGCGCTGTAAACCCGGCAACACCTACCGGTGTAATACTGCTTTCCGTTCCTCCGGCTACCATTACATCCGCCTCTCCGTACTGAATGGAGCGGAATGCTTCTCCGATGGAATTGGTTCCTGTCGCACATGCTGTAACAACATTAATATTTTTTCCCTTCAGTCCGAACTGAATGGACACATTGCCCGCAGCCATATTGCATATCATAAGGGGTACAAGCAAAGGATTGACGCGCCCGGGCCCTTTTTCCAAAAGTTTGGTATGTTCCCTTTCCATGGCTTGCAGGGAACCGATACCTGAACCCATAGAAACTCCTACTCTGAATCCGTCTTCCTTTTCCATATCGATTCCGGCATCCTCAAGCGCCTCTTTGGTAGCCGCTACCGCATACTGACTGAACAGCTCCATTCTCTTGCCCGCCTTGACATCCATGAAATCCTTCGCCTCAAAGCCCTTTACCTCCGCCGCCAGCTTACACTTGTACTCGGAAGTATCGAACTTTGTAATTTTATCAAATCCTACTTTTCCTGCTTTCACACTGGTCCAAAATTCATCCACACTAAGCCCTATGGGCGTAATAGCTCCTAAACCGGTAACAACTACTCTCCTGCTCATCTTTATACTCATGCTCCTTCATTATTAGCAAATTTTCTGTTTATAGCATCTCTGCCGCCTAGGCCATACCACCATCTACCGAAATTACCTGACCCGTAATATACCCGGCCTTGTCGCTGGCCAAAAATGCCACCATTTCCGCAATGTCCTTCGGCTGCCCGGCGCGCTTAAGCGGTATTTGTGCGATAACCGCTTCCCTTGCTGCTTCGCTCATAGCCTGTGTCATATCCGTATCGATATATCCGGGAGCGACCGCGTTCACCGTAATATTTCTGCTTGCAAGCTCCTTCGCCATGCTCTTGGTAAGCCCTATCACTCCGGCTTTGGAGGCCGCATAATTCGCCTGACCGGGATTGCCCAGCACTCCGGATACGGAGGACAGATTTATGATCCTTCCGCTCCTTTGCTTAATAAATGCCCGATACATATGCTTTATCGTGTTAAAGGTCCCTTTCAGGTTAGTATCTATTACTCCGTCAAAATCCGCTTCGGTCATCTTGATCATAAGGTTATCTTTTGTAATTCCTGCGTTGTTTACAAGAATATCGATATGCCCGAACGCCTCCAGCATATCCGTTATCATTCTTCCGCAAGCTTCATACTCGGAAACAGAGCATTGCACCGACACTGCTCTTCTTCCCATAGCCTCAATTTCCCTTACCACCTCGTTCGCTTTGTCTGCGCTGCCGTTATAGTTTACAATGATATCTGCTCCATAACCTGCCAGCGTAAGTGCGATTTCACGGCCGATTCCCCGGCTGGCACCGGTTATAAGAGCTACTTTTCCCTCTAACATTTTCATACTCCTTTACCTTTATTTGTAACCGTTTTGTACCTTCTTTGTACCTTCATAGTTGCGTTCTTCTATCGGAGGCTATATCTGTTCAAGCTTCTCCAAATCTTCTACTTTTTCAATATTAATTGCTTTTACGTCCTTGTTAATTTTCCGTATGAATCCGCTAAGCGTTTTGCCCGGCCCGATTTCTACAAATGTATCGACTCCGTCCTCCAACATGCGCTCCACGCTCTGCTGCCATTTCACTGACGAAGATACCTGGCGGACTAAGAGCTGCTTCACCTGCTCCTTATCCGTTACGTAATCTCCCGTTACGTTGGAAAGATAAGGAACCCCTATATCGTTCACTTCGGCACTTTGCAGCTCCTCGCCCAGCTTTTCTCCGGCTCCTGCAAGAAGAGGAGAATGGAAAGGCCCGCTGACATTCAGAGGAATACATCTTTTCGCTCCTTCGTCCAGCAACTGCGAAGCTGCTTTTTCTACTGCCTGTGCCTCTCCTGTAATTACGATTTGTCCCGGACAATTATAATTGGCTATGCTTACAGAACCTTCTATCTTTTCACATATCTTTTCTATTATATCTGCCGGAAGGCCGAGTACTGCCGTCATGGCTCCCCCCTGGGGCACGGCCTCCTGCATGTAAATGCCTCTTTTTCTCACTATCCTGAATATATCCTCCGGGCTCATGACGCCTGCCGCTGCGAGCGCACCGTATTCTCCCAGACTTAAACCTGCCGTCACATCAGGCTTATATCCTTTTTCCTCTATCGCTTTTAAAATAGCGACCTCCGTCGCAAGCATCGCTATCTGTGTATACTCCGTGATATGTATTCTTTCATTTTCTTCGAAGCAAAGGGAAACCACATCCAAGCCTGCCGCTTTTTCTGCCAGTTCGAACATTTCTCTGCTCACCGTAAATCTTTCGTAAAAGTCCTTTCCCATCCCAACATATTGTGCTCCCTGACCGGGAAAAATAAATGCTGTTTTACCCATAATACAATCTTGCCTCTCCATTCATCATTTTACTTTGAATATCAAAATATTATATTAAAAAAAAGAAATTCACCCGTACTGTTCACTCAGCAGCTTAACACTTGCTGTTAAGCTGCGTAAGAACGTTATTCAGGAGATGATTTCTGCTTCGCAGAGCGAATTAAAACGCAAAATTTTTGCATTGCAGAAATCATGTGTTACTGAGAACGGAGTGAATAGTAACGTCTGCCCATACGGACCTCATACCTTACAACTTCAATAACTTTTCTGCCTGCGACATGATTTCACGAATGATTTCACTGCAGCTCTTTTCTTCTTTTATCAGACCGGCTATCTGTCCTGCCATAATTGTTCCGTTTACTACATCGCCGTCTACCACGGCCTTTCTCAGGGAACCCAGTGTCAGATATTCCAGTTCCTCGAAGGAAGCGCCTTCTTCTTCCAGCTTCAGGTATTCCCTCGTCATTTTATTTCTGAGGGAACGCACCGGATGACCTGTGCTCCTTCCTGTCACCTCCGAATCGATATCCTTGGCAGCAAAGATTTTCTGCTTAAAGCTGTCATGTACGATAGATTCCTTCGCGGTTGCGAATACCGTACCCATTTGCACAGCTTCCGCTCCCAGCATTACTGCTGCTGCGAAACCTCTTCCGTCGGCAATTCCGCCCGCTCCTACCACCGGGATATTTACGGCGTCCGCTACCTGAGGAAGTAAAGACATAGTGGTGGCCTCGCCTATATGGCCTCCCGCTTCGGTTCCTTCTGCAACCACCGCATCCGCACCTGCGCGCTCCATCATTTTAGCCATGGCCACGCTGGCAACTACAGGAATCACTTTCACGCCTGCATTTTTCCATAGTTCCATGAACTTGCCCGGATTACCGGCCCCTGTGGTCACTACCTTCACGTCTTCTTCCACGATGAGCCTTGCCACTTCTTCTGCATTTGGATTCAGCAGCATAATATTCACACCCACCGGTTTAGCTGTCAGCTTCTTCGCCTCGCGAATCTGCTGTCTCACAATATCCGCAGGGGCGCTGGCCGCTCCTATCAGTCCCAGACCTCCGGCCTCGGATACCGCCGCTGCAAGGTGATACTCTGCGACCCACGCCATGCCGCCTTGTATGATCGGATATTCGATTCCCAGTAATTTGGTTATTCTCGTCTCCATCTTATGCTTCTACGCCTTTGTTTTTCATATATTCTATTACAGCTCCAACCGTCGTAATCTGCTCCAGATCCTCGGAGGGAATCTCGATACCGTATTCTTCTTCAAAAGCCATAACCAATTCGAATAAATCGAGGGAATCCGCTCCCAAATCATCTTTAAAGGAGGATTCTTCCGTAATTTCAACACCGTCTAAGCTCAATTGTTCCTGGATAATTTCTTTTACTCTTTCTAACATTTTAATATCTCCTTTTATAATACTTATCTTTTTAAAATTAGTTTGATATTCAAAGTATATTGTCTCCATATCAATTTGTCAACTGGTTTTTTTAGTCCGTCTCATAACATTTTACCGGCACACTACTCCGAACAAAGAACCCTCTGGCTCACAATATCTGAATACAGCTCCATTCCCTCAGTCTTTACTACATGAATCACATCGGCATTCACAGCACATCCTTCTCCGATTATCTCGCAGGCGATATTCTCGGCTTCTAATACTTTCTTCTCATTCAGAACGACATTTTTCCTGCCGTCGAAAAGAGCCGCATAGAAGACTCCCGATTCCACCAAATCCTGGAAGAAATGGCTCCCGTAAGATAATTCGGGCATAATTCCTTTTTCACTGTAGGCTATTTCACAGACTGCCGACATATTCATAAGCTCCGTAAAATGCACCGGCACTCCCAGAGAGGGCGTTGTCGTTCCCCATCTTCCCGGCCCCATCAGCATGGCATTCTTCCCCTTAAGAGCCCGATTAAGCAACCCGACCTGCCTTGCGATATCATATTTGTCCTGCTCCTTCAGCTCTAAATATTCCTTTACGCTTACATAGACAATGTAATCGATGGGAAGTCTCACATTACCACCCATGAAATTACCATGAGAGTAGAACAAACACTTTTTCTCATCCACCTCCTCCGGTATATCTACTGTCTTTCCCAGTCCCCGCGTCTGAAGCGGCCGGCACTGCAAAAGGTTGATGTGCAATTCCCCTTCTCTGTTGTAATTTGCCGTAAACTCTATATCTACCGGATAATTGTACTTATCAGCCAGAAGCGCAAGCATTCGTTTCATTATCTCCGGAAATTCAGTTTCCTTCAATAATTTTCTGAAATTCAGGATGGGAGGAACGCCGGAAACATCTCTTCCTATTTCGCTAAGCCTTCTCTCCGTCTCGAAGTCCCGTACCCAAAACAGATTTTTATCCGCCTTAATATCGGAGCTTATAACCTTATTCACGCTTATGGATTCCTGTATATTTTCCTTCAGGTTCAGCACATCCATATTGTGCTGAGAATACTTCTGAGCTTCCCCATAGCCTATGAGCGGCAGCCTCATAGGGTCATCCAAAGTTACAATCTTCACATAATCCCCGATTACCCTGTCCACTGCCCGGGTTCCAAGGCCGAATACAAGGCGAAGCATCCCCGCTTCCATGTCCACCTCTTTATCCCATACATATAGATTTGAGGAGTTACCCACCCCCGCTATATGAGGAAAGAAATAGTCTCCATAATAGTCTCCCGAAACCCTTTGCACCAGAATCGCCATCTGCTCGTCTCTGTCTGCCAGCCCTCTGTTTTTTCTATAATGCAGAGCATCCTCATTCATGGTACTGGCGTAAACCACCCTTACCGCATCCATAAAATCGTTCAGACGCTTCTCAGGATCTCCCTGATTTACACAGAACACACTCTCATATTTTCCAGCAAAGGCATTGCCGAAGTTATCCTCTAACAACGAGCTGGAACGTACGATAATAGGAGACTGTCCATAATATTCCAGCATTTGCATGAATTCATCCCTTACAATTCTTGGAAACTTTCCCCCGCGCAGTTTTTCTTTAAGCTCCGGCGCATATGCGAAATACCCTTCCTCGGTTTTCTGTTTCGTCCGAAGCTGCCACCATCCATTTTCCACTATGTAAGTATAATAGATATCCGAGCCGAGGTAAAACGAATCATGGGATTCCAGAAGAGGCTTAAAATATGCCTTATCTTCGTCACGCCTCGTAATGATCCTCCTCGCTAAAAGCATGCCTACACTTTTTCCTCCGATAAATCCCGTACCGATTTCCCTCCCGGCGATCTTGACAATATCGGACAACTTAAAAAAGCTCATGCACATATCCCGCATGCGGGATTCCTTTCCGATGAGCAGGTCAATGAGAAGCCCCTTCATCTCTTCTTTTTCCTTCTCTTCTCCTTCCAGCGCCTCTCTTGCCTTATTAATGGTCACGTGCCAGTAATCCAGCCGTTCCTCCGTCCAGTTGAAGTTTGAAAACAGCTCCGCAGCCTCTGTGCTGGCGGTAATCGGCTCCACCTCGTCGCCGTCGATGTAATGGGGAAAAAACATAGTGGGAGAATACCTCTGCCATACCTTCAGCGGATGAATATAAAATCGATCGTTTATCTTATAAACATCTAACAGAAGCTGCGTTGTTTCACGAATGGTCGCAATCGTATCATAGGTATGCACATTTCGCTTAATGGCAAAGTAAGCGATAGTATCCAGCTCATACAGATAAGGGCAGGTTACCCTGAAAAAGTTGCCCGTCATCAAATCGGAATACCAGAAAGCTAACAGTTCCGTCAGACAGTCAAAAACATAAAAGGCTTTCACTCCCTCTTCCCCGATAATACGGTGAATCATAGTAGCAAAGCCTTCAAATCCCATGGCTGGATTGGGCTCATAGACCTTGATACCGGTCAGATCCTCCACCACCTGGCTATGCGTTCCAAAACGGAAATAGATAATATTACGGTTATCCTTTCTCGCCTGTTCGATATAGGGCGCAACTACATAACAGTAATCCTCGATAGAATCCACCTGCCATACTACGTTATCTCCCAGACGAAGCATATCTATCGCCTTGTCGAAGCCCTTCATTCCCGTACTGACACTATCCAATATTCCCATAGCGTTCCCTCCTGCTCCTGCCGTATCTGTTTCCAGTTTATAAGCCGAAGTTACTGTTCACTCCGTTCACAGTAACGCATGATGTTCTGCAATGCAAACCTTTTGCATGTAGATTCGCTACGCGAAGCAGAAATCATCTCTTGCATCACATTCTTACGTAGCTTAACAGCAAGTGTTAAGCTACTGTGTGAACAGTAACAGCCGAATCCCTATTCTGTTTTTTCTAAAAGCATATGGTATACATCACGCTTTCCGATTCCCCTGTCCTTCGCCGCAAGCTTCATAGCTTCCTTTCTCTCTATTCCCTGCTCTTCGTAATATCTCATATGTTCTTCTATAGGCATTTCCTTCCAGGAAAGAGCGGCCTCTTCTTTCTTTTCCTCCAGACTTTTTCCCTGAATGACCAGCACATATTCACCCCGGGGTTCATTCTCCTCATAAAAAGCAAGCGCCTTTTCGATGGTCGTAGGTAATATAGTCTCGAATTTCTTCGTGAGTTCCCTGCATATGGTGATTTTACGCTCACCCAACGCTTCATAAAGCTCTTCCAGCGTCTTTCTTAAATGGTGGGGTGCTTCATAAATAATCATCGTCCTGCTCTCTCCTGACAGCTCCTCCAGTACGGCTTTTTTCTCCTTTTTGTTGTCGGGCAGAAAGCCCTCGAAACAAAACCGCCTTGTGCTTAAACCCGATAGAGTAAGCGCCGTAATACATGCTGCCGCTCCCGGAAGAGATGTAACAACGATTCCCGCTTCCTGACAGAGCGCTACCAGGGTTTCACCCGGATCGGAAATCGCAGGCGTCCCTGCGTCAGTAATAAGAGCTACCGCTTTTCCACCCTGCATCTGCCCGATAAGATAATGTGCCTTTTCCACCCGGTTATATTCATGATAACTGGTCATCGGCGTCTTTATATCGAAATGATTTAACAGCTTAATGCTGTTTCTCGTATCCTCCGCCGCAATCAGGTCCACGCTCTTAAGGGTATCGATTACCCGAAGCGTCATATCGTCCAGATTTCCGATCGGCGTCGCACACAAATATAATATTCCCGCCATATTAATAGCCATGCCTTTCTCATAACCTGCAAACTTTGGGCCATATGTGCGAGCACATATTAGGCACAATATTTGCAAGCATAATAAATTATGCCGTGAAAAATTTCTTTTTCACATTACCTCCTAATAACCGTAAATATCATATATTTCCGGCATATAAACTCCCGGTTCCTTGTATACAATTAAAGGCTTCTCCACCGTAATCCTCGGCTTTCCACCCCGGTTCGCTTCTATGAGCACCATATTTGGCTCCTTATCCACATATGGGTATACAAGCTGCATACGCTTCGGCTCCAGCTTATATTCATGAAGGAGTACCATAATTTCCGCAAGCCGAAAGGGTCTGTGCACCATGAAAAAATTCCCGCCGGGCTTAAGGAGCCCTGCTGCCTGCGACACCACATCTTCTAACGTGCACAATATTTCATGGCGGGCAATCGCCTTGGGCGCCTTAAGATTCTGCAATCCATGATTAGATGTCATGTACGGAGGATTGCATGTAATAACATCAAAAGAAGCAGCGCCGAATAACGTCCCTGCCTCTCTCAAATCTCCCTGCACGATGGCAATCTTATCCTGAAGATTATTAAGCGCCACGCTTCGCATCGCCATATCGGCGCTTTCTTCCTGAATTTCCAGTCCCGTTAAATGGGCCGCCTTCGTCTTCGCCTCCATGAGTATAGGTATAATCCCGGTCCCTGTACCCAGGTCGAGAACCTTATCCCCTTCCCCTGCCCGGGCGAAGCCGGATAAAAGAACAGCGTCCATCCCAAAACAGAACTTTTCGGGGTTCTGAATGATTCTATAGCCGTTTCTTTGCAGTTCATCCAGCCGTTCCTTCTCTTTCAGATTAATTGTCATCCAGTTTAGATTTCCCTTCCTGCTTTTCCAATTTCTCCAATTCTCTAAGCTGCTCGTCGCTTACTTCCACCTTCGTATTCTTATGCTTCTTCTTGAACTTGAGCTGATTCACTTTATATTCCTGAATTTCTTTCTCATCGTCTTTCTCTATAATTACCTTCACAAGCTGCCTTAAGACATTTACGCTCTGTACCTCACCCTTGTAACCATCCTCAGTGGTCACATAATCGCCTACATTAGGAAGTTTGCGGTTCAAATCCTCATAAGTCTCTTCCTCATTTTTCAAGCAGCACATCAGGCGTCCGCAAACACCTGATATTTTAGTAGGATTCAGGGAAAGGTTCTGCTCCTTCGCCATCTTGATAGATACCGGCACGAACTCGGACAAATAGGAATGGCAGCAAAGCGCACGCCCGCATATGCCCACACCTCCCACGATTTTCGTCTCATCTCTGACACCGATCTGCCGCAGCTCGATTCTCGTCTTGAACACCGCCGCCAGATCCTTCACCAGCTCTCGGAAATCGATGCGTCCGTCCGCTGTAAAATAGAACAGTACCTTGTTGTTATCGAAGGTATATTCTGCATCGATGAGCTTCATATCCAGTTCATGCTTTCTTATCTTCTCCAGGCATATCTTAAAGGCCTCTTTTTCCTTGAGCTTATTCGCTGCTTCCTGCTCTCCGTCTTTTGCCGTGGCAACGCGCAGCACCGGCTTCAAGGGCTGAATTACCTTCTCCTCTTCTACCTCTCTGGGCTCTCCTACTACCGTTCCGTATTCGATGCCCCTGGCTGTTTCCACGATAACATGTTCGCCTCTTTTTATACTCAAACGACCGGGATCAAAAAAATAAATCTTTCCTGCCGTCCTAAAACGTACACCTATTACTTTTACCATTTAATAACTATCCTCCTTTTCCTATGAGCGTTCTTTACCCATTTGAGTGGCTTTCACTCCTATGAGTGCCCTTTACTCATTAATATCAGGAATTCTCCTTGACCGTCAGGAACAAAAGCTCCATGGTCAAATCGAAGTTTACATTTGCATTCAAGCGGTTCTTCGCTTTTTCAAGCGCGCTTATTACCAGCTCGATTCCTTCATAAGTGCTTCTGTCCGCTACCTTTCTAATATACTGTATTTCCTCTCTGAAAATCAAGTGATTTGCATCGTTTGTCGCCTTGAACATGAGGACATCTCTGTACCAGATAGCCAAAATGTCCATATAATCATTCACGTCCAGCTTATATTCGCCGATTTTTTTAATCGCCGCGACAATTTCGTTTATTTCCATATCATTAATATATTTTAAAAGTGTAATCGCTTCTTCCTTTACGTGCTCGAAGTCTTCGCTGGAAGCTAACAGCTTTGCCTTTCCGATATTTCCTCTGGCGAAAGCCACGCAAATATCCGCCTTATAATCCGGTATCTGCATCGTCTCCATCAAAAAGCGCTTAACCTGCATATCCTTTACCGGCTTCATATTCAACACTACACACCGGCTCAGAATCGTAGAAAGCAGCGATTCCATATTTGTTGTCAAAATAAGAATTACCGTATACTCAGGCGGTTCCTCCAATGTCTTTAACAAGGCATTCTGCGCCTGAACCGTCATCTTCTCGGCTTCGTTTATGATATATACTTTGCGGGGGCTGCTATAGGGCTTAATCGCAACACTTCCGTTAATTTGTCCGCGGATGTCCTCCACACCTATCGTTCCGGGCTTCTCATGCGTCACATAGATGACATCCGGCTGATTTCCCGTAGCCATCTGCTTGCAGGAACGGCACTCGCCGCAAGAATCCACATTCCCTGAAGGAATATCTTCATCCTGAAGCTGTACTTTTTCACACTGCAAAGCCGACGCGAATATTTTGGCAATAAATTCCTTTCCTGAGCTTCTTTCCCCATTGATCATATATGCATGGGATACTTTATTTAATTTAAGAGCATTCTGTAAATGCTCCTTTAGCTGTTCCTGCCCGATAATATCCGTAAATCTCGCCATTCCGAACCTCCCGCTTTATCACAATGTCTATTTCCATTATAGCTTTTTTCAGCAATACTGCATCAAGTAAATATATCCAGAAGCAATCCCCTGATTTCTCCGATTTTATTCAAGATACTCAGATTGTCCTTTTCTTCTTTTACAAGCTCCTGCGCCAACTCATCCAGCTTCTCATCGATCAAACGTATGATACCATATACCCGATGCCGTCCCCGCTTGTCCAGGAAGTTCTCTCTTGTAAAAGAATGGGAATGGCTGACCACCTCGTTCATGAACTCTTTGATCAAACCGCGGTACTTCTTCATATCCTTTACATCGCGGCGCTTGGAAAGCTTATCGCCCTGCATGGTAATTTCCTCCATGAGAGAGGTAAGTCTTGCCTGCAGTTCCTTCTCTTCGATATGGCTGATAAGAGTAAACTTAAATGTACCGTCTGCAGGCTGCTGCTTTTCCACCGGTTCTGCCGGAATCGGATTCGTAACCTGATTTACCTTTATATCCATATCTGCCTCCTTCTGCAAGCTTTTGCCTATAACATTTCCATTATGTACTCTTTAATCTCTTTTAAACAGTATTCCAAATCATCGTTATAGAAGCGCCTGCCTATATCCGCTTCCTTTATCTTCTCTTCGCCGAAATCCTCACAGTCCGCAAGATACCTGCGGCACAGCTCTTCATAACCGGGATTTTCCTGCTTTTTCTCCCGCTCCAGCGCTCTCGTAAGCCTGATGCCATCATCCACCTCTATGAGCACCGGTACGATATTGTCCTTCCCGAAAAACTCACATAGCTTGTTATAAGCCTCCAGGGTTCCTATTACCGCATAGCTTTGATGTTTCAGGTCAATGTTTCCGTCATCCACTGTAAAATAACGCCATGGACCATAATACGTATCATAGGTTCTCTCCTCTATGATCTTCCCGCTTCCCAATAGCTTACGATAGCCCTCCTCATCGGTGAAAAAGTATTCCACACCGTTTACTTCTCCTCCGCGAATAGGTCTGGTGGTATAAGGAACAAGGGTTTTAAGGCCCAGTTCCTTATCCTCCAGAAGCTTTTGAAAAATGGTATCCTTCCCCGTGGAACTTTTCCCCATAAAACAGATAAATTTACCCATTGAAATTTTATACCTCGATAACGCGAATCATATTTGTCCTGCCCGAAATGCCCAGCGGCACTCCTGCAGTCAGCACGACAATGTCTCCCCTCTTTACATAGCCTGCTCTTTCTACTGCATGGGTAGCTTCTTCGAACAAGTCGTCCGCTTTTTCTTCCTTTTGAATCAATACGGGAACTACACCCCATGATAAATTGAGCTGTCTGCACACTCTCGGATTTACCGCGCATGCGATAACCGGGCATGTCGGTTTATATCTGGAAATCATTCCTGCCGTAAAACCTGACATCGTTACCGTGATAATAGCCGATGCGTTCAAATCGGAAGCCGTGGTGCATGTCGCGTGGGAAATTGCTGTGGTGATATCAGGATCCTCGCACCTGTTTCTCTTCATGCGGGAATCGTAATCGATGTCGTTTTCCGTACGTTCTGCGATTTTCGCCATGGTCTTTACCGCTTCTACCGGGTATAAGCCTGCAGCAGTTTCCCCGGAAAGCATGATTGCCGTAGTTCCGTCATAAATAGCGTTGGCGATATCTGTGGTCTCCGCACGGGTCGGTCTTGGATTCTTTATCATGGATTCTAACATCTGCGTCGCTGTAATTACGTGCTTACCCTGCGCCACAGCCATTTTGATCATCTGCTTCTGCAATACAGGGACCTCTTCGAGAGGTACCTCAACACCCATGTCGCCTCTGGCTACCATAATTCCGTCGGACACGGAAAGTATCTCTTCCAGGTTCTGGATTCCCTGCATATTTTCGATTTTGGAAATAACCTTCATCGTGCTGTGGTGCTCGTCCAAAATCTTTCTTATTTCCAAAACGTCTTCTTTTGTCCTGACAAAGGAAGCCGCAATAAAATCATAGCCTACTTCACAGCCGAAAATAATATCAGCCCTGTCGGTATCGCTTATATAAGGCATGGATAAAATAGCGTTGGGCACATTGACGCCCTTATGGTTGGATACCGGACCACCATTTACTACGGTACAGATTATATCCTCCCCCTTAATATCGGTTACTGTCATTTCAATCAGACCGTCGTCGATTAAGATAGACATTCCGACAGAAATGTCATTTTTCAAGTTCTTGTATGTAATGGAGGCTCTCTTGGAATCTCCTAATACATCCTCAGTAGTCAAGGCAAAGAACTGCCCGGTCACCAGTTCCGTTCTGCCGTCCTTAAAATCGCAGAGACGGATTTCCGGTCCTTTCGTATCCAAAAGTGTGGCTACAGGAAGCTTCAGCTCCTCGCTCAACCTTATTACTCTGGCTAATTTCTCTTTATGCTGCTTATGTGTTCCATGGGAAAAGTTAAAACGGGCAACGTTCATGCCTGCTAACATCAACTCTCTCAATTTTTCTTCGCTCTCGCTGGAAGGTCCTATCGTGCAAATTATTTTAGTTTTTCTCATGTTACATTTATCTCCTTTTTATTTAACATTTTTCTTTGATTCGTTAACACTTCCCAGTACCTTAAGCATTCCGTCCTGCACACCTTGTACATACAATCCTGTGCGAAGATAGAAATCGATTGCTTTCACCGTACTGCCGTCTATTTTTTCTCCGGGTACCGTAATCGGAATTCCCGGGGGATATAAGTTAATAAATTCGGCGGACGTCCTGCCCTGCGCTTCCCGAACCGGTATATAATCATACCCTTTTTCGTCGGATAACGCAATCGCTTTTGCAATAGACATCATTGTTTTGAGAGGCATCAAAGTACTTTCCTCCTGCTCGTCCATTGCGGTCGCTGTTATTCCACCATCAATTTCCAGTAAAGCCCTGGCAAGCCGTTCCAAGCCATCCGGCCCATCCATCGGGGAAAGCATTGCCACCACATAGCTTCCTGCCGCCATTTCAAGCTGGAGGTGGTATCTCTCTCTTAGGATATCATAGAGCTGCTGCCCCGTTAATTCCCCGTTCTTTATGGAAATCACTACTTTTATGGGATCCATGGCCAGCATACAACAGCCGGAAGCTGCCTGCCTGTCCATAATCTCCAGGTATCTGCATTCTGCAACTTCTTTTGCGAAGCTGTTCCTGTGATTCAACAGCTGCTCCAAAAGCTGCCGCCCCTCCCTTTTCATCAGGTTCATACAGGAATCGATGGAAGCCATAAGGACATATGAGGGACTGCTGGTCTGGAAGACCTTGAGGTACCTCTTAAGGCGTTCTCTGTCCACCAGTTTTCCGCTCACATGCAAAAGAGATGTCTGTGTCATAGCGGGCAGTGTCTTATGAACGCTGTGTATCACTATATCCGCGCCCTGCCTCACCGCATTCTCCGGAAAGGCTTCATGAAAACCGAAATGCGCTCCGTGGGCCTCGTCCACAATGAGGGGCTTTCCATATCTATGTGTTATATCGGCAATTTTCCCGATATCGGATATCACTCCTTCATAGGTAGGAGAAGTAATGATTACCGCCGCTATATCGGGCTGTTCCTTCAAGAGCCATTCCACGCCCTCGGGAGTTACCGCATCCGCGATACCATACTCCTTTACTACGTCGGGATATAAATAGGATACCTGAAGTTCCTGCAAATAAACAGCATAATATACCGACCTATGGCAGTTCCTCGCCGCTAAAAGCCGGTCTCCCCTTTGTGTCACCGCGAAAATCGCACTGAGTATCCCGCAGGTGCTTCCGTTTACAAGGAAGAAGGTCTCCTCTGCGCCATAAAGCTTCGCCGCATCCTGCTGTGCCTTTCTCAAAATTCCCTGCGCCTGATGCAGGTTGTCGAATCCGTCTATTTCTGTAATATCGATTCCGTATGCCGCCTCCAAAGCGCTGCCACACTTACCCGCAGCGTTTCTCTTATGCCCAGGCATATGAAACGGATAGTAGTCGGAATCTGCGTATTTTTCCAGTTGCTCAAATAAATCGCTCAATCTTTTACCCTTTTGAGTGCTTCTTGTTCATTATGAGTGTTCCTTACTCATTCATACTGCACTTTCACTTTAATACCCAGCTTTGGCTCTCTTCTGGCAAAATACCGCTTCCCGTCTCCCCGGTGCAGACGTATCGTCTCCAAAAGGGAGCAGTATTTATCTGCGGTAGTTACTATCCACGCCTCGCGGCACTGCGGCGGAACTACTGTAAGGGGCCACATATGCTTCTTGATGATGTCCCTTTCTCTGGGGGTAAGCTTATATTCTCTGGAAGCGTTCCTAAGCGCTATCCCCGGGTGGTAAAAGCCGTGCAGCCGCTTTCTGTTCTCCCGTTGCTTGTCATGCCAGTCGTAAAGAAAATAATCGTGAAGCAGCGCTCCCCGCACCAGCTCTCTTTGGCTGCAGTTGATCCTTAGCTTTCTGCTGATGGCTAAACTGTATTTGGCAACATTGATGCAATGATTATTTACAGTCATATTTCCGTGCTGGATATGCTCGTTTGTCTTCTTGAAGTTATCGGAATCCAGGATATCCCCTCCATGCTCCTTCAGCAGGATGTTCAATTCCTTTTGCCTATGGAAAGCTTCTATCAGCCTCTCTCTCTTCTTTTCACTCTTTTTCACTGTATCTTTCATCTCGTATTCAATCCCAGCTTTCTTGATTTTACAAGCTTTTTTACCGAATTACTAATTAATAATAACACACAACGGGGAATCCGGTATATATATATTCGTAAATTATTTTTGCATTTTCCAATGGAAGATTAATACAGCCATGAGAACCGTTGGTCTCATATATCTGTCCGCCGAAAGAGCCGCGCCATGTGGCGTCATGCATTCCGATATTTCCGTTAAAAGGCATCCAATAGTTCACAGGTGTCTCATAACCTTCTCCCCGAAGCACAGCATTCTTAGCCTTATAGGTCAGACCAAATACTCCCGCCGGCGTGTTCCAGCCCCTGGACGCGTTTCCTGAAACGAAATCGCTTTCTAAGGTAATAACACCTTCTACATATAAATATAGGTGCTGGTTGCTCAAATCAATCTCCACATAGCTGTTTCCAATGTCCTGTTGTCCCTGGGCTGCTGCCGTGTAAATGTATGCAGGCTCCCTAATCTGAGTTTCTCCGTTTTTTATAGCTGCAGTCAGTGCCTCTATCTCGGTCTCCTTGTTTGTCTTCCAGCCATAGGCACCGCTTTTCAATTCGATTTCTCTGCCGTCGGTGGTATGGAATATGCGGTTTTTCCCGTAGGTATCATACAGCTTAGCCTGCTCCGCCACAAATCCCCTTATTTTCTCTTCATCCAACGCTGCCGAATCCTTCGTTATGACAACCCAGCCGCTTATTACATCTGCGTCCACCACTACATCGCTTCCATTCCAGTTATAGACAATCTTGGATGAAATGTATTTATTGGCCTGATCCGCCAGTTCATTTAACACCGCATCATCGGCATTCACTTTTGCATATCGGTAGCAATCCTTTTCATCGAGATTTACCGACAGCTCCATGCTGCCTATCGCTTCTTTGATCGCCTGCGCCGCCTTCTTCCGTATTATATCCGTTCCCGGGCTGCTATCCACAATGAGATAGCATTTTCCTTCGGATGAATAGGTGAGATAAGCATCGCTGGGCGCCCTGATATTCTCCTTTTTAAAGAAAGTAAGTCCGTCTATTTTCTCATCCATTATATCTTCATTATATTCTACCAATTGCGGTATGTCATAGGAATATTCTTTAAAAAATCCTAAAATCCATAGCAGAGGACTCTGCTCCTTCTTTATGTTTATGAACGAATCATCAACTATGTATTCCATATCTATATCAGCCGGCAAAATCGTATCGTACATTCCCTCTCTCCCTTGAATCTCAAGAGAATATTTCTGAAACTCCCGATACATGATGGCCTCTGCCTCCACCGGAGTCTTATAGCTGTAATCATCTCCATTTATTTTTGTTTGATAATAATAATGATCTTCGAAAAACAGAGAAAAACCGGCATACGTAACCGCTGTCAGCAAAACACTCACAATTACCACAGTGACTGCGACTTTCTTCCATAATGATTTTTTTCTCTTTTCCATGCTCCTGCTCCCCTATCATTTGTCTCTCTATTTTATGTGAATATCATTTGAATAAGCACCATATAACATATTGTTCCCAAACCTACCGAAATCAGTATGTTCTTTTTCCACAAATGTAAAATTGCTACAAGTACAACGGAAATCAGTTCTGGAAGCCCATGAGTTCCCTTCATGAGACTGACGTTTCGCAGACAATATACGACCAGAGTAGCCATAATCGCCTCCGGAAGAAACTTTCCTAAATAATGTATGGTCCCGGGCACCTGCCTGCTGCCGCCGAACAAAAGAAACGGAACCGCGCGTATTAAAATCGTGCAAACCGATACTACCGCAATAATCGCAATCGAATGCATAATGTCCATATACATAGCCTCGTCTTTCTCTCTATTCTTCCGCTGAAATACCGGATTCGTCCTGTATCTGCGCCTCTTTACCTTCCAGATTCTTTCTTGCTGCAATTAAAATAATAACGGACGTAAGCAGGGACGGAAGAATAAACCTGTCGGCCCCGAATGCGAGCAAAAACAACAAGGACATCAAAAAGCCTATAATTGCCGGAACATGGGACTTGCTTTCCTGCCACTGCTCCACCACAATCGCCACGAACAAAGCAGTCATGGAAAAGTCTATTCCTGTAGAGTCAAAGGTGATGAGCTGACCTGCCAGTCCGCCGATTACCGAGCCCGTAATCCAATAGCATTGATTGAAGAAAGAAATGCCAAACATCACTTTCTTTTCGTCCATTTCGGGGGGAATCTTGGTCCTGCACAGCACGGAATATGTTTCATCCGTCAAAGAGAATACCATATAGGGATACACTCTCCCCATATCACGGTATTTTTCGATAAAAGAAAAACCATAAAAGATATGTCTGCCATTAATAAATAACGTCATAATTGCCGTATAAAAAAGGCTTGCGCCGCCGGAAAGCAGCGTAACCATTACAAACTGCATACTTCCCGCATAAACGACCGTACTGATCGCAAATGCCCATAAAAAATGATATCCTGCATCCTGCAGCATCAAGCCGAACGCAATGCCTAAGAATATATAACCGAGCATAACCGGTATCGACTGCTTGAATGCATATTGTATACAAGATGTTCCTTTATCTCTTTTCACTGAAAATCACCTCAAAATTCATTTTATTGTATCATTAATAAAGTAATTAATCAATGTTGGAATAAGCACTTTGTCGGGATATATACTTTCACAGAAAGAAAAAGATAAAGCAATTCCCAAAAGGCAGTCCTCCATAAGACAGTATAAGAAAACTATATTGTTTATGGGCAACTGCCAGGTAAAATGTCTAAAACAAGCGCATAGTGCCTATTAAACTGAAATTATAAAACTACAAAAAGGCTATGCCAAACTATGGGAACAGTATTCAAATCTCTTGCAATACTTTGCAAAACTGGCTGTGCTTTGAGCGTATGCGGAACTTCGTATTGATTTTACTTATTATGGAAACTTGTTAAGCCCGGCATAATTGTATATAATGAAAGCCTGCGAAAGGGGGAGTGACCAATACAGGAAAGCAGGAGAAACTGTGCATAGCAAAGGCTATTGCACATTGAAATTCAATAAATATCCTTTGCTAATCCTAAAAACTTTTTAGGAGGTGCATAGTGGGCTATGTTAACGCATTAAAGGTTTTGCCTAAAGAATTGGTTGAACAAATTCAGAAATATGTAGATGGTCAAATAATATATATCCCTAAGCCTAAGAACAAATGGAGCAAATGGGGAGAAAATACTGATACAAAAGAATATATAGAACATCGTAACACCAAGTTATATATTGATTATAAAGACGGTGCAACAATCTTAGAATTATCTAAGCAGTATTTTCTTGATCCTAAAAGTGTTCAACGAATAATTAAGGCAATGAAAGACTAACTAAGAAATGTGCTGTGTTCAATACATAGCACATTTTCTTTTTATAGAAGTCCTTGTTCCACTCAATAGAAATAATAGTGATATAATAAAGCTAATCAAATTGTGGAGGGTAAAATGAAAATAACCAAGATTGAGGATAATAATAAAATTAATTTTATGGATCTTCTCCTTCTTGCAGATGAAGAATTAGAAATGATAGAGAAATACTTACTTCGCGGAGAAATGTTTGCATTATATGATGACGATCTAAAAAGTGTTTGCATAGTTACGCGGGAAAACGATGATGTTTGTGAACTAAAAAATATAGCTACTTATGAAAAATGGCATGGCAAAGGGTATGGAAGCAAACTTTTAAATTACATATTTTCGTATTACAAGGACAAGTATACAACCATGCTTGTGGGAACAGGGGACATCCCATGGATATTACAGTTTTACCAGAGAAACGGTTTTAGGAGTTCTCATAGGATTAAAGACTTTTTTATAGACAACTATGACAATCCAATGTTTGAAGATGGTGTTCAATTGGTAGATATGGTTTACTTAAGTAAAAGTTTATAAACTTATGACACTTTTCCGCATTCTACGATATCGGGCCAACTTGACCCGAAGTTGCCATTAATAATGGCATCGACATCATCAATTCAGCTATGGTTTGTTGGAGGTTCTACCGGAATTAAATTCCCCGATACATGAAGAAATGGCATAGTCTTTACGCTACGCCATACTTTGAAATACATACTGTCTTTTTAAGGACTGACTGAAGGATGCCTCCTTTTTGAGAACTGCTTTTAGCACGATTATCTGTTTGCTTATATGCTTTCCGGACAAGCATATAAGATACTTAGCAAAGCTCGCTCCAAACAGCATTCTTCAACCGCCTCGTCAAAGAAGTGGTTCCTGCGTCTTTAAGCTGGAAGGTAAGCAGCATCGTCAGCTTATCTTTCGGGCTGTTGGCAAAATATGCGCCCAGCCAACCATCCCAGCCGTACTCCCCTTCTGTTGTCATCATACAAGCTTTTCCGGGCTGCGTCACAATGCGCAGAAGATTTGCATAAGTATGCCCGCCTAAGCCCTCCCAGCCCCGTTCCAGTACATCCTGCTGCCACGGCAGCAATTCGGCCTGTGTCATATACCGTACGGTCTGTGACTTCATAAGCTGTCCGCCTGCATAGCTTCCCCCGGCCAATAGCATCGACGCAAATTTTTCGTAATCATCCAGCGTAGATACGAGACCCGCACCGCCCGACTCAAATGCCGGCAACTGTTTCATAGCATTGGAAATCCCCAGATGGCTGCCCGTGTACAAAACCAGTCCGTCCGCGGTTCTTTCATATACCTTCGCCAGCCTCTCCTGCTTTTCCTGCGGCACATAAAATCCGGTGTCCTGCATTCCAAGAGGCTTAAAGAATTCTTCCTTTAAAAATTCCCCAAAGGGCACTCCGCTTATTACCTCGATTACAGCACCAAGCACATCTGCAGAGGTTCCATACTGCCACGAATCCCCCGGATGGAATGCCAGTGGAAGAAGACCAAGAGAATTGGCAATTTCCACCGTAGTAAGAGCGTCCTTTCCCAGCAGCCTTTCATCGACTTTATGAAACAGCTTCTCTGTTTCTATGGAGCTGATGCTCGTAGTATCTCCGCCATAGACCAGTCCTGAGGTCATGTTCAGCAACTCACAAATTCGTATCGGACGCCTTGCCGGAGTTCTTCCCTTTCCGCCTGCAACAGATACATCATGAAAACCCGGCAGAAAGTCCTCTACAAAAGCACCCGGATCCAAAAGCCCTCGCTCCATCAAAAGCATTGCCGCTGCCGCAGTCACTGGCTTTGTCATAGAATAAAGCCTTGCGATCGTATCCCGTTCATACGACTTTTTCTCTGCCTTATCCGCATATCCTGCCTGCGCATACGCAATCTCTTTTCCCTCTTTCAGTATCAGTATATTTGCTCCGGCAACTTCTTCATTATCCACAGCCCGGAGTAATAGATGCTCCAATTTTCCACTTAATATTTTCATAGATACAGCGCTCCTATTCGTCAGCAATTATTAAAAACCATTATATCATAAACAGAAATATCGACTACCATACAAATTGCACTTTTAAAACCTGACAAATTATGAATCACAGTCACTATCATCCACTTTGTGCCGGCTCATCATAAATCTATTTTCAGCTTTATAAAATCCATATTTTTCATATAAGCCATGGGCATCTTCGGTTGCCAGAATCCCCCGGAGGCGGACAAGCCTGGCATCAGTGGTAATCTTTTCCACCAATGCTTTTCCCACACCCAGTCCGCGATATCCTTCGTCGACTACTACATCACATAAATAATAGTTTGTGGCATAATCGGTTATTACTCTTGCAAAAGCAATTTGAGAATCATTTTTATCTAAATACGCCCCGAAGCATAGGGAATTTGCAACTGATTTTTCAATTGTTTCATGGCTCCGCATATTTGCCCAATAGGTCTGCAATAGGAGCTGTTTTACTTTATCAAGCTGAATATCTTCTTTTTTATCTGTAATATAATACATAGCGTCTCCCTATTCAATTGTTAAACTTTCCCGGATAAATGTCTTCCCGAAAATAAATTCCCTGCCTTTATCCATATACGATTTTCTACTGGCCGCCCATGTCCAAAATATATTTTTCTTTTTCCCAACTCACCGATGCGCTTTGCACTTTGGAGCATTTGTTCTCTGTTGGTATAAAGCATAGATACTGTTGGATAAAATATGTTCATCAATGCGTCGCCAACAATCAATTTATCTCCATCTACATCCACCCCGATGGAACCCTCCGTATGTCCGGCTAGTTCTACCACTTTTGCATTTATACCATATTCGCTCAAGTCATATCCTTCCTTTAAATAAATGGTAGGCTTAAATTCTGAGAGGGTATCCGATTCAGCGCTCTTTGCTGAGATGCTCAGAATAATTTTCCCTAAAAAGCTCTGGGCCGTTAACGGCTGCTTCATATTGTCCGGTATCAAATTCATATCTTTTTCACTGATTGCAATTGGCGCATGCAAGGCTTCTGCCAAATATGCCGTATTTTGACAATGGTCCATATGACCATGTGTAAGAACAATGAGCCGGATGTTAAACCGCCGGCAAGCCTCTAACACTCTTCTCTTGTATTTCTCACGACCGGTATCTACCAGTATCGCATTATTACCATTAGATAGGATATAGCAATTTACATTTCCGCCGCTAATTTTATGTATTGCACTCATATAATATACCTCACTCATTTTAGAAATTCCGTCCATTTTAATACAATAAAAATCTGTTTTGCTTGCCCATGCTCTCTTATCGGTATTTTATCATACTTCTTTTTATTTGGGTATTTAATCTCTTATAGAGATTATGGATACTTATAATAAGTACCCATAGTAAGGTTCTCTAAGTAATATGGAAAGGGCCCCCAAAATATGTTATCATCTTTTCATCAAGATCAAGCGAAATACAGTGATGATTTTATTTTTTGTATGGGGGATTTGAATAATGACTTATGAATCAATAATAAACGGTATGAAAAGATTTGGTTCAACAGAGAAGGATATTTGCATTCTTATTTTTATTGGTTCTGTTGGATCACTTGATCATAAAATAGGTATCGGAGATATTGTTATTCCTGAATACAGCATATGCGGCGATGGCGCAAGCAGATATATAATAGCTGACGATTTATCCAATGGTGATTGCTGGGGCAAAAAAGTATACCCTGATTCCGACTTACTAAGAAAGGTAAAGGAAATAACAAAAAATACTTGTGAGCAAAATAGTGTCAAATGGCACCTTGGCAGAAACTTTAGTATAGATACAATAGTTTCACAATTCGCTCACATTGATGAGATATTAAGTATGAACTGTAATGTTATTGAAATGGAGACTGCGGCGGCTTTTAGTGCTGCAAAAATAGCAAATATACCAATAGCAGCTATTTTTAGTGTATCTGATAATACAGTGGTCAACAAGTCTTTAATTAGTGGCCGGACAAAAGAAGAAATGAACTACCGTAAATTCGTAAGGGACAATCTGTTTCCGCAAATTATCTTGAAAACAATGGATAAAAATTGAAATAGCATGATTTAAAATTGTATTGTAGAATAAAAATGCTAAACTTATTAAAAGTTCATTACAGTAATATAATGTACCGTTCAATAAAGTAGTGTACAAAATATGAAAAAGCATATGAAGGGATTAACATGTAAATGAATAAATTATTATTGCTATTTACTAATTTGTTGCCTGAACCTTTAGTAATTGAGTTTGTTAAGTTTTATGTCGACTTTCAAATGAAAAAACATGCAAGGATAGATGTAAAAGGCCTTGAAAATTTAAACTGTGACCTTAAAAGGCCATATTTGTTTATATGCAATCATTTAAGTAACTCTGATGGATTATTATTAAATAAAGTGTTGGAAAAAGAAAATATTACCTTTGTAGCCGGAAAAAAATTAGAATCTAATTCTCTGACCAATTTAGGATTTAAAATTGTCAGGTCAATACCAATATTGCCAAATTCACCCGATAAAGAAGCAATCAAAAAGGTCATCAGTGTCGTAAAAGAAGGTAACAGCATTTTAATATTTTCTGAAGGAACACGAAGTAGAACAGGAAAGATGCTTGAAGGAAAAAAAGGAATTTTACTCTTTGCCAAGCTTACCGATGCGCCGATAGTACCAATAGGTATTTGGGGTACGGAGAAATTCATGCCTATAAAAGAAGATATGGGTAAAGAAGTATTCCTTGATGCTGATATAACTATTCGCATAGGTAAAGCCTTCCACCTACCTAAAAAAAATAATGATGAGACCAAGGAAAGCTGGGAAGCTAATTGCTTAGATTATATTATGACGAGAATTGCTGAACTTTTGCCAAAAGAATACAGAGGATTTTATATTGATAAAGCATAAAATAAAAAGACTGTATCCGAACTCCTTTTGTTCGAAACAGCCTTCTAACGTGAGACATCGGGGATTCGAACCCCGGACAACTTGATTAAAAGTCAAGTGCTCTACCAACTGAGCTAATATCCCATTTCTATATTTTTAAACCAAGCTAAATAATAATTATAAGCTTGTCCTTAACCAGAAAAAATGATGCCCAGAGCCGGAATCGAACCAGCGACACGAGGATTTTCAGTCCTCTGCTCTACCAACTGAGCTATCTGGGCACTAAATAGCGGGGACAGGATTTGAACCTATGACCTTCGGGTTA
>JAEZRJ010000048.1 GCA_023412855.1 Bacillota bacterium | reverse complement strand
AATAGGAAAGTGCTCCTATTACATAAAAGCCCTTCGGGCAAATAATGCGCAGCTGCGCGCGCGGAACAAAAGCTGTGCTGCCGAAGTTCTTGGTCGCGAGAGTGTGAGAAGCACACTTTTGTTCTATCATTGGAAAAACCTTGTTGCCTTAACGTGTGGGAGCCGTGCTGCCGGAGCCAGTTGTTCATTGCTTTCGTAAGGGCTGCGTGGACTGCCCTTGTATTACGATCGGAAGGGTGGTATAGCTTTGCACCAGCAAAGAGGGATTTTTCAGTTTTCTTAAAATAGTGGCGCCTGCCTGCACACCCATATCGTAGACATTGATGTCGATTACCGTAGGTTTGGGAGATAGGATGCCGGAATAGGGATATGTGTCGAAAACGAGCAGGGCAACCTCTTCGGGAACCTTAAGCTTCAGCTTTTCCACCGCTTTTATTACACCCAGCGCAATGGTATTGTTTTCACAGACAATCGCTTGTGGAGGACGATGGGAGATGAGCATGGAATAGGCGGCCTCACAGCTCTCCGAAATGGAGGAGTCGGTATAGCCGATATGTGCATCGGGAATATGGTAGCCGTACTCGTACATCCCGCCGATAAAGCCTTTTTGCCGTTGCATGGAGATATAGTCAGTTTTCCTGCCTCCGATAAAGGCCACATCCTTGTAACCGCAGGAAATCATATGCTTCGCCGCAAATTGTCCGGCAAGGCCGTGATTGGTATCGATCCAGCAAAGGCTGCTTTCGAAGCCGGGGTGCCCTATGATGATGTGAGGGTAGTTCTGCTGCGTTATCGATTTGGAAAGCTCCTTGGTCACTGCAGAGCCGTGTATAATCAGGCCGTCGGCGCATTTTCCTTCAATCACATTATGTACGCTTTCGCCGGGATAGGCTTCGTCAGAGATATCCACCAGAGCCAACGTGTAATTATGCTTGGTCAGCTCCTTGTGCACGCCGCACATAATGTCGAACATATGCGGATTGCGGTACGCCTCGTCCTTGCCGAGAGAGGTGAGGTATACGATATTCCGCGTAGACTTTCTGGCGAAGCTGACGGCCCTGGCATTGGGTGTATAGTTTAATTTGGCGATAGCCGCATTGACGCGGGCGGTGGTTTCCGGAGAAATGGTGGTCCAATGGTTCAGCACCTTGGAGACAGTAGAAGTGGAAACACCGGCTTCTTTGGCGACGTCATTGATTGTAACTGGCATAGGATACGTGCTCCTTCGAAATTATTTACAAAATTAATGATATAGTATAGCGTTTTCCTAACAAAGTCAAACAAAATACACAAAAAACTATTGTGGACAAAAAGATAAAATGGTAGAAATAACTTAAACAATTGTTGAAATACATGGCAAATAAAATGTGTTTAGGAAAATTTTCCAAGAAAATATATTTTCAGGCGCAACGAAGTTAAAGGTAAATGAATTGATGTATAAGAAGGGAGCAGCAAAATGAAAAAGAGAATTAGTTTAATCATGTGCGGTCTGCTTACAGCGGGCGCATTATTCGGCTGCGGAAGCGCAGCTCAGACGCAGACCGCTGCGGTGGATGACAGTACGGAGACTAGTGGGGCGGAAGCAGCATCTTCAACGGATGAAAGCACAGAGGCGGCAGGCACAGGAGAGCAGGCGAGTGCAGAACCGACAGAAATCAAGATTTGGCACGACGCTGATGAGGCAATTATGCAGACGATTGCGGACAATGTAAATGAGGCATTGGCGGATAAACAGATCACCGTCAGCTTCGAGAAAAAGACCGGCCTTACCGATCAGCTTAAGCTGTATGGAAACGATGCGGCAAACGGCCCCGATATGTATTTCTACGCTCATGACTCACTTGGTACTTTTATTGAAATGGGCATACTCTCTCCCATTGGAGACATGGTGGATGCAAGTGTCATGGGAGATTTGCTGCCGATGACGGTGGAAGCAGGTATCTATGGCGATGAGCAGTATTTTATGCCGGTTTATTTTGAAACATTATTATTTATGTACAACAAAGAGCTGTGGAATGGAGATGTGCCGTCTTCGACAGAGGATCTGTATGAGTACATGAGTGCGAATACGGATGCGGCAGCAGGTACCTTCGCTGTTGTCAATCAGCATTCCACTGCGTACAACGTAGCGCCTTTTATCAACGCCTTCGGCGGATATATCATAGATAAAGAGGGCAATCCCGGACTGAATGTTCAGGAGACGAAGGATGCTATCGAGTATAATAAGAAATTTGCTGCGTTACAGGCGGATGGAGACTATAACACGGTAACTACGCTATTCAATGAGAAAAAAGCGGCAGCAATTATCGGAGGGCCCTGGCTCATCTCGGGAATCAAAGACGCAGGCATCGATTTAGGAATAAAATCACTTTCTGATTTCACCTTGCCGAACGGAAAGGGCTTGGCTCCTTATTCCGGCGTTCAGGGAATCGGCGTATTGAAGCATGCGGCGGAGAATAAGAAGGGGGCGGCAGCTGAGGTGCTGGCGGCGATAGTGTCTCCGGAGATAGGAATTGCCCTTGCCAACAATTTCAATTGCGCTCCGGCGAATGTCAAGGCCTACGAGGACTCAGGCGTGGCTTCCAACGAAATGATTATGGCGATGAAGACCACTGCGGATACAGCGCAGCCTATGCCTAACATTCCGCAGATGAGCGTGATGTGGGACCCGGCGGAAAAACTTCTTGCGGCGGTAAACAAATCCGGTGAGGATGTGAATACGGCGGCTGAGGAATTCGAGAAGCAGGCGGAGACTGCAATTGCAGATATGCAGTAAGAAATGAGGTTACTGTTCAGCCGTAGGCTGCATAGTGGCGAAATGAGGAAGAAACAGAGGATTAAATATGAGAAGAAGTAATAAAATGCTGCCCTGGCTCTACAGCCTGCCTGCCCTTATGCTGGTGGGGATGATCATTGTATTTCCGATTCTATACACGGGATACATTTCACTTACCAATATGAATCTGTTTCATTGGTTCGATTTCGAAATCATAGGTCTTTCAAACTATGCAAGGGCCTTGCTTAAGCTGGATTCAGGATTTCTATCCGCTCTGCTTACGACGATTTTGTGGACGGTGGTAAACATTGTGCTCCAGGTAGTTCTTGCTTACTTCATTGCATTGGCGCTCAATGCGCAGGGGCTGAAGCTCAGCCGCCTTTACAAAACGCTTCTCATGTTTCCGTGGGCGATGCCGGCATATGTTTCCATACTTCTTTGGAGGGTGGGAATGTACAATACGGAATTCGGGCTGCTGAATAAGCTTCTGGCAGCCATGGGACTGGAAAAGGTAAACTTTTTATCCGAAAATGTGCCGGCATTTCTATCCTGCCTCGCCTTGAATCTGTGGATGGCGCTGCCGTTTATGATCATGATGATAGACGGCGCGCTGCAAAGTATCGATAAGAGCTATTACGAAAGCGCCCAGTTAGATGGTGCGGGATTTCTGGCCAAGAATATTTATATAACGGTTCCGGCGCTTAGAGGAATTATTGCACCGGCGGTCATCATGACCACGTTTACGACCTTTAAGCAATTCGACATCGTCTACCTTCTGACGATGCAAAAGGGCGCGCTGTCAGGAGCGACCTTGCAGACGATTATTACATATGCCCACCAAAATGCGTTTGTATCGAATAACTATGGTTTATCCTCGGCGGTTTCTATCATAATCTTCATGCTGATTATATGTTTTTCGATGGGAACCAACAAGGGACTGAAAGAAGAGGACTAGAGGGCTGCTATGAAGCCGCAGGCCAAATGGTAACAGTAAAGGAGCTTGGTTATGAAGAGAACGAACCGCAGGAAAATAAAAACGAAATTAAAGCTGGCTGTATTGAATTTATTGCTGATTACATTATGTTTTCTGGGATTGGTACCGATTTTATACGCGCTTTCCCTATCCCTAAGCGGAAGCGGCGGCGCACTGTCGGCCGGACTTACCTTTTGGCCGGAGACGCTGACCATAGAAAATTATGTAAAAATTATTACAGAGGAGCCGTTTTTTATATGGCTGTCCAACTCGGTGATTTTAAGTGCAGCGACCATGGTAGTAGCCATCGGTTTTGCAGTTGTAGCATCTTATGCTTTTTCCAGGTTCCGATTCAAAGGAAGGAAAGGGATTCTGAAGCTATTGCTTGTACTGAACGCATTTCCCCAGATACTTTCCATGTTCGCCATATTCCGTTTGTTTAAAACGATGGAAATGCTGGATTCGAAAATAGGACTTGTTATTGTGTATGCGGGAAGTATGTGCATATTCAGTGTCTGGAACATGAAGGGATATTTCGATACCATACCGGTGGAAATTGAGGAGGCATCGAGAATAGACGGAGCGGGAGATTTCCAGCTTTTGTGGAAAATTGTGCTGCCGCTTGCAAGGCCGGCAGTCATTGTGACGGCGGTCATGGTGCTTATATTTGTGTGGAATGAATATTTATTTGCCACCACTTTTTTACTGAACGAAAAGAGCTATACGCTGGCAGGAGGATTGTATCAGCTCCAGTCTAACGACTACAGCAGAAGCTGGCCCTTGTTCTCGGCAGCCTCCATTATGGTATCGGTGCCGATTCTCGCGGTATTCTTCTGTATTCAGAAATATATGGTGTCGGGGCTTACGGCCGGCGGAGTAAAAGGGTGAAAACAATTTTACACGAAGAAGCCTCTCTGAGTCTTCTTCACGGATTGTTTGTGCCGCAGCGCGGCATGTTTACAAGGATGAAAGGAGTAAGCTTACAAAATGAATAAAAGTGCGGTTTTGCATATACCGCTTTCGCAGTATGCCTTTGCTTCCGGTGAGTGGAAGCTGACGGTCAGGATACGTGCCGGAAGGAATGACCTTACGAAGTGTACCCTTTATTATGCCGACAGGGCGTGCAAAAGCGTTCCGATAGAGTTTCAAGGCATACCCATGCAGGCTGCATATTCGGACGAATTATTCGATTATTACGAGAGTGTGATCAAAAGCCCGTATAGCCGGATATGTTATTTCTTTAAATTGGAGAAAGAGCAAGAGTGGACTTATTACTATGCCGATGAATTCAAAAGGGAAATGCCGGATATCAAGGTGAACGGACTTTTGATAGATACGAGGAGCGAATATTACCAGTATCCATTTCTGCTGAAATCGGAGATACTTAAGGAGCCGGAATGGTTCAAAAATGCGTTTGTTTATAATATTTTCCCCGATAGCTTTGCCACAGGGAAGGAATATGTAGAAAAGGTGTCAAAGGAAATCGAAGCCCCCGACAAGTTAAAATGTAAATCCAGGCTGGGCGGAACGCTCAGAGGAATTATGGAAAATCTGGATTATATAAAAGGCATGGGCTTCGACTGTTTATATCTGAACCCGATTTTTCTGGCAGGAGAAAGTCACAAATATGATATCAGGGATTACTTTAAAATCGATCCATGCTTTGGAACGGGTGGCGACTTTAGGATGTTGGTGGAAGCGGTGCACGAACGGAATATGTATATAGTGATCGATGGGGTGTTCAACCATTGCAGCTGGGACTTTTTCGCCTTTCAGGATGTGGTGCAGAAAGGAAAGTCCTCTCGCTATTGGAATTGGTTCTACTGCCTGGAGGAACCTGTCATTCGTCCGAAAGTGGATGAAGAGCCGGGATATGCCTGCTTTGCCTATGAAAGAAAAATGCCGAAGTTAAATACAGCTAACCCGGAGGTTCAGGAATATTTTTGCAATGTCTGCGGTTATTGGATGGAGGAATATGGGATAGACGGCTGGCGGCTGGATGTGGCTAACGAGGTGGATAAGGATTTCTGGCGCGGATTTAGAAAGCAGACGAAGAAGATAAATGATAATGCGGTCTTGATCGGAGAGGTGTGGGAGAATTCCGAGGTCTGGCTTAGAGGAGATATGTTCGATTCCACTATGAATTATGATTTCAGGAGGCATTGCAGAGATTTCTTTGCGCTGAAAAAAATAGAAGCCGAGACCTTTGCAGACCGGATAACCGCCATGTATCTTAGGTATCCCAAGGAAGTGAGCGAGGGACAGCTCAATATTCTTGACAGTCACGATGTTCCCCGTTTCCTGTCTTTGTGCGGAGGAAATGTGGGGCTGTGGAAGATGGCGGTATGCTTTTTGATGATGATGCCCGGAGTGCCCTGCCTTTTCTACGGCGATGAGAAAGGGATAGAGGGAATTAAAGAAGAGCAGTACAGAAAAGCTATGCCATGGGAAAGCTCTGAGGTTACGGCAGAAAAAGCCGACCTTGAAGAGGTGATTGCCGAGCTGGCAGCGTTTCGAAAAAAACATATAAAGTCAGGGGACGAATTTCATATTTATGCGGAAGGGAAACGGCTTGTGTTGCATAGAGGAAAAGGAGTAGAGGTTATTTTTGATAGGGAGGAAGAGACATACGCCATACAATTGCGCAATCTATCATAGAGTAAACCGGAAAGTCTTAACTTTAATAAAGAATGCCAAAGGGACTGAGCTGACTTCCATAAGTTTGATTATAAAATCTAACTTATGGAGGTCAGTTTTTATACAATAGGAAAAACCTTGATGTTTCGGATTCTACCTTGTATATTTTTTCAGAGTACATATTAATTTAAAAAGTTCTTGAAAAAATGAAAAATGGTGCTATAATATTCCTAAATACTTTGAATATCAAAATATTGTAAAGTCAAATTATAAGAGATTCAATGAAATTCGATGAAAAAGGAGTATTACACGATGGGCAACAGAAGTTGGGACGAAGCGATAAAGGATTTAGAGGAACGCCGCGAGAAGGCTGCATTGGGCGGCGGTACTGCGAAAATCGAGAAACAGCACCAAAGCGGCAAGCTCACGGCGAGAGAAAGAATAGAAATACTTTTGGATAAAGGCACCTTTGTGGAGGTGGATGGCTTTGTAGAATCCAGAATCGATGATTTCGACCTGGATAAAAGAAGGGTTCCGGGAGACGGTGTAGTGACGGGCTACGGAGAAGTCGGCGGGCGTCTGGTGTTTGTTGCCAGCGAGGACTTTACGGTAATCGGAGGAACCCTGGGAGAGTATCATTCTTATAAGATTTGTCACATTCAGGATATGGCAATGCAGATGAAAGCCCCGATTATCTGTATCAATGACAGCGGCGGAGCGAGAATCGAAGAGGGAATCTCATCACTTAGCGGATATAGCGGCATATTTTTACGCCATACGAAGGCTTCGGGGGTGATTCCTCAGATTTCTGTCATTTTAGGCCCCTGCTCCGGCGGTGCATGCTATGCGCCTGCAATCTGTGACTTTATTTTTATGGTAAGCGATATTTCCAAGATGTTCATTACGGGACCTAACGTAGTAAAGACGGTTATTAACGAAGAGGTATCCGTAGATGAGCTGGGCGGAGCACAAGTGCATGCGAAAAAGAGCGGAGTCGCACATTTTGTTTATGAATCCGAGGGCGACTGCCTCATGGGAGTGAGAAAGCTTCTCTTTTATCTGCCCTCAAACAACAAGGAAACGGCTCCTGTCGTAAAAAATATAAAGGAGCGCCCCTCCGTTCTATTCAGCGTGAATAAAGTGATCGAGAAGTTCGGAAGTCTCGGAAAGGCCTTGTCTCAGGGAGAAAAGGACAAAATGAGCCGCATCAGGGAAATTGTGCCGGATAATTCCAGACGCGCTTACGATGTGAAGGAAGTACTGGAATGCGTCGTAGATGAAGGAAGCTTCTTCGAGGTGCAAAAGGAATTCGCTGCCAATGCGGTGGTCGGCTGGGCACGCATGGATGGAGAGGTCGTAGGCTTTGTGGCGAATCAACCCAATATAATGGGCGGTTCCTTAGACTATCATGCCTCCGATAAGATTGCCCGTTTTATCCGTTTCTGTGACTGCTTCAATATTCCGCTGGTAACTTTGGTTGACGTTCCTGCGTTCCTGCCCGGTACGGAGCAGGAGCACAACGGAATCATAAGGCATGGAGCGAAGGTGCTGTATGCTTACGCAGAGGCTACGGTTCCGAAGATATCTCTCATTATGCGCAAGGCCTACGGAGGGGCGTACATAGCGATGAACTCCAAGGAAATGGGCGCGGACATGGTATTCGCATGGCCCATCGCAGAAATTGCGGTTATGGGTGCAGATGGAGCTGTAAATATTGCGTTCAAACGTAAGATAAAAGAAGCGCAGGATCCTCAGGCGATGCGCGAGCAGTGCAAGCAGGAATACGAAGACCGGTTCTTAAACCCCTATGTGGCGGCGGGCAGGGGCTATGTAAACGAAGTGATTAAGCCGGAGGAAACGAGAGAGAAGATATTAAAGGCATTAAAAGCGCTAAAAAGCAAATCGGTAGAAACCCCTTACAAAAAGCATGGGAATATACCCTTATAAATTTAGAAAAAGATGCGGCAGGGAATCGAAATTCGAACTCCTTACCGCATCCTCTATTATTATGTAATAGGAAATACTTTATTGTGACAAGGCATCTGACAAGGTGTACAGATGAAATGCGCCGTTGCTTTGTACGCTTATAAATATACCTGTATAATTAGCAATAGTAATTAAACAACATCCCGCTATAAGCGCTGGTAATATAAGGCGTGGCATAATTCTTGCCGGGATTCTTATATGCGACGATAGTCTTATTCGCGTAATTCATAGGATTGAGCGATATCTGGTCTGTCTTGCGAATCAAGGAATTAGCGAAGTTCTTAATCGAGGAAAAATCCTCCTTGGCGTAGCTGGATAGAACTGCCGATGCCAATTCATCTTTATCTATATTAATCGTTCCGTTGTCCTGAACCTTAAGGCCGATAACGTCGAAACTGCTCTGGTAGCGGTCGGTAATTCCTTTCATTTCGCCTAACAAACGGCGGCTGCCGGAAAAATTGTCCTTATAGCCCGACATATCCTCGATAAAAGAATTATAGCTCTTCAAGAGAGCATTGACATTTTCTGTCAGGGATTCTACGTCCGTCTTCAAGCCGATGGTAGCTGCCTGCCCCTCCATGCCGCTGATACCTTTTAAGGTAACTTCATAAAGGCCGTCGACAGTGAAGGTGTTGGATGTGGAGGTACGAGCCATCCCATTCAATAAAAACTCTGTATTGGAGGCCGGGCGCGCGAGATAATCCAAACCGAAATAAGAAACAGAACCGGAATTCTTGCTTGTGTGGTCGTCCGAAACGGTGAAGATAGAAGCATCGGCATCTTTCAGTCCCTCGGAAACAGAACTTAAACGCAGCGAACTGTTGCCTCTGCCATCCTCAATGACATCTGCCCTCAGTCCGATATCCGCATTGGTTATCAACCTTGAAAGACGCCTTTGTACCTCACGGTTAGTTTCATTTTCTTTTATATTATACTGGAACTCGTAGTTCAAATCGTTTATACTTATATCGAAAGAATAGGTATCCGGAGAAAGCTTCGTCTTTGTGTCCGGAAGGAACACTCCGATGTTGAACTGACCGGAGGCTAAGGAATTGACCTCGATATTATAAGAAGGAACATCGTGACCGTCGGATGTTTCGGTTTGCTCTCCGATGAAGGAAACAACAACCATATCCTCATTGCTGGAATAAGCGGCCTTTTTATTCAGAATCTTCTCTTCATCCAAGCCTCCTAAGGAAGCGATGGAGCTTCGAAGCAATCGGGCATCCTCCTTGATTCCTACCGCAAAAGTCTTGGCTTCCTTGCTGGTATCGAGCTTGTACAGAGGGGCGTCGTTATTTAATTTGACAATGGAGTTGTATATATTCCGAAGCTCGCTTTTCTTGTGTGCATCGAAACGCGAATTCTTGTTAGGTGCATACGATGTCAGGTAATTATTATGAATATTGCTTAATACAGCACCATTATATGCCATAATGTCCCCCTCCTTTCTCTCGATGAAATAATCTTACTTTATTATATTATGAAAGCCTAAAACATAGCAATGTACATAATATACAAATATAATCGGCAATTCGTGTTACTGTTCACCCGTTCTCAGCAACGCATGATTTCTGTATGTAAATTCGCTCTGTGAAGCAGAAATCATCTCTTGAATCACGTTCTTACATAGTTTAACATCTAGTGTTAAGCTGCTGTATAAGCAGTAATGTATCTGTGCCATGATACATATATCGGACAAAAAATGTAAATATTAAGAACTGCTTCAAATAAAAATAAATTAAAAAATAAATCAAGAAATAAATTAAAAAAATAAAGGACAAAAACCTCTCTAAACAGTTGACGATGCGGGCTTCTTGTGTTATAGTTATCAAACGAGATTAGTTTTAGGTCTTTTTTTTATGCTCAAAAATTGGAGGAAAAATATATGCGTACAAGAATTACATTGGCATGTACAGAATGCAAACAGCGTAACTACAATACAACAAAAGATAAGAAAGCACATCCGGATAGAATGGAGACGAAAAAGTATTGCAGATTCTGCAAGACTCATACTATGCACAAAGAAACTAAATAATTGGTCCGTAATTTTTGAAAGGAGTACAATATGGGAGATTCCGCAAATACAGATAAAGCACCGAAGACGGATTTTTTCAAAGGTGTAAAAACTGAATTTAAGAAAATTACATGGCCGGATAAGGATGCACTT
>JAEZRJ010000049.1 GCA_023412855.1 Bacillota bacterium | reverse complement strand
TTTAGGTTGCATCCTTTCGGATGCCGTTCTCTGAATTTTCATTCATTTCCTGCTTCTCGCTCTTTCGAACGATGCAGTTATTTCAGAATTTTCAGGGTTGTATTACTGTTTACTTGTCAAGGTTCTGCTCGCTGCCGCTCTGTTATTCTTCATCGGCAACGAAAATGAGTATATCATCCCCAAATGCAAATGTCAATCATAAATCTAATAAATTTTACAAATTTTTTGAACATTATACAAAAAAGCCCATTTTACGAGATTTCCACGGAATATAAATTATAAAAACATCCCTAAAAACAATGACAGACTACTTTACTATGTTGCCAAAGTAGTCTGTCACTAATAATTGCAAAATAATCTTTCCACTATATACACACGCTTATTAATTATGATTATTTATTTCGCTGTTATCTAGTATATCGTCCATCAGATAACCGGCCTGAGTATGCAGAATAAACTTTTATATATTGCAGTTGGAAGTTCAGACAAGTTATCGGTCCAGTTAATTTGTGGATGATATACTAGTTAGTTGCCGTAGCATCGGTTGAATCTGTAGCATCTGCCGAGGCATCTGGAGCGATAGAATCAGTGGAAGAACCATCCCCTAGCGCTAAAGCAACAGACCAAATGGAACCCGCTTCCTTCGCTGGAACTTCTCCTATCAAAATAAGATTCTTCGTATCTCCTACACTTATCGTTCCCATAAACGTAGACAAGTCATTCGGCAATATTGTGGTCAACGCGTATTCCGGTTGTCCGCCGTTGACGGATATTTTAAACTTGACCCCTGTAGACGCCATATTTACATCTACATCCTGCTCAGTTGTATTCTTCATTTCAAAGTTGAGTACCAAAAGCTTATATCCGCTTTCCGCACTCATGGCATATGATGATTCCTCCATATTTCCATCCGGATAGACATCTTTTAATTCATAGCCGATATATTTTACTTCCACGCCTTTTATTCCATAAAAGCCCTGATCGCTATTACTTGCTTCCACGGCTGACGTATTCGTCGCCTGCTTTTTTTTCTGAGGTGTCTGAGGCTCTTCTTTTACCTCAGCGCTTTCCGTCTTCTTTTTTTCCGAAGCTTTTTCTTCCGCTTTCGGATCCTCTTCTACCAGTCTTGTCTCATAGTTCTGGTCATATTTCAACAATAATCCCGCCGCATATTCCACCACCTGCGCATTTTCCTCTTCCGTCATTTCGGGAACGGATTCTCCGCAAGCCGTCAGCATCAAAGACATCGCAGCAATTAAAACAATTCCTATCGTTTTCCCTCTTCTCATGTTAACTCCCATCTGCTTATGTACATACAAGCTTACATATTGCTCCCATTATACATCATTTTGCGGATTCTGAAAAGCCCTCTTGTTTATCTCGCTGCTAATTCGAACCAAAATTCTACGCCATTATCGTAATTCATCACACCACATTCCTGATTCATGGATTCCATAATAGCTTTTACAATGGATAAGCCTACTCCGCTTCCTCCATACGCCCGCGTCCTCGCCTTATCTACCTTATAGAATTTCTCCCATAAATGTGAAAGACTTTCCTGCGGAATCTGCTCTCCTGTATTAAAAACTGAAATCCGGACCTTATCTTCCATTTTCTTCAGCCTTATATCAATAATCTTTTCTCCCGCCACATGGTTTATGGCATTGCTGAAATAATTTGCAAATACTTCCTCCGTCTTGAATTCATCTCCCCATACGAAAATGGATTCCTGCTCATGGAAATACACCGATATTTCCTTTTGCTTGGTCAGTATCTCTGCGGACTGGATATAGTTTCTGATTAACGCTGCTATATCGAACCGCTCCATGGATACCACATCGTTGCCGAATTCCAACTGATTCAGCGTAAGGAGCTTTTTGACCATCGTATTCATCTTGTTGGATTCATCAATAATTACATCACAGTAAAATTCCCGGCTTTCCTCATCGTCGCTGATTCCCTCTTTCAATCCCTCCGCATATCCTTGTATTAAGGCTATGGGCGTTTTCAGTTCATGGGAAACATTGGACAAAAATTCCTTGCGCATTTCATCTATTTCATTTTTCTTCTCTATATCCTTCTGCAATTCGTTGTTAGCCGTCTTCAATTCCGAAATCGTCACCTCAAGGGTATTCGACAGTTCGTTGATATTATTTCCCAGCAAGGCGATTTCCGTCCTGCTCTTTCCATAATATTTGGCATCGAAGTCAAGATGTATCATCCGTTCCGATATATCCGCCAGCTCCAGTATCGGCTCCGTTACCTTCCTTGATACCATTAATATAACGATTCCGCTAATTACAACCGCTCCTATACCTACATAGGCAAGAAAACGATTGGCAATGGATACGCTGTCTTGTATTCCCTCCAAAGCACTGCGAAGTAGAAAAATATTGCCATTATCCAAGACTCCCCACATCTCTACATATTCTGTCATCGTTCTGGAGTCAGTCATCCTTTGCACTGAATAAAGACTGTTCTCCTCCAAAATAATGCTGTTGTTGCTGGCTGAATTAAAGAAATTATCCCATAAACGCCTGCTCATGGTCTCGGGATCGCTGCTGAAGGTTATCCGCATCTGGGAATCCGCATCCAATACAATTAGGTTAATATTGTATTTTTCAGCAATTTTCTGTATCTGTATTCCGAACTCTTCGCTCAAAATATTTCCTGCATTAGCCGCCCTGTTAATTACGGCGTATGCGTTTTTGAGCGCATTCATCTTATTATTCAGATAATATTCCCCTAAAAATGTACTGTTAATAAACCAGCACAGCAATATCGTGGCTGTCATCAATCCGATAAATATTGTTGCGAACTGTCTTTTAATAGAATATTTCATTTTATACCTCATGTCCGCTTTGACGAACTCAAAGTCAATAGTTGAAAGTTCTTTTCTTTCAACCTTGTAAACATACCGCGTTGCGACACAAACAATCCATGAAGAAGACTCCGAGAGGCTTCCTCTGTGTGAAACTATTCACACTTGTCACTCCGCCTCAAATTTATATCCCATCCCCCATATCGTCTTGATCAAATCACCCTTCTCCCCCATCTTGCTTCTGAGCTTTTTCACATGGGTATCAATTGTCCGCGCATCGCCGAAGTAATCGTAATTCCAGACATTATTTAAAATCTTTTCTCTGGAAAGGGCTATTCCTCTGTTTTCCATGAAATAAGTAAGCAGCTCAAACTCCTTATAGCTTAAATCTACCGCTTTATTATCGATCATAACGATATGCGCGGCCTTGTTCATCTGAATGCCGCCGGCCTCCATGATTTCGTCCGTAGTCGTCTGATTCGTCCGGCGTAAAATAGCTTCTACCCTCGCCACCAATATCTTGGGGCTGAAGGGCTTTGAAATGTATTCGTCCACTCCAAGTTGGAAACCCTGCAATTCGTCCCGCTCGTCCGTTTTGGCTGTAAGCATGATAATAGGGACTTTCGAATATTCCCTTACTTCCCGGCATACTTCCCAGCCGTCCATCTTGGGCATCATAACATCCAGAATGATGAGCGCAATATCCTTCTGCTCGAAAAAAATATCGAGAGCCTCACTTCCATCCTCCGCCTCCACCACATCATAATTATTTTTAACAAGAAAATCCTTGACCAACTTCCTCATTCTGCTTTCGTCATCTACAACCAAAACTTTAAGCTTATCCATAATATCACCGTTCCCTCCTAAATCATTCGTCTGCTGATATTATACTAGTGTTCTATACCATTGACTAATTGTCGGTGATATAGAACACTGGTATACATACTCTTCACTATTTTTAGTATAACCAATAAATATGTAAAAACTGTGAAGCGCCTTTTTATACTATATATCATTTATAGATAGAACAAAAGTGTGCTTCGCATACTCCCGCGACCCAATATTTTGGCCGCACAGCTTTTGTTCCGCGCACGCAGCTGCGCATCTGTTTTTAATTAGGAGCACTTTCCTATTATATTAAAAAGGGAAGCCTTCACCTCCCTTTTTGTCAAAATATGTATATTTTATAGTTTAAATATTCCCATATGCGCTTCCAGCTTATCCGAAATCGTTTTTAAGCGTTCTGCATTTTCAGAAATATCCGCAACTATAGCACTTACCTCAGTTACCGACGCAGAGGTCTCCTCCGTACTGGCCGCATTTTCCTCCGCAATAGCCGTTAAGTTCTGTACAATATCCACAACACTTACGCGAGCCTCATCCAACTTCTTCGTTCTGTCAGCGATGGCCGTCACTCCATCTGCGGAATTGCCTATACCCACCTTGACCTGCTTGAAAACAGTATTCGTCTTATTAACATTTTCGCTCTGCTGACCGATAACCTCTTTTACAGAATTCATCGTCTCTACCGCCCCCTGCGAATCGCCGATAAGGGAATTTACGATGGTCTCTATCTGCCTTGCAGACTCATCCGACTGCTCCGCCAACTTCTGTATCTGAGCTGCTACCACTGCAAAGCCCCTGCCTTGTTCGCCCGCTCTCGCCGCTTCGATGGACGCATTTAAAGATAACAGATTGGTTTCCTCCGCAATAGATGTAATGATAGCTGTCGCCTCACGTATTTTAACTGCAGATTCATTCGTTGTATTTGTCTGTTCATAAATCGTATTGATAGAATCCTGCGTTTTCTTATTGATTTCCTCCAAATGGCCTAAAATATTCACCGCCTCGTCACTGGAGCTTATTATTGATGCCGCATTATCCTTCAAGCTATCTACTTGCAGATTCGTTTCCTCTACCATGCTGCCCATGAGAATAACATTTTCCGTCGCCCTTTGTGTTTCCTGCGCATGGGAGGTAGCGCCCTGAGCAATTTCTGCAACGGTCTTTTCCACTTCCTCCATAGTCTCCGATGTATTCTTCGCTCCCGTACTTAAAGTTTCCGCAGAGTGAAAAATCTCTTCGCTGAGCTGCTTTATCTCCGATACCATTTCACGCAGCTGTTCCCGCAGGCTGGAAATCGCCCGGCTCATACTTCCGGTTTCATCCCTTCGTTTATTTAACGTTATCTGGTAATCGTTCTCCGTAAAATCCATATCCGACAATTTCGTAATGACAGAAGTAATTCTATTAATAGGCCTTACCGTAAACTCAGTTATAAAAAAGCCAAGAATCGAAAATACAATCAATATGGCAATTCCGGTAAAAATACAGCTTTTTACAATATTGTTAATCGGCGCAAAAATCTCGTCTTCATCCGTGGTAATAACCAGAATATATTTAGCATCTGTACCTATATAATAGGCAGCATATTTCATAACTCCCTTAAATTCGTAAGCCACAACATCCGGTTCCGGAGTCTCTCCCTTTGCCAACCGTGCGACCAGATTGCTCACAACTTCATTTTCTACCGGATTTCCAATTTTCTCCGCCGTAGGATGATAAAGCATGATTCCTTCTGCATTCACCGCATATGCATAGCTGGAACTTATATCGTTAATAGAAATATCCCCTATGAGCGCCTTCATATTGTCCGCGTTTAAAATGTCTTCCCCTCCGCTCATCGCCATATCCAACATTTCCCCATAGGAATTCACCACATCATTCATGTAGTTACGGGTTACTGCCGCATAATCACCTTTTATAAGCGGGATAATCGTCCATAAATAGATACCTGTCGTCAGTATAATTGCTCCTATAAGCAATAGCACTATCTTTGTCTTAATTGAGCTGAGCACCCTTACCTTTGGATTTCCGCTCCGAATAGCGGAGCCTTCATTTGTTTTTTGTGAATTCATTGCAATCCACACCCCTTCCTCATTATACCTCGAAACATTCGAAGCATCTTATGTATCTTAAAAATCTTATCTGTATAATATTATACCATTTTAATGTGTATAAAGATACCACTTTCTGTTCTCTTTCAAAAAGAATACGTCTCTATTAACAATGCCACTTTATTTTAGCAGTATTCCCTTCGGTTTCAACAGCCACAGCGCGTAAGTCCGTTTCCATGGCCATACATACCTCCTTCGCGATCTGCTCGTAAACCTCCAGTGCAGCCTCTGTTCCGATGCGGTCGTAGGCAATAGCTGCTGATCCATAAAAAGCGATTCCCAAGGAATGTGCCGGCATATGAATAGACGATGCTGCCTGTCCTGCTGCCCTTGCCGCTGCCTGTGCCCCTGGTTTATCCTCCGCCTCTCTGGCTGCACTATGCGCATCCAAAATCAGCTTTTTAGCCGCAGGCAGCTTGATCTTCCCTGCAAGCCAATCCCTCGCACCTTCTAAAGCCGCCCTCGGCCGTCCATCGCAGGGATAGGCGTTCTCATAAATGGCCAAAATATTCTTTTCGGCATAATCGATACACCAATTAACAATCGTTGTCTTGCTCTGTGTTTCAATCAGTCTCATCAAGGAAATAATATATTCAGAATCATAGCTTCCAAGCATCTTCCGAAGTTTTCCCTTTGTTGCCCCCTTCTTTGCCATTTGAGCCTCCCGTTCCTCAAAAGTCACATGCACCATATCCCCGGGCTGCTTTTCGATTGTCCTGCGAATATCCTTCCGAATCCCAATAATATGACAAGGTGTTCCCATCCTGACAACCTGCCCGTCATACTCTACTCCATCAAAGGTGGCATGCACCGCAACACGCCTCTTCCCAAACTCCTCCTTTATATCAAAAGGCACCTCCACATAAGCGCCGTCCATATCCTGCACCTTCATTATCACCGCATCAAATTCATACTTCTTCCCCACAATCTTTCCCTCCTTTTTTTAATTCTATAGGACAAAAGTATGCTTAACCATTTACCCGAAAGGCAAAAAAACTGCTTACCAATCGGTAACAGTTTTTCACCTTCCTCATTCTTTCATCGCTCCATTATCTTTTATTCAACAGCGAAACGCGCGGCTCGCCACAACCTTCCTCACTGTTTCCGCTCCAACCTACTCCACCTGAAACGTATAATCCGTGTTATAAGTTCTTACATACAAAATATTATCTTTCAAGATCAGGTAATCCGCCCTGGTCTTCAAAGGGGTCTCCCCGATCACCTTCCCGGATGCCAAATCCAACTGATACAAATAATCAGGTTCCTCCGTAAACCCATAACCGCAAAGCAGCACATCCCCTGCAATCATAAAATTGTACGCATTGCTCACAAGCGGTTCACTCTTCCACAAAAGCTTTTTTTCCGCCAAATCGACTGCTGCCACATAGGCATTATGGGGAGAAAACTTCGCATAAGTCAAATGTCCGATTGAAAAATATAAGATACCATCCTCTATCTGTGCATATTGTATGTTCTGCTCCACAAAGGGTTCGTCCGCTTCTGCAAAATCGTCCGCATATCGAAACCCTCCGAAATGAAGTGTAAAACTTTCACCCTTTTCTCTGTCCGTTACCTGAATATCGCACTGCTCACTATCATAAGGAGAATAAATCTCACAGCCGTATCTCTCATCGCCTTCTACATTCAAACTCAAATCGTTCTTCTCAAACCACTTTTCCGTATCCGTAATCGCATTCGCCGCCTCCGTAAGCTGCACAAGCTTTAAAGGAGAAGCCACGGATACCGCTTCATCTTCGATGTAATAATCCCATGAAGGATTTTCTATATCGATTATCACAGGGACAGCTTCCGACACCTCCACGGTCTGGCTCTCTGCCGGGTTTTCCGTATTATTTTCTGTCAAATTGGCTGCAACGCTTTCCTCCACCGTCGTTACCGCCTCTCCGCTGATTTCCTCCGTCCCTTTCTTACCGCACCCTGCCAGCAAAATCCCCAGAGAAACCAATACAATGCTGCCTATTTTGCTTTTCATAACTCCACTCCTTTTCAAACCCTTTTATTCATTCATTTCTTCCCTGTTTTCCCTCATTTTTTACAGTATTTCTTTTCTTTATCTCTTAATTGTAATATATCATACCCCCCTCTAAATCTCAATGTATTTTGAAAAGTATCATTCTATTTCCCTCAGCCTCTCCACCACCGTCTGACGCACCATCACGCGATAAATGACTAGCGGTACCACAATTCCCAATATGCAAAATATAGGTGCGGCACACAGAACCGGACGCAAGGTAAACCGATATGTGAAAAACCAGAATATCCCTTCTAACGCAGAAGCTATACCCGGACCGGAAGCTGCGCTGAATATAAGAGCAGCACTTACCGCCCCTAAAGTAAAATACAGACCTTCCCATACGAGTATTGCCTTTAACTGCCCTCCGGTCATGCCAATAGATTGAAGTACGGCAAATTCATGTCTGCGGGATAATATCCCCGTCAGCACCACATTCAAGAAATTCAGGGTTCCAACCAATCCGACGATAAAACTTAGAATACTTCCCAATATTAAGAACATACTTTTAAAGCTTTCGAACTCTTTCTCGTAGGTCTGCTTGCTCTCATAGTCATATTCCGCCTGCCGGTTGTTTGTAAAATCTTTTAAAAAGGCTTCCATAGGGGCATTCGAATCATCTTCGGCATCAAAGCAGTACTGCATAATATACGAAGTTCCTGTATCCTGAATAAAGGTCTGAGCATTTAAAACAAATTCATCCATGCCGTAATAACGGTAGCTGAGAGAAGAAGGTACAGTAACCAGCGCCGCGACCTCATATTCCACATCCCTATATTCCGCTACGCGCTGTTCATAATTTCCATCTTCAGGAAGTGCATTCGAATCCATGAGCTCGCCGGTCTCAAAATCATAATATTCATATTTTTCCACATATCGCAGCGCAATAATATCCCCAAGCTTTGCCCAATTAGAATCCATCCGGGGATTTCCATAATCGTCCTCCATATAAACCGCTGCCACATAACGTGAACCGGGCTGATATAGCTTCGTAATATCTCCCTCCAGAACTGAAAGCTTATCCAGCGGATAGCGCTCCATCCCATATAACTGTACCCTGTCTGCAAGTCTCCCGTCATCCAGACGAGCCGTGGCATTAACCAGCATATCCACCACTTCCTTACTGTTATAGCGCCCCTGGCGAGCTCTGAAATAATCCTCTGTAACAGACTCTCGAATATCGGAAACCTTGCCATAAATACGGCCGCCGTCCGTAATTCCTCCCTGATCGGTTATCTGCCCGATCACATCCTCGGACACTGCCATATCCTCATTCCACCAATCACCGCTCACCTGAAAATAGCCCGCGTTGCCCACAATAAAATCTGACACCACCTGGGCCAGATATTTATCCATATCGAATCCATTGGTAAAGGTAAATGTCAAATTGAGCAACACCACCGACAACGCCAGAGAAACAATCGTTACCGCGCTCTTACTGCGGTTGCGGCCCAGATTCGCCCATGCCATTTTAAGAGGTGAAGCTCCCGCGCATCCGCTTCGCCGACCTCTTTTATATTGTATTCTTTCCGTATAGCGCACTGCCTCTACCGGGGACACTTTTGCCGCCATGCGTTCAGGCCTGCGGCAGGAAATAAGCACCGTGATAAGCGAAAAAACAGCGGCACCGATAAAAATGAAAGGATTTATCGAAACAACATCCTTTACCATGATGTTCAGATTATTTAAAACGAGCGGTGTCAGTTTCACTCCCACACCATAACCAATGATAAGCCCTAACGGAATCCCTGCACCTGATAGTATAAGGGCTTGAAGTCTTATTACCTTCTTCAACTGCTTTCCGGTGGTACCGATGGTTTTTAATAAACCATAAAACCGTATATCTCCCGCTACAGAAATCTGAAACACATTATAAATAATAAGGTAACCGGTAAAAACAATAAGAAGCAGCAGCGCCGAAATAGCCAGCACAGTACCCAAATCAACACTGTCCGAAAGCTGTGCCCCTACATATCCCCAGTTAACTCCCGTAGCAATATAATCAGTTTCATTTTGGCTCTCATTTTGCCACCCATAATGAAGCAGCACCTCTTTCACATCCTCTGCAATATGAAGAGAATTTTTGAACATGACGTCCATATTCCATGTTCCGGTCATACCGTCCTTCCCCTGCGTGTTCAACTGCGAAAAAATTTGTTCCGCCCGACTTTGAGGGAGCAGCACATGGCTGGCTACAATGGCCTCGTCGTATTCCCACCATCCGCAAAGAGTAAAGGTCTGTGTCGTTTCCTGCCCGTCTACATCGAAGGTCATGGTAAAGTCTTCTCCCAGCTTTGGAGAAATGCCAAGGAGCGACAATACGCGGGTATCGGTAGCGGCCTCACTGGTTCCTTCCGCAGGCAGCCGCCCTTGCTTAGGCTTTAAAAACATCCATTTTGCCTCATTTTCATCACACCAGCTCACCTCCACATGAGCTTTGCGAAAGGGATCTCCTGAGGGCATTCCTACGAAACGCCGAAAACCATACGCCCTTATAAGCTTATCCCCGCTCAGTTCCTGCGCCTGCTCCCCGGTCAGATATTTAAAGCTGCCATGAGCATATCCTCCCGCCTGGCGAAAATTCTCCTGCTGGAAGGAATGGCTGATGGACATAGAAATGGTAAACAGTGTGGTGAACAATACCGTCGTCAGTGCTATTGCCGTCACCGCAATAAGATTTCTCATAGCATTTGCTCTTAACGTTTTTAAGGACAGTCTATAAATTGTTTTTCTATTTTTTACCTTCATCATGCCCGATCACCGCCTATGATTTTTCCATCCTCAATTCGAACAATCCGGTCGCACATCTGTGCAATCTCTTCGTTATGAGTTATGATCACAATGGTCTGACTGAATTTTTGACTCGTTACCTTCAATAACCCCATCACATCCTGACTGGTACGGCTGTCCAGATTGCCGGTAGGTTCATCCGCCAGGATAATCGCAGGCTTTGCCGCCAATGCTCTGGCAATGGCAACACGCTGCTGCTGCCCTCCTGATAGGTTGTTGGGCAGGTTCTGAAGCTTGGTGCTAAGCCCCAGCGTATCGATAATGCGGTCTACATAAGCTTTATCCGGCACATTGCCGTCCAGTTGAATGGGCAGGAGAATATTTTCATAAACATTCAATACCGGCACCAGATTATAATTCTGAAACACGAACCCTATTTTTCGCCTCCTGAAGATGGTAAGTTCCTCATCCCTCAACGTAAAAATATCCTTGCCGTCTACCGTCACACTGCCGGAGGTAGGTCTGTCCAATCCCCCCAGCATATGGAGCAGCGTGGATTTGCCGCTGCCGGAAGTTCCCACAACCGCCACGAATTCACCCTTTTCCACGCGGAAATCCACACCGTCCAATGCATGCACTTCCATCTCCCCGCTTCCATAAATTTTTTTCAAATTCTGGGTTTCTAATATTGTCATCCTTTATATTTGCCCCTTTCGATATACTAAAAAGTCCGTATCGTATTTCTACAATACAGACTATACCACAACAATCTTTCCACATTCTTTCCAGCGGGCACAAGAATCTAACAGTTTTGAAAGATTTTACTGTCCCGTTGATAAAAATACTGAAAAGGTACTTCCTTCTTTCGGTGAAGACTTTACTTTTAGATAGCCTCCCTGATCTGCAATAATCTGTCTTGCCAAATAAAGACCGATTCCCACGCCCTCAGTATCATGGACTGCGGCAGAACGATAAAAGCGACCAAATATTAAAGGCTGCTCCTCTTCTGCAATACCTATCCCGTCATCGCTTACATCGATTCGAAAAAACAACTCGTACTGCGCCATACTAAGCTGTACCCGTCCTCCTCTTGGTGTATACTTAATCGCATTATCCACAATATTATAGAGTGCCTCCGCCGTCCATTTCAAATCGAAACAGGCTGTACCCTTTGTTTCTTCCATAAGGAGCAGAACCCCCTTCTCGGCCGCCTGCGAAGAAGCCTGCTCCAGCACCTTATGAAAGAGAAGTTCTACTTCCTGTATTTTGGGGCTGAGGACAAAGACTCCTGCTTCCAAGCGGGAAGTTTTTATAAGAGAATCGATTAAAAAAGCCAGCTTTTGTGCCTGTGTGCTCAGCGCTTCCACGCAGGGAATACTTTCCTCTGGTAGCTCCTGCTCCTTCAAAAGCTGAGCATAAAGCAGAACGTTAGAAATAGGAGTTTTGGTCTGGTGCGAAATATCCGCAATGAGAGCTTTGATCTTATCCCTTTCCTGCGCCAGATTCTTGGCCGATACTTCCGATGATGACAAATAATTCGCCATTTTCTCTTCCACCGCTGAAAGAAGGCTTTCGTCAAAGACGGATTCCGAAAAGGTTCCATTTTCTGCCCTCTCCAGCATGGCTTTTAACCGATTCATTATTTTCGTATTTTTATAAGCTGTGTAAACAGCCACTACAAGGGAAATTGCGAAAATTATAACCGAAAAAACTAAGAAAAAAAGCGGCCATATATTCATTTTCTATTCCCTTCCCAGGCATATCCGATTCCATACACCGTTTTGATATATTCAGGCTTCGAGGAATCGTCCTCCAGCTTATTCCTCAGGCGCTTGACCGTAACGGAAAGCGCATTTTCATCCACGTATTCCGCACCATCCGTCCAGATGCGGTCCACCAGATCCGGCCGGGAAAGGGTCATGCCACTGTTTAGCACAAGAATGCGCAAAAGCTTCTGTTCCGTCTTACTCAATTCAATAGGTGTGCTGCCCTTATAATATTCCATCTTCTCGAAATCAAAACGAAAGGAATCCACAGTTATCACCTTACTCATGTGATGGGATGAGCGTCTGAGCTGACTATTCACCCGGGCACGCAGCACTGCTAATGAAAACGGCTTAGTGATGTAATCGTCTGCACCCATTTCCAACCCAAGAACAATATCGGTCTCCATATCGTTCGCTGTCAGCAAAATCACCTTCGTCTCATATATCTGCCTGAATTCTTTTAAAAAATTCAGCCCGCTGCCATCCGGCAGGTTAATATCTAAAATCAGTAGTTCGAAACGCTCCTTTAGAAGTGCCTTCCTTGCAGAAGTCAAATCAAAACTTTGTTGAATATGATAATCCTCACTTTTCAGTGTCAGCAAAATACCATTGCTCAGCGTCCGGTCATCTTCAATAATCAGTATATTCTTCATGTTTTTTCTTTTATCCTTCTTTTTAACTATTTCACATAGTATATTTTTTTCCATACACCAATAGTATAACATATTGAAAAATACTTCCACCGCTATATTTTAGTTACTGTTCACTCCGTTCTCAGCAACGCATGATTTCTGCAAGGCTATAGGCTTCCAGTTATACAACAGCATAGCTTTTGCTTACGCGCGCATCACTGTGCATCCATCTTTCTGTAATAGGGGCGTTTCTTCACGTCTGAATTCAGTTGTGAAGCGCCGCTCTTTTTTTAGATCAGAAAAATCTACATCACACGTCTTTCCCGATTTATAAATACAATTCAAAGAATAAACTCATAAAATTTCGCATATTTTATCAAAAATATTTTTATTTATTGACAAATCATTTTCATTTAGGTAAATTTATATTAACAGTAATGAATCTTAATATTAATAACGAGGAGGATATTTATGCATTGGTCTGGCATCATCATCGGCATTATAGCTTTTTTAATTATCGGCTCTTTTCATCCTATCGTCATCAAATGTGAGTATTACTTCACATGGCGCATATGGCCCGTATTTCTCATTCTCGGATTGATATGCTGCATATCCTCTTTATTCCTTTCGAATATCATTTTGTCCGGAGCACTTGCAGTATTGGGATGTGCTATGCTTTGGTCGATTATTGAGCTGAAAGAGCAAGCCGAGAGAGTTAGTAAAGGATGGTTTCCCGCAAACCCTAAGCATCTAAAAAAAGAACAAGAGATAAAGGAGTAGCTGCCTATGCGCATCCGTACTATTCTGTTAACCGCATTAGGTTTGCTTTTTCTGGCTTTGGGACTAATCGGGGTTTTTTTACCAATATTACCCACCACACCTTTTGTCCTCTTAGGAGCAGCCTGCCTAACCGGCACCCCGAAGCTAAGGGAACGGATTCTTCGAATTACTTTTTTCCGCGAATATCTTGAAAACTATCAAAAAGGAAACGGACTGCCCCGCAGTACGGTAATCAAGAGCCTTGTTTTCCTCTGGGGAATGCTGCTTGTATCCATGTTCCTTATCGGGAGGCTCTGGCTCACCCTCCTTCTCATCGTCATCGGAATCTGTGTAACGATACATATTCTCTGGATTGCAAAGCCAAAAGGAGATAGAAAATAATGCAAAAGAAAAAACGAGTATTTGGCCGAATAGAGGCTGCTTTCGATATTCTTTACCTATTATCCGCTTTTATTATCGGCATTTACCTTCTGTGTACCGGTAATTTGCCGGTCCGCATTCTTGCCGGAAGTATGGCTCTTTTGCTGGTATTTGGAGATGCCTTTCATCTCCTGCCCCGTATCGGCGTCATTCTTACCGGTAAAGAGGAACGTTTTACAAAGGCACTGGGAATCGGGAAACTTATCACTTCAATCACCATGACTATATTTTACCTTTTTTTATGGCATATCGGCCTTATGCTGTTTCAGCCTGATGCGACGTTTCTTCTGTCGCTCCCCGTTTACATACTGGCCCTCCTTCGTATACTGCTCTGTCTGCTTCCGCAGAATCGTTGGACAGACCGCTATCCTCCGGTACGCTTTGGCATTTACCGGAATGTCCCCTTTTTCCTTCTGGGTTTAGCCGTCGCTCTGCTCTTTGCTATACATATAGACGCTGTTTCTGCGGTAAACGTTATGTGGATCGCCATCGCCTTAAGCTTCGGCTTTTATCTTCCGGTGGTGCTATGGTCTAATGAAAATCCGAAGCTCGGCATGCTGATGCTGCCGAAGACCTGCTGCTATCTATGGATGTTAGTCATGTGCCTGAAGCTTTGAGCCACATGCTTCCCTATGAAATCAAACGCATGAACCAATGCGGCTGATCATACAAAAAATTAAAATCGAAAGGAGAGAAACTATGGAACAGTATAAGAAATTAACAAACGAGGTCGGTGCACCGATTGCCGATAACGAAAACGCCATCACTGCCGGCCCCCGCGGCCCCGTGGTAATGCAGGATGTATGGCTGTTGGAAAAAATGGCTCACTTTAATCGCGAGGTCATTCCCGAACGCCGCATGCATGCCAAGGGCTGGGGAGCCTACGGTGATTTTACGGTTACGGGCGATATCTCCGAATTTACCAAAGCCAAGGTATTGCAGCCCGGAAATAAAACCGATGTTTTCGTCCGCTTCTCTACCGTTGCCGGAGAACGAGGCGCTGCCGACTGCGAAAGAGACATCAGAGGCTTTGCCTGCAAATTCTACACCGAAGAAGGAAATTGGGACTTGGTCGGAAATAATACTCCTACCTTCTTCATCCGTGATGTACATAACTTTTCCGACTTAAACCGCGCCGTGAAAAGAGATCCTCGTACCGGCAGACGCAGCGCACAGAACAACTGGGATTTCTGGACGCTTCTTCCGGAAACCTTCCACCAGCGCACTATCGTCATGTCCGATCGCGGAATTCCTGCATCCTTCCGCCATATGCACGTTTTCGGCGAGCATACCTTCAGCTTCTATAACTCGGAAAATAAAAGGGTATGGTGCAAATTCCACCTGCATACTCAGCAGGGCATTAAGTGCTTTACCAATGAGGAAGCTGCAAAAGTCAACGGCATGGATCGGGAATACCATGGAAAGGATCTCTTCGAATCCATTGAAAAGGGTGATTATCCGCGCTGGACAATGTATGTACAGATTATGACGGAGGAGCAGGCCAAGAACCATTATGAAAATCCCTTCGATATCACAAAAATTTGGCCCCATAAGGAATTCCCTTTAATCGAGGTTGGCGTACTGGAGCTTAACAAGAATCCTGAGAACTATTTTGCAGAGGTGGAGCAGGCTGCATTTACTCCTGCTCATGTAGTGCCGGGTATCGGATTTTCTCCCGACCGTTTCCTTCAGGGACGTCTGTTCGCTTACGGCGATGCACAGCGTTACCGCTTGGGTGTGAACCATAACCATATTCCGGTTAACCGTGCCCGTGTGGAAGTCAATGAGTATCATAGAGACGGAGCAATGCGCACCGACGGCAATTACGGCGGCGCTCCCGCTTACTCTCCCAACAGCTACGGCTACTGGACAGCTCAGCCCGAAGTATCAGAGCCGCCCTTGGAAATCGAAGGCGCTATGTGGCGTTACGATCCTAAGGACGACCCTACTGACGATAACTTCCGTGCCGGAGGTAATCTATGGCGAATCCTGACAGAAGAAAAAAAGCAGCTCCTCATCGAAAATACTGCCGGCGACATCGCTTCCGTTACCGATAATATTAAATACCGTCATGCGGTACACTGCTATCTGGCAGATACCGAATATGGAGAACGAATCACAAAGGCAATGGGACTGGACATCGAAAAAGTAAAGGAACTGTCCAAACTGGACAACAATGGCTTGATCAATGCTACTCTCTCTCCCGAAATGTAAGCTTCCATAGCAATCATTAAAACAGGCTCTATAAAAACAAGAGGATGCCCCCAAAGTCATGAAATGACTTGGGGGCATCCTCTTGTAAACGACTGTTTGACATTAAATAATTCAATCAACAATGTAGCATATACGGCACTTAGAACTCGTATTCTAAAATACCAAAAAGCAGTGAATATTTCTTTTTCGAAGCAGCTTATATCGCTATCCACCAAAACACACCAAATTTATCAATGAGATTCGAGCAGCACGGATTCCAGTCACAAGGGCCAAGGGAATCGATAACCGTTCCTTCCTCCCGCAATACATCATAGGCGTTTCGTACCGCCTCTTCACTGCCCATGTCATACACGTTGAAAGCCATGGTCTGCCACGCACTTTTTCTGCTTACGTCGCAATCCTCCGGTGCCTCGCTGACAGCCATGAACAATTGGTCATTTACTGATAATTCGCAATGTGCATATGCATCTTTCGATTCACCTAATATTTCAAAGCTTATTTCGGCCCCAAAGGCCTTGCAATACATTTGGACAGCCTCTATGCTGCCTCTTACATATACTTGTGAGCTGATTTTCATAATAAGTATCTCTTCCTTTCCCATGACCTGCGCACGCAATATGGACTATCCCGTCTTCACCACTGACGCCCATTGCGATTTGCCTGCTTTTTAAATTTACTATTCATTCTTCTGTCTCCAATTCCATTCTCAACATATATTTAAGAGCCTTCCGGTTCGTTATAGGAATACCAATCCGATTCATCCATTCCAAGCTGCCGTAATATACCGTTGAGATAACCAATGTTATACATAATATGCCTTATCTGTCCGGTGATAACATCAGCATAAGTATATTGCGGATTGTCACCGTAAACAGAACAGCCTAATCTCTCATCGTCAAGGCTGTCAAAAATACGCGCCGTTTTTGCTTGAATCGCCTCCAGATATTCCAACATTTCCTCCCGTGAAATATACAGTCCTTCATAGCTGCCCGCATACAGATCCGTGGTATAAACATCATCAAAAATCTTCGTGCGCCACTCGCTTTCGTCGTACCGTTCCCGCATCCAAAAATCAATGAAGTAAACATAATGGAAAACCTGCTGCCAAAAGGGTACTTCATGATAAGACGCTGCCCATATCTCCTCAGGGCAAACCTTTATCAAAACACGCGCCATATGAAGGGTGGAATCAAACTGACTCCTCATTGCTTCCGTAACCAATCTTTTCATTCAAACTCTCCTTCACTCTGTAAAAGTCCTTCCTACGTTTCCACCTTCCTTTAATCATGATCAATATTGCAAGCCATAACCGACTGGAAAAAGAACCTCCTCCGTTCCGATCGCACTGATTTCTGAGTAGTACGGCATAGACAAGGTTCCGTGAAAGCTTTTCTTTCCGCTGAGAACGTTTGCAATCCCGTCTCCTTCACTTCCCGGCAGATAACATATAACTGCCGCATCCCAAAGATCCAAATATTCCTGAATCATTACATTTCTTCCTGCAACAAGCAAGGTAATTGTCGGAAGTCCAAGACTGCCTGCAAGTTCAATCGCTTTCTTGTTCCCCTCAAGTGCCAGTGTACCTGTAATGCTGATATCTTCACTGTCGCCTTCCCATTCCGAATAGGGTTTTTCTCCCAGACATAGGAGTGTTACATCTGCCTGCGATGCCTGACTTTCATCCGTTATCAAGGTAAACTCATATTCCTCTGTAAGAGCTTTAAGTCCGTCTAAAATTGATTTCCCTTCAGGAACCCACTTACGTCCGCCATTATCTGCATCTGTTTTTCCCTGCCAGCTAATCGTCCATCCACCGCACTGGGCACCTACATCATCTGCTGCCGGGCCGGTAACAAAAATCCGGGTTCCCTTTTTTAAAGGAAGTATTTCCTTCTCATTTTTTAACAGAACAAGGCTTTCCTCTACCAATGTTCTGGCCAGTTCCCGGTATTCCTCCGCCCCCACTTGATCCTTATAGGTATTTTGATTTTCCATCATAGGATCATCAAAAATACCAAGTTCTATTTTCACGGATAAAATTCTTCTGACTGCATCTTCAAATCTTTCCTTAGGAATATTTCCGTTTTCAACACCTTCCACAATATACTTACGGCATTCCTCATAGGAAGTATCCTCCATCAGCATATCAATTCCTGCATTGACTGCTGCAATTGTCTGTTCTTTCAGATTTCCCCCTGAAATATTATGTATAGAATTCCAGTCACTTACAATAAAGCCGTCAAAACCCATCCCCTCCTTCAGCATCATAATGTATTTCTCATTTTCATGCATTTTAACACCATTCAAGCTGCTGTGGCTGATCATGATCGTCTTCACACCACTGTCTATCATAGCCTGATAAATATCCAACTGTTCCTGTATCTCTGCCTCCGATAGCTGTGCATTTCCCCGATCGATCAGACGGTAAGTACCGTCCGAATTCTCACCGCTGCCATAAATCGTATTACCGTCTCCTAAGAAATGCTTTGCGCAAGGAAGAGCCCCTCCGTCAATCAAACCTTTGGAAAAAGAACTTCCCATTTTTTTAATGAGCTCCGCTTCGGTAGAATAGCTTTCATAAGTTCTGCCCCATCTTGGATCTTCGGCAGACGCAATGCAAGGAGAAAATGTCCATAGCACCCCCACAAGCCTTGTCTCATCCGCTACCGCCCGCCCCATCTGATAGGTCAGTTCTTCATCGTTAGCCGCCCCTATGCCGATATTATGAGGAAAGATAACTGTTCCCGCACATGTATTTACTCCATGCACGGCGTCATTGCCGAAAATGTAAGGAATCCCTGCTTCCGATTCCAATGCGTTTTTTTGCAGACCGAGAATAATTTTACGCCACTCACGTGCTTCCATCGGTATCCCAAAAGTAGAAAGCACGCTACCGTAATCATATTTCTTCATGTCATCCTCAGTAATACTGTAAACAGCACCCTGAACCATCTGTGCCGCTTTTTGCTCGGTGGTAAGCCGAAGCATAATTTCATCCACCGATTCCTTGGAAATACCTGCATTTCCCACGTCCTCTGAAACAACGACACGTTCAGAGCTTTCCGGCACATTTGCCGCCTCTTTTGTTTTTGCACTGCAGCCGGCCAAAGCAACCAGAAAGGCACATAGTAATGCCGCTTTTATTGCTGCTTTCTTCCAATTCATACCCAATTCCCCTTTCGATTTCAAATATTTATTATTTGTTCCTGTAATTCTTCCGTCAGCATTTATTACCATAAATATTTATTAATTCATTTCCATTAAACACATGAAGGAAGGTAATACCGCTAATACTATTCTACAAAAATTACTTTATTATGGCAATTACAAACCATTACAAAACACTTGTATGCATAATAAAAGCAAGCGTATCGTCCGAATTGAACGATACGCTTGCTTTCTTAGACATCATATCAGGCCACACCCATAAATGCATTGTTGCTATGCGCCTTACGGAAGTCTGCCTGATTAACAATCTTTCTAAAACGATTCTTTATGCGGGACGAACATTAACTGCCTGTAATCCACGTGCACCTTTTGTTACTTCATATACTACGGATTGTCCTTCATCCAATGTCTTATATCCATCCATTGTAAGTCCTGAGTAATGTACGAAGACATCTCCTCCCTGATCGTCAGTGATGAAACCAAAACCTTTTTGTCCGTTGAACCATTTTACTGTACCTTTATTCATAAAAGATACCTCCTTATTTTTTTATATACTTTATAAAATTAGAAAAATCACATATCTTTTGTGAATCATCAATACAATAATGACTTACAAAAAATATGTGAAATCAAAACTTTATTAAAAATACTATTACAACATATCACAGCATTAAATAAAAGTCAAGGAAAAATAGATAATTATTTAATTATTGTAAAATACAGAATTTATTCTTCTGCACGGGATTTTTACATATGGAATTTAACTTTTCATTCAATCATTTTATAAAAATTAGATATTGCTCTTAAATTCAATTTTTTCGACACAAAAAACTTCTTCTTTAGAGCGAATACGATGCGCAAAAAACAAAAATCCTCTTTAAAGTGGCCCTTTGTTGCTAACTGCCGGAGCGGTTCTGGCATTAGTATGAATTTAGTTGCTTTATATAAACCATTCGTTACATTTTTCTACAATATAGCCTCTTTCTATTGTAATATCTTCTTTATTATTTATTCCACAAAAGTACAGACTATCCGCCATCTCGACCTCCATATGTCCACACCAGTGTTGTATACACTCAATAATGTGTTCACATTCCATCGTTCTCAATCCGGTTCTCAGCGCAATTCCATAACATTTTTTACCGCTTTTTAATACCGGACGATTTGGGTTAGGATTCGTGTTGGAATAAACGGTACACCTATCAATAAATACTTTGAATTGCCCCGGAACATCCCCCCAATAAGATGGAGCGCATATAACAAATATATCAGCCGAATCCATCGCAGATATTAAGACATCAACATCATCATTTTGCGTGCATTTGCATGTTTTATAACATGATTTACAGCCTTTGCAGTATGATATATTTAAGTCGCCTAAGCAAAAGGAATCAACAATGTAAGAATCACAAATCTCCTTTTTAATAATTGAAAGGATTTCTTCCGTCGCCCCATTATTTTTTGCACTTGCATTCAACAGTAATATACGTTTCATAAATTATCTCCATCTGTTCCACATACGATCATGAAGTGAAACTTATTATTTCCCCTTAACTTTATGTGCTGTAATAATCGTATAGCTATAAGAGTTTACTGTTATTATACAATCATCAATAGTTGCATAATAATTTTTCCCTTGTTTTATTATAGAACACTCCGGAAGCTTAATTTTAGCTTTACACCACTCTACCACATCTTCTGTATCCAATCCCAAATTTCTTTTTATTCTGTCAATGCCCATTTTAGTGGTATGAATTTTGTCTAAATCTGAAAGCAAAATTTCATCGTCATGCATAATATCATCTCTCTTTGCTAATTGAAATTGCAATCACTGTTCCAGTACTTTTTATCTCCAAAAGAAAACGCCTTCAACTATTCTTCATAGGAATCTCCGCTGTTTTCCTTGTTTAAGGTGCCTTCTAATTCTATCATCAAAAATTTAGTCAGCCTTTTTACAACTGGTCTATGCACCGTTCCTTTAGGCACGATAATTAATTCGCCTTCTTCAAGTTTTATAAGTCCTTCTTGTGTCTCAAGATGAAAGCAACCTTCAATTACATAAAATAATTCATCCGAATCCTCATGAACATGAAAGTCTAAAGTTCTATTCTCGACATTTACTACGCTCAGTGTATGCCCGTTCAGTTTCCCGATTTTATCATACACATATAATTTCTCCACTTGATTTACTGCATCTTTTAGATTAACCTTTTTTAACATTGTTCTCCTCCCAAATCGTCTGCTGCTCAAACGCTTGCATATCTGTCATCTATCCACTCTATAGCAGCTTTCTTTGCATTGATTATACTGTATTCTTTCTCATAAAGAAAGACTAATCTTCTGCTGGTAAATGCTATTCAAACATGGCAAGATCAATATTCTGTGCCTGAGTTTTTATAAACTCCTTGGCTTTTTCTGTCCATTACGCCCTTTACTCTTTAAATCAAATGATATTTCTTGCAATAGAAATAAATTCCATCTTCCTCAACACTTTCACATGTATCATCAGCTATATCTTTTACATCATTTGTTGCATTGCCCATTGCTATGCCGGTACCGACAGCTTGTAACATTTCAATGTCATTTGTTCCATCACCAAAAGCAATTGCTTCTTCTTTTTTTAAATTATAATAGTTTAAAACCTTTTCTACGCCTAATCCTTTTCCCCCATTTGCCGGTATGATGTCTACTGCTCTAGGCCACCATGCTGTAATTTTAGCCCCTTCTACACCATTTAAAACTTGGTCATATTCTCCTTTATAACATCCCATCATAATTTGATAGATATCTTCTTTTCTTAAATCATCAAAATCATCCGCAATTTCTACCAATTGATCAGATATTGCAAAATAATCTATTAAATCCTGATCTTTACCATTCGCTCCCATCCTGGTTGTACTAGCGATTGAAACCGGGCGATGAATCCTTCCCGCATTCTCTATTATTGTTTGCACATCAGATGGCGGTATAGGATTTTTATAGATAATTTCATTCTTCGTACAGCAATACGATGCATTAAATGTCAGAAATGCGTCAAATTCGATATTCGGAAAGTGAGGTACACTTTTAAGAGGCCTTCCAGTAGCAATACAAATAATAATTTTATTTTGCTTCAATCGGATTAATGTTTCTTCTATTCTCTTTGTCATCTTTTTTTTATTTATATCAATTAATGTTCCATCTATATCAAAAAAAGCAATTTTTATATTTTCCATCTATTTTCTCCTAGGGCGTATCTGAAAACTCATTGTCCCAATCTGTACGCCCCACTTTGCGGTATATTTGTCCCAAATTCAGTTGACGTAGCCCACTACGCCGCCCTCATTTGGGTACAAATATCCCACAAAGCGTGACGCACATCTTGAAACAAGCAGTTTTCAGACACGCCCTAATACAAATTTTTATTTTTATAAGTGAACACCTAAGCCTAAAATTTATAATACCATGCTTTACTGCATAAGAAAAGCCATAGCTCCCTGATGTACCTCTTGTAGGAAAGCTATGGTTTTTGTAAAGGTGATGGAAAAAGATTTTCTGAAATAACAAGCTATTAGCTATAACTTAGCCGTCAAACTGAACTTTATCAACTTCGTATTATATCCAATATGTATCATGCTTCCTCAATCGCTATCCACACTTCTTGACGATTTTCTTGCATATAGCATTCAAATACAGGCAAATCCGAAAGCTTATAGCCTGAACTCGGCAGCCATTCAGAATAAAATTTCTGATAAACATCCTGTACTGCGTCCGGAATCTTACCGTCCGCATTGATGATTACCCATGTTGCCGCAGGATAAGAAAACTCCGTCATTCCTGCCGGGGCAGAGATATAGGTACAATCCGGTGTGTCCACATGGTTTGTAACGGCTAAAATATAGTCCATTTCTTCCGAACTGCCCCACCCGCCTCCGGCGGCAATTCCCAGAAAGCCGGCAGGGCGATAATCAGGGAAAAACTTCATGAATTTTTGCATAGTACCGTCTTTCCACGCCTTATCCCATATTTGCGGCACAAGTTCAAAAGCTTTATCTGTTTTAATCCTGTTGGATATTCCTGCTACTTTAAATGCAGGCCATTGCTCAATCTGATACCTCATTTTCTCTGCTCCTTTAATCATAATCTGAAAGGAGAGCTTAGGACAGGATTTAAGCATCACTGATTCAGTTCTTGCTTTTGATGGCAATACCCCATGGAAATTTTTAAAAGCCCGTGAAAAAGCATCCTGCGAATCATAACCATACTTCAAAGCAATATCAATGATTCTTTCGTCACCTTTTATGACATCGAAAGCCGCCAGTGTCATCCTGCGATTTCTGATATATTCAGACAGTGGGGTCTGTGCGATATAAGAAAACATTCTTTGAAAGTTGTATATCGAGCAGCACGCAGTTTCAGCGATGCTGTCATACGATATTTTACTTTGTAAATTATCATCGATATAGTCCATAACCTCGTTAAGCTGTTTTATCCAGTCCATTTATCCATCTCCTCTCTAATTACAATTATAGGATTAATATTTATTTCATCCCGACTTTTTATGCCGCAATTAGTCGGTAAAGGCTAAACATCAATCATCTCAATGCTTTGCAAGGAATCCCCGTCAAATGTAAACTTTACAATCCAAGGCATAAGCGCTTTAATTTTTTGGAAAGAGAGATACCCGAAAGAAGTATCATAATAATTAATAATCGTACTTAACGCAGTGCCATGACTGCCGACAACGATATTTCTATTTTTATATTCTTTCAAAACCCATTCCAGCGCAGCAATATTCCTGCTTTGTACCTCTCTCAATGTTTCTCCATCGGTAAGTTTGTAATCAAAATCTATCCATTGCTGTTCGCTGAATGCAGTAAAATCATCAATCCAAACACTGTCGACTTTTCTCTCCCTGAAATCAGAGATAGTTATTACTTGATGGCCATATTTATCTGCAAAATGTTTTACGGTGTCAATAGAGCGTTTATAAGGGCTCGATAAAACTACATCAATATTTTTGTCGCTCAGAAAATCCGTAACAATCCTCCTGTCTGCCAGGCCTTTCTCGGTGAGCTCTCGTAATTCGTCGTTATGATTCTTATAGTTCGGTTCCGCATGTCTTATGAAATAAACCACTGTCATTTTTTCACCTTTACAAATATTATCTGTATTTATTTTACTTTTGTATCACGAGTAGACCTTTTTATTATTGATGGGGTACTACTTCCAAATATTGCTAGTTCAGATACCGGATTGCTCACATTATCTTCTATTGTTCCAATAGATAGTAATTCAACAGTGGCATTAAGATGCGTAGCAGTTCCAATCACTTTGGTGTCTTACTATTCTGCATACAGTGTTATGTTGCGGATAATTCGTATATCTTAAAACTATTTGCGAAAACATCTAACCCTGTCCCCTCATCCACATTTGAAAAACCGCTAATCCTTTGCGGATTCTTTTCGCTTATACATAGATTTATCCGCTTTTATAGCCGCATCTCCGGTTCTATGCCCGTAATTATCATTTGTTTCTTTCAATCCATCCATATCTAGCATTATAATTCCAAACTTTTCATTCTTCCGCTTCACTTGTGATAGTCTCTGCCTTATTCGGTCATAAAACAAGGAACGATTCGATATTCCTATTAGAAAATCATGGGTTGCCTTATGAAAGACTTCACTTTCCTCATTCTTCAAAGCACTGAATATTGCAGCTCCTATAAAGTTTTTCTGTTTGCCAAATACCATTTTAGAAACACAATTGCAAGTATTGTAACAAACGTAGTAATCAAACCAGCTTCTGGGCCAAAAACACCACCATTTAATATATTATTAGTTTTATATTTGGTTGTAAAAATCCCCGATATCGTAACACCGCTAACATTAAAGCCATAGACATTCCCCTGAAAATAATTCCATAGGATGTGATATCCTGTTGGTAGCCAAAGGGATTTTGTTTTTATAAATATATAAGCTAACATAACTCCTATCAACATAATATTTAAAAATGCCAGTAGATTAAATTCGTTATTGAAAAAGTGTACCAAAGAAAAAATCATACTTGATAACAAAATAACAAAGGGTACACTCTTGATTGTGCGAAGACTTGTTATGATAAATCCTCTATAAAAAAGCTCCTCGGAGATGCCTACCAAAATAAAGACTAACAAATACTTTATAGTATTAATAGTAAATTGAGGTTGCCAAGAAACAACATAAGCACTTCTTGTTAGTATAAGTAAAAAAAATACAATTGAGATCGCGATTGCACTAAGGAGCAATCCAATAGCAAGTTCACTTACATTTTGTAAAGAAAACCAACCTTTTAATTCGAGGCGAGATAGTTTTAACACAAATATCAATAAGATTACTGTCACTGTTATGTTTATAAGAAACTCTGCTATAAAAAGTATCCATTCATAGTTTGTATACCATACTATATATGCTTGAAATTGATCTGCTCCCCCTGTTGGCACAGTGTTCATAAAATAATTATAAACACATAGGTCAACCAGCCAGTAGAATCCCAACGGTACTAATATACTAATCCCTAATGCCACAAAGATTTTTAAAATAAATCTAAATTTTTTAATCATATTTATTCTCCAACCCTCCCATCCCCGTCTCTATCATCCATAGCCTCATCGCCATAGTATCTTCCGTCAAAATTCACCGGCTCTATTGAGTCGTATTGCAGGATAATCTTATCACAATTTTACCTGCTATGACACACACATTTAGTTAGTTTTATTATTTATCCCAATACTCACCAAACTTCTCTCTTTCTGTTTAGTAGAAGGTTTTGATATCTCATTACCCAGCTTTGTATTTGTTATATCAATAGTATTTTCGTTTCCGTATCCCTCATATACTGTGTTATAATTGCATGTGGATGATAATATGTATACTCTTTGCCGTTACATATCGCCTTTATTTCTTGTATTATAAGTATATGGAACTTGTTTGAAATTCATATTCTAGCCTTCCTATAGTGTTATTCTTCTCTGTAATATGTGTTAGCGATATTTTGAAATTATTCATTGTAAAATAAAACAATATTCCGAAATAACTAATTTTATAGTTACTTGAGAATATTATTTTTAAGCTTATATCGTCTTAGTTTAGTTTGACCACATTTCAAATGATATATATCGGTTTAAACTGAATTTAAATGGTCCGAAATGATTTTTAGTGTTTTACAGATGCCGTAAATATGCTATTTATCAGCATCTGTAATAATGGAATAGGCGGGAGTCGAACCCGCGTCCAAAAACCCATTCCCTGTCCTTCTACTATCATAGTCAATTATTTCGGGTTACCCCACATTCCCTCCTACATCAGGAAATTGACACCCCGATGTCTTCAGTAGCTTCATAATACGCCCGCGGGCTCAAAGCTTTGCCCGTGTCGTTTCCTACATAGTCGATGCCCGGTTCTTAATGTATAGGTGCACTAAGTCGGACAGCTGCCATTAGGCAGCGTATGCTAAATTGTCTTCAGCGTTTATATTTATTTTTGCGATTTGACGCATCGCCTGCGGATAGCTTCTCCAGCTGCAAGGCCCCTGTCGAAACCTTTACTATCCCTTATTCAATTAGCTGCCGGTGTAACATTGAAAAATGTTTCGGTTCCTTAAAATCATTATAAAGCAATTTTAAGGAAGATTCAATCCAAACCAATTTATTTTATTCTTTTTATTTTTATTTTATTATATTTCCTTTCAACCATTCCGTTTCAATCTTTTTATTAAAACTTTTTATATTTGAATTTATTTTTACTTTAAATTTGTTTTTACTTTGAGTCTATTTTCACTTTTAGTCTGTTTTTACTTTGAGTCTATTTTCACTTTTAGTCTGTTTTCACTTTGAATCTGTTTTTATTCAAATTATCCCCGAAGCTTCATTTTCATTTCTTTTTCCACTTCTCTTTTTTGATCCTTTTTGGCAATATCCTGTCTCTTGTCGTAGAGCTTTTTACCTTTTGCGAGGCCAATCTCTACCTTTGCCATGCCGTCCTTGAAGTATACCTGAAGAGGAACGAGAGTATAGCCTTTTTCGGCAATTTGGCCGGTAAGCTTATTAATTTCCTGCTTGTGGAGCAAAAGCTTCTTCACCCGAAGCGGATCCTTATTGAAAATATTGCCTTTTTCATAGGGACTGACATGCATTCCATAGGCGAACATCTCTCCGTTATCAATACGGATAAAAGCTTCCTTAATGCTGCACTTTCCCATACGCATAGACTTTACCTCAGTCCCGTGAAGAACGATCCCCGCCTCGTACTTTTCCTCTATAAAATAATCGTGGTATGCTTTTTTATTGTTCGCAACCAGCTTCATCGCTTCTTTCGCCATAATCATCATCCTCCAAAAAGTCCACAGTTCTCGCAAAACGATCGGTGCCATGCACGATTACCGCAATCCTCTCTCCCAATTTATACTTCTTGCCAAAGTCCCTTCCTACCATCTCATAATTCGCTTCATCGTAATAGAAATAATCTCCCATCAACGATGAAACGTGTATAAGCCCCTCTACGGTATTGGGAAGCTCCACATAGATGCCCCAGCTCGTAATACCGGAAATCACTCCTTCGAAGCGTTCTCCGATATGCTTTTCCATATATTCCGTTTTCTTTAATTTGTCGGTCTCTCTTTCCGCTTCGTCCGCACGCCTTTCCATCCTGGAAGAACGGTCCGCCACTGCCGGAAGAATCTCATTATAATGAAGAATGCGGTTCTCCTTCAAGCGTCCCCTAAGCTGCTCCTTAATAATCCTGTGTATCTGTAAGTCAGGATATCTCCGGATAGGGGAAGTAAAGTGACAATAATACTGACAGGCCAGACCAAAATGTCCGGTACATTCTACGGAATATTTCGCCCGCTTCATGCTTCGCAGCGTAAGTCTGCTGATCAGCGCCTCCTCCGGCGTCCCCTCTATTTTTCCAAGAAGCTTCTGGATTTCCTTGGGATGCACATCCTCCTTAGAGGACTTGATCCCGTAGCCAAAGTTACTGATGAACACGCTCAGCTGCATGATTTTTTCCGGGTCCGGGTTATCGTGTATTCTATATACGAATGGAAGCTCCAGCCAATAAAAATACTGCGCCACCGTTTCGTTAGCCAAAAGCATGAAATCCTCGATGATTTTCGTCGCCGTATTTCGCTCGTAAGGCTTTATCTCCAAGGGATGCCCTTCTTTATCCAGTATGATTTTTGTCTCCGGGAAATCGAAATCTACGGAGCCTCGTTTCTTTCTCTTAGCCCGCAGGATTCCTGCCAGCTCCTCCATTAGCTCGAACATGGGAACGAAAGATTCATACTCTCTGCGCTCCGCTTCGTCCTTATCCTCCAGTATTTTCTTTACGCTTGTATAGGTCATTCGCCTGTCTACACATATTACAGACTCCACAATGCGATAATCAATTACTTCGCCCTTGGGGTTTACCGTCATAAGGCAGCTCAGCGCCAGTCTGTCTACGCCCTGATTCAGCGAACATATGCCGTTGGACAGAACATGGGGCAACATGGGAATGACACGATCTACCAGATAGACGCTTGTGCCGCGGTTCAGCGCTTCTCTGTCAAGAGCCGAATTCTCCTGCACATAATTAGTCACATCCGCGATATGAACGCCTAGTAAATAATTCTCTCCCTCTTTTGACACGCTGACCGCATCGTCCAGGTCTTTCGCATCCTCTCCGTCTATCGTTACCATCTGTACGTTTCTTAAATCTTCTCTGCCCTCTCTGTCGGCATCCAACACCTCTGAGGATACTCTCTGAGCCTGGTTTAATACCTTCTCTTCAAAGCCTATGGGCAATTCAAAGTTCTTTACAATAGATAAAATATCCACGCCGGGGTCGTTGATATGTCCCAGTATTTCTACGACTTTTCCTTCCGGTTTCTTATTCTTCTGCTCATTGCCGTAATCGGTGATTTCCACCACCACCTTATGGCCGTCCACCGCTCCTTTGGAGCGCTCTAATGGAATGAAAATATCCGATGCCAGCTTTATATTGTCCGGTATAACAAAGCCGAAGCTCTTCGATTTCTGAAAGGTACCGACAATCTGCGTCGTTCCGCGATCAAGTACCTTGATAATCTCAGCCTCCTGCCGTTTTCCTCTCTGTCCGGGAAGAAGCCTTGCCTGAACGGTATCTTTGTGAAAAGCGCCGCCGGTTCTCGTTTCGGGAATGAACAAGTCTTCCGGTCTCCCTTCCACCTCTACGAAGCCGAAACCCTTGGCATTACTAACGAAGATTCCCGTTACTATATTTTCATCGGGTTTTGTATATTTCCCTTTAGAGGTAATGCCTATCTTTCCCTCTGCTAAGAGTTCGTCAAGAACTTTGTGAAATTCTGCTCTGTCCTCTTTTGATACTTGCATGAATGCTGCCATTTCCTTTTCTTTCATGGGAACATACATCTCATCCTGAATCAACTCGCCTATTAAATTTTTTCTTTTATTATATAATTCCTTTTCCATGATGTCTCTCTCCGACCACGCACTTTCCTATTTGCAAAAAAAAGCGCCCTTGTTCTATGCAAGAGCGCTTTCGTAATCATTCTTAAAATACATTAAGATTTAAGATTGCTGCCAATAGGATAAAACCGGCTGCCAGATACTTGGTAACTTTAACGAGAGTTCCTTCCATTGAACGTCCCTTATTCTTACCCCAGTATGACTCCGCCGCACCGCTGATAGCTCCTAAACCTGCTGATTTACCTTCCTGCATCAATACTAATATAACCAAAGCAAAGCATATTATAATAAAAATTATTAACAATATCGTTCTCAAAATTTCCATTTCTACACCTCCTAGTACACGCAGAATTTAGTTTATCATACGCAGGTAATATTTTCAAGCACTTTTACAGATTTTTTTCTATCCTTAAATCTTTCGTTACTGTTCACACAGTAGTTTAACACTTGCTGTTAAGCTACAACCTCTATCTGGCACATTTTCATCGTAATTAACGCCGCTTCATGGCTCTTAGCAGTCACACCGGCACAGCAAGAAGCATCCGCACTGATTCTCGTCTCCGGAAGTCTGGTTTTTAAAAGAAGAGCGTTTGTCACTACGCAGATATCCGTACACAGCCCTACTAATTCTATCTCTATTTCTTCCTTCTCAGACTCTTTAAACAACCTTTCGGAAAGCTCTGACGAACCGAAAGACGGCTTATCTATTACGATAGCCCCGGGCATCGCTTCCGCCACTTCCTTACGTATTTCCCAGCCCTTCGTACCTGCGATGCAATGCTTTACCGGAAGATACCTGCCCTCGGAGGTCTCCAGGTAATTGTCCTCATGAGTATCCCTCGTCGCATAAATGCAGTCCGCAGGATAAGCATGAATCTTAGCGATTACATTCTCTACAATCGCCTGCGCCTCCTTTGTTCCCAACGTTCCATCTATGAAATCGTTCTGCATATCGATTACCACTAATATTTTTTTCATGTCCCTCGTCCGCTCCTATATCCCCATTTAATATTGGACTTATATCCGCTTTGCATTATAACATTTATTTCCGGCAAATTCCATAATATCCGATAAAATATATTTAATAACATTAAACCGTAATCCATTAAACATTAGATGAAAGCAGTACAAAATTCCGTGCAGACATTTAAAAAATCTGCATAAGTCATTAAATACTAAGTCCGCCATTAAAAGTTTGCTGTAAGCTGTAAAAGCTTAGGTGCAGTCTACTTCAGGGAGATAGAAACATTAAATTTTATTAAAGGGGTCTTTATACGCAGCTACGTTCCCCAACTCCTCTTCGATACGAAGAAGCTGGTTATATTTCGCTACTCTATCCGAACGGCAGGGCGCTCCGGTCTTGATCTGTCCTGCGTTCACCGCTACTGCAAGATCCGCGATAAAGGTATCCTCTGTCTCGCCTGAGCGATGTGATATCACCGCACGATAAGCGTTCTTATGCGCCATCTCGATAGCTTCCATGGCTTCCGATACCGTTCCGATCTGATTTACTTTCACCAAAATGGCATTAGCCACTCTCAGCTTAATTCCGGCGTCCAACCGCTTCGTATTTGTTACGAACAAGTCGTCTCCTACCAATTGGATCTTGTCTCCCAGACGCTTTGTCAGCTCCTTCCAGCCATCCCAGTCATCCTCCGCAAGTCCGTCCTCGATGGAAATAATCGGGAATTTTTCTATCAATTCCTCGTAATAAGAAATCATCTCGGAAGTATCCCTTACCACCTCGCTGCCAAGCAGCTTGCTTTCTCCCGGAAAATGATACATTCCGGTCTTTTCGTTATATAGCTCACTGCTGGCTACGTCCAGCGCTATTTTGATGTCCTGCCCCGGAACGTATTTACTCACTTGAATGGCTTCCACAATCAGTTCCAGAACCGCCTTTGCATCCGGCAGATCCGGCGCAAAACCGCCTTCATCTCCCACTCCGGTGGAAAGCCCTTTGTGTTCCAATATCTTTTTTAAGTTATGGTAGATTTCCGCACAAATACGAAGCCCGTCCGCAAAATTCTCCGCCTGGACAGGCATAATCATAAATTCTTGAAAGTCCACCGTATTTGCCGCATGCTTTCCTCCGTTTAAAATATTCATCATAGGCACCGGCAGAAGTCTCGTATGCCCGCCTCCGAGGTAACGGTATAAAGGCATTTCCAAAGCCTCTGCCGCAGCCCGGGCACAAGCCATGGATACGCCCAATGTTGCATTAGCACCCAGATTCCCTTTATTGTCCGTTCCGTCTGTCTCGATTAATATACGGTCAATAAGGCCCTGATCCATGACATTTTGTCCTATCAGAGCCTCCTTTAACTTCGTATTGATGTTCTTTACCGCCTTGCGCACACCCAGCCCAAAGTATCTGGTCTCTCCGTCTCTTAGCTCCACCGCCTCAAAACGTCCTGTGCTGGCTCCCGAGGGAACGGCGGCGCGGCCCGTAATGCTTCCCTCTACGGTCACCTCCGCCTCCACGGTGGGATTTCCCCTGGAATCCAAGATTTCTCTTCCATGTACATCGGTAATTCTTAAATATAAATTCATGATAGCAGCATTCTCCTTTTTATAAGCAATTTTGATAACCATGTCTTTATATTTATATCCCAATGTCAAAAAATCATTCCTATAAGTGTTTTTTACTCATTATATATTTTATGTTTTATCATGCTGCATCCGTTAAAATACACGAATGTGCCGTCTGCTCTTCATTCATAGTCAGTATCCTTTTTCAACCATTCGGGAACTTTATCTGCGTTGAAATAAAAGCCGTTGTCCCCGCGGTAATAGCCTGAGCTCGTCGCTCCGCTCTTGAGCTGCACGATTACATAATAGTCATTGGATATTTTATTGTTAAAGCTGTAATCGAAGCTTGACGGATATAACGCTCCTGCCAGCTCGTCAATCTGCTCCTGTCCAGAATACGTCTTGGTAACGGACCAATCCTCCATTCCTGTATTTGAACTTTCATCATACATTTCGTTATGGAAATTAGTAACCGTAAGGCTGGCGATATCCTCAGACTTTAAAGTCATTTTCTCATACAATCCCTTCTCCGTCAGATAACCTATAATATTCGTATAGGAGGGATAGATATCGTACTGAAAATAAGTAGTTCCGTAATTGTTCGTTTTGACAATAAACGCCAACTGACCACAAATGAACTCATTTTTCAAGGTAGAATAATTGGAATTATCCAAATCCTTTATATAGAGCTGTCTGATAGTATCTGCATCCTCCGGGGAGAGGTTCTCCACGTTTATGCCCGTAGTATAAGTAATCTGGAAGGAATCCTTCTCTTTCATTTTATTAAAGACAGAGTCGTCATAAATTTGATAAGCCGCCTTTTTGAACTGCGAATTACCAATCACTCTGTTTAAAATATCCTCTTCCTTGGCACTCACCGCAAATTCTCTCCATACAGTCTTTCCGCTCTTCATCTGATAAGCCACCTCAAGCCATATATAGGTGCCTCCATCTTTCATCTCTTCTCTATGCAGCTTTTTCTTCGACAGCTCACAAATAGTGGAGATATCCGTCATGCCCGGTTCCTTCGAATAATGTTCCGCACTGGAAATAACTTTAAACGCACCATTCAAATAAGATTGCCTGTATGCTATGGGAGAAATCATAACATCTGCCTCTTCCAGCTTATTGGGGTCTGGTATCCATTCATCGAAGCCAATAAGGTCGAACTGGAAGATACAGTAAATTGCCGCCGCGCACACACCGGTAATCAATATCTGATACTTTTTCCGCAAAGCCGCACGGAGATCAAATTCATAAACGACTTCAATCGCACCGCAGCTTATAATCGCTGCTGCCGCCATAACAAACAGCAGAAGTACTGTACAATTTTCCCCTTCGTCTCCTATGCCTACCATCCCCAGCACGATCAAACCCGCAAAAAGCGTGACGGGAACCGTAAGGAGTATCTTCACAATGCCTTTTGTCTTCGGAAATGCCATGGTCTTCCCAGCCGCCTCAGAAGGACGCTTTCTATAGCAAAAATAAGCAATAAATCCAAAAAGCACAGCCAGCAATATACATTGTGCTATCGGAAGTACTATCGAAGCCAAAGACAATTCTGCTCCTCCGATATATGTATATATCGCACTTACTGCATTGTGATGATGCCCGAGCGGAGAAGAAAATGCTTTGATAGCACCCCGGTAACCATAGGAATTGTAAGAAAAGTATTCAAAAAATTCGCTTTGGTATTCTGTCATCAATAATCTTACCGCTATTTCATAGAAAAGAAAAATTGCTGTACCGAATAAGGTCATAATAATACTGCCCGTCATCATAACTGCTATTATGGTAAGCCCATATGTTCCTAAAAATAATATGAGATTCATAAATAGGGAAATTACTGCCGTCCTCGCATTCGCAAAGCTCATGCCTCCATTCGCTCCCGCTACTGCCACCGCAAGCAGGAGATTCAAAAGATAAGGGATAAAAAATATCAGCACTCCGTTGATATATATGACTACAAATCTACGCCTCTTGGATACCGGCATGCTATGATATAAATCCACCTTTTTTCTGCTGTATAAATAAGAAAATCCTTGAATAGCGCATATCACCGCAAGTATGCTCACGAACACAATGACTACACCATCCGCCTTAAGCCATTCACCTGCTGCTTCCGCCAGTCTGTCTTTGGCGGCTGTTCCTGTCACTTTATCTATAAGGTTGTGCCCTTTTTTACGGCTCATAATCATCTGCATGGCAACCGGATAATAGAAGAACCAAAACAACATAGATGTAACCCAAACCCATGCCCGTCTCTTATTGTTTTCCATCATACTAGCTAAGAATGAGTTTTTTGATGTCATAACCTACCACCTCCGTCTCACTGATAAATATTTCCTCTAGGGAAAGAGGCAGCGCCTCAAAAAATATCGTATCTACGGCAGAAAAATGAGAAATGGTTTCTTCTCTGTTGCCTCTTACCGTAAGTGTATACAAAGAGCCTCTCTTTTCCTCCTTCATAACCAGGAGTCCTTCCAGCCCTTTTTTCTCAGATTCTTCGTCCTTAAATACACATTGAACCTTCTGAATATTGCACTTCATATCCTCCAGATCCTTGGATAAAAGTACGCCGCCCTTGTGCAAAAGTCCCACATGGTCGCAAATATCTTCTAGTTCCCTCAAATTGTGGGACGCGATGACGGGGGTAAGACCTCTGCTCTCCATCTCCTTTGCGAAGATACTCTTTATTCCCTGACGCATTACAGGGTCCAAACCGTCAAAGGTCTCGTCGCATAAAAGGTATTTCGACCGGGAACAGATTCCGCATAGCAAAGCGAGCTGCTTTTTCATTCCTTTGGAAAAAGTGTTTATCTTCCTTTTCTTATCGAGCCCAAAATTCTCCATGTATGTATAAAAATCATTTCTGTTGAATTCTTTATATATAGTAGAAAAATATTTCTCCATCTCTATCGCAGTGGCATTAGCAAAAAAATACGGCTCGTCAGCGATAAAAAATACTCTTTCCTTAGCTCCTATGTTGTCATATACAGAAATGCCGTCTACCGAAATCGTTCCCTTATCCGCTTTCATAACTCCTGCAATCATTCGAAGTACTGTACTTTTTCCCGCCCCATTGGTTCCGATCAGGCCGAATACTGTATCTTCCTTCATCGTCACACTGACATCATCCACTGCCAGAATATCTTCAAAGGCTTTGCTGACATTATTTATTTCAATCATCTTCTCCTCCTATCCGCCCACCAGGCTCTCACCCTTCTATTCCTCGAAGGCAGTCTATAAAGTCGGCCTTCGTCATGCCGAGTTCCTTGCCCTCCTTGTATAAAATGAACATCCTCATTTTTAGTTCTTCTCTTCTCTCATCGAGAAGATTTCCATTCTCCGCCACAAAGTTACCTCTGCCCTTTACCGTGTAAATATATCCCTGTCGCTCCAGTTCCATATAGGCTTTCTGTATCGTATTCGGATTGATCGCGAGTTCCACCGCAAGGCTTCTGACAGAAGGCATCTGCTCATCCTTCTGCAGAATTCCCTTTAAAATCAACAGCTTGAACTTCTCCACTATCTGTTCGTATATAGGTCTGGCATCCTTGTAATCCAGGATTATCATATATTCACCTTCCTTCTGCTGCATCTGTTATTTCCTTGTTTTCAGTGTTTCAACTGTACTATCACTACTAATACACATGATATACAATTATCTCTATTTTGTCAAGCAAACATAGATTAATTTGGAAATATGGCTTAAGGACAAAACTGCGCATCCATTTTTAATGTAATAGGAGCACTTTCCTATTACATTAAAAAAAGCCCCGGGAGTCTCGCTTTTTACAAGCTTCCCAGGACTTTCGTATACTTCATTATTTTAACTACTAATACTTTTTATATTAATATCTTATATAAATCTGCAAAGGATAATTGGGATAAAAATTGCAGGCACATAGTTCATTACCCTCAGTTTCGTAATTCCGATAATGTTCAGACCAAGCCCGATCATAACTACGGAACCCACACAAGTCATCTCGGCTACCACTACATCCGTCAGATAAGGGGCAATCCACTGGGCGAGCAGGGTAATCGATCCCTGATAAAGAAAAACCAATCCTGCTGAAAAAGCAACTCCTATTCCCAATGTGGAGGAAAAAACTACCGCCATGATGAAGTCGAGAATGGATTTTCCGAAAAGCATCTCATGGTTTCCCATAAGCCCGCTTTGCAAAGAACCAACAATCGCCATCGCTCCTACGCAAAAGAGCAGGCTGGCCGTCACAAATCCTTCCGCAATCGATACTTTTCCGTCTTCACCCTTCTTTACTCTTCCTTCCACCCACAATCCGAGCCTGCCGACCTTATCTTCTAAATCGATTCCTTCACCGATCAAAGTACCGATCACCACAGACAGAATGAGAATTAAGGGATTCTCTCCCTTCAGGGAACCGCTGATACCGAGAAACATGGTACACAGCCCCACTCCCTTCATTAAGGTATCCGCCATTTTCTCAGGAAGTCCCTTTTTTAAAGCTATTCCGATTACCGCGCCGGCTACGATTGCCGCAGCATTTACTATTGTTCCTAACATCTTGCCGCTCTTTTCCGGTTGTATTATCCTTTTTTATTACATAACGTTATCAATGACTTTATTTTTTTAACAGCAAGGACTTCCCGGTCATTTCCTGCGGCTGCTTCATTCCCATCATCTCTATCATCGTAGGAATGATGTCCGCAAGACATCCGCCTTCTCTCAAAGTATACGCTTCGTCGTAGTTTACGAGAATAAAGGGAACCGGATTGGTGGTATGTGCCGTAAACGGTTCTCCTGTCACATAATCTACAAGCTGTTCCGCATTGCCGTGATCCGCACAGATGAACATAGCTCCGTCTACTTCTTTTATCGCATCTACAGCTTTGCCTACGCATTCATCTACCGCTTCTATCGCTTTTATAGCTGCGGACTCCACGCCCGTATGTCCTACCATGTCAGGGTTCGCAAAGTTGATGATGATTACATCGTATTTTTCCGACTTGATTGCACCTACCAGTTTGTCGCATACCTCATATGCGCTCATCTGAGGCTTCAAGTCGTAGGTAGCCACGTCCTTGGGAGAATTAACAAGGATTCTGTCCTCTCCTTCGTTGGGAGCTTCCACACCGCCGTTAAAGAAAAAGGTAACATGAGCATATTTCTCCGTCTCCGCAATTCTCGCCTGTGTCATATGATTTGCCGCCAGCCACTCTCCAAAGGTATTGTTTACTGCGATTTTATGGAACGCTACATCCTTATTCGGTATCGTCGGGTCGTAATCGGAAAAGCATACAAAGGTGGTATCCGGCCTTGCTCCTCTGTCGAACGCCGTAAACTCGTCGTTGCAGAAGCATCTCGTAATCTCTCTGGCACGGTCCGGTCTGAAGTTAAAGAATATCACGGAATCCTTATCTTTGATAAGAGCTACCGGAGCACCATTCTTTACAACAACCGTAGGCTTTACGAACTCGTCCGTCTCTCCTCTGTCATAGGATTCCTGAATAGCCGCAGGACCTCCCGCTGACGTTAATCCTTCTCCCTTTGTAAGCACATCATATGCCAGCTTCACTCTGTCATAGTTATTATCTCTGTCCATAGCGTAGTACCGTCCCGATACGGAAGCTACCTCGCCTACGCCGATTTCCTTCATTTTCTCTTCTAACTGCTCTACGAAATTCTTGCCGCTTTCGGGAGGAGTATCTCTTCCGTCGAGGAAGCAATGTACGTATACCTTGGACAGCCCGCTTCTCTTAGCAAGCTCCAAGATTCCGTAAATATGTGTATTGTGACTGTGCACGCCGCCGTCGGAAACGAGACCGAACATGTGCAGAGCGGAATCGTTATCCTTACAATTCTTTATCGCCTTCAAAAGGGCTGGATTCTCGTAGAAGGTTCCGTCCTGAATTTCTTTCGTGATTCTGGTAAGTTCCTGATATACGATACGTCCTGCCCCCATATTGAGATGACCTACCTCAGAGTTTCCCATTTGTCCGTCGGGGAGTCCTACTGCCATGCCGCTGGCATAACCCTTTACAAAAGGGTATTCCTTCATCAGCTTATCCATAACCGGTGTATTTGCTTCTGCCACAGCGTTTCCATCCGTTCTCTCATTCAATCCGTAGCCGTCTAAAATCATCAAAACTGTTGGTTTTTTGCTCATTTTTTCATTCTCCTTTTCTCAAATCACGAAAGTATTTTCATATTATCATAAATCATTATTATAATAATTCACCTCTGTATAATCCGTTACTTTCGCAATTCATTATGTTTGTAATTTGTTCCTCTTACATAGAGAGGCATTTATGACTCATTGCTCTTATAGATTGTAATTGTAAAGCCAATAGAATTGCCCTGAAATCTATCATAATTTTTTGTACATAGCATATATATTATGAATGCATCTATTTATGTTCAATCCGTCTGCAATTATACATGTTTTTTCCGCGGTTGTAAATACGAAATGGGCGAATAGTAACAAGTGTTTGTGGGTTTATGAAGGGTTATGACCATAAAGCATTTGTCATTTATAGGAAAAAGATATAGAATAGATACTATTACTTCATCATTTTTATAGGAGAAATTTTATGGTATCATTGCTTACAAAAATATTTATAAAGGATAGAGAGAATACTTCATCTCCCCAGGTTCGTCAGGCATACGGCGTTCTGTGCGGCTCGGTGGGAATCTTCCTGAATATACTGCTTTTTATCGGTAAATTCCTCGCAGGAATGATCAGTAATTCCATTGCGGTAACAGCAGATGCTTTTAACAACCTATCCGATGCGGGTTCCTCTTTGATCACTCTCATCGGCTTTAAGATGGCGGGACAAAAGCCGGACCCGGGCCACCCATTCGGGCATGGACGCATCGAATATTTATCCGGGCTTCTCGTTTCCATCGCTATTTTAATCATGGCCTTTGAGCTGGCACGATCCTCCGTTGATAAAATCATTCACCCGCAGGCGGTGGAATTCAGTCTGATTACCGTGATCATCCTGGCCATTTCCATCGCAGTAAAGCTCTATATGTCCTTTTACAACAAAAATATAGGAAAGAAAATAGACAGCGCTGCCATGAGCGCTACCGCCATGGACAGCTTAAGTGATACTATGGCTACCACAGTAGTTCTTGTTGCAGCTTTGGTCGGTAAGTTTACCGGTCTTAAAATTGACGGCTACTGCGGCATTATAGTAGCCCTCTTCATCTTTTATGCAGGCTACTGCGCAGCGAAGGAGACCGTCAGTCCTCTGCTCGGCCAGCCCCCACACCCCGATTTCGTAAAAAATGTGGAAACAATCGTTATGAGCTATGAGCATGTTCTCGGTATTCACGATATGATCGTGCACGATTACGGCCCCGGCCGGGTCATGCTCTCCCTGCATGCTGAGGTCCCCGCAGACGGTGATATCCTCACACTCCACGATATGATCGATAACATCGAGCATAGGCTGCGTAACGAACTGCACTGCGAAGCCGTCATACATATGGACCCGGTGGTCACACAGGATGAACAGATCAACGCCTTGAAAAGCCGGATCTCAGAAGTAATTACCACAGCCTACCCGGAAGTATGCTTCCATGATTTCCGCGTTGTAAAAGGCCCTACTCACACAAATATCATTTTCGACATCGTAGTTCCTTTCCATTATAAAAAGAACGATGAAGAAATTACCAATTATATCAGCGAGCAAATCCGCCTCATTGACGAAACATATATGGCGGTGATACAAGTGGATAAGGCTTACAACCCGCATGCACTATAGCAGTTTAAAAACTCCGGCGCACTTCTTTGCTGCTTGTTCTTATATTAAATGAAATAAGGGGAAGAAAATATCCTCAACGAAAAATAATGCACAAAAATACGTCTTGGTTCGGGTTATAAAAGCCCGTATCAAGACGTATTTTCACGTTATTCATATAATTTTTGTATAAACTGCTATCTAAGATTCATTTTGCGACAGTCTTTCTCTTTCTCATCTGCCGCAATTACGTGTCGCTTTAATTAAACTTTCTCGATCTTGCAGTCCTTAATTTCCATCCCGCTCTGTCCGAAATAGAATTTTAAAAAGTAGGTGCTGCAAAAAGCAGGTTCCAAATCGAGTATTTCCGTTCTCCACTCGCTATCCTTTCCGGTCAGTGTAATCGTCTTTAATAACTGTTTATCCCGGAAAATGGAAAGCGGTATCTGAGAGAGTTCTCCCGCCGAAGGAATCCTGCATGAAAAAGAGAGTCTGGACGCATCCTCTTCTACAAAAACTACTTGCAGCAAGGTGCTCTTTCCCTTTTGGGTGTCAATCCACTCTGCCGGAATTTCTGTTTTCTTCTCCACCTTAACAATTCTCATCTCGAGCAGTTCCTTTTCATCCGCCTCGATGCATTCCTTCAACTGTTTATCCAATTCCGTCTCTATTCCCCTGCTTCGTAAAAAAGCCGGCATACGCATGAGTGTTCCGCATAAGTTCATGGCGCTTCTCTGGAACTCCGCTCTCGCTGTTTTTCCTCCCGAGATGCCTTCCATGGAATCATCCTGCAACGTGTTTTTCTCAGAATCTATTGTCACCATGAACAAATCATTCTGACAGCGCACCATTGCCGAAGTGTTTTTCACGTCCGCCGGGCCGCCGGGCTCATTTCCTCTCGCCCACCAGTCGGTCATAACGATTCCCTCAAATCCCCATTCTCCGCGCAGAATAGTCGTCAGCAGGTCGTAATTGCTGGCTGTCCAGAAGCCGTTTACCGGCCCATAGGTACTCATGATGCTATAGGCACCGCCTTCTTTTACCGCTATTTCAAAGCCTTTTAGATATAGTTCTCTTAAGGCCCTTTCCGAAACGACCGCCTCTACTTCATTACGGCTATGCTCTTGATTATTGCATGCGAAATGCTTTATCGTCCCCGTTACTCCATATTTGTCCATACCCTTTAGCTGAGCGGCCGCCATTTTTCCCGTTACCAGAGGGTCTTCAGAAAAATATTCGAAGTTTCGCCCGTTCAAAGGGTTCCTATGAAGATTCATTCCCGGGCCGAGTAATGTATCAATATTGTTCTTACGAAGCTCCATTCCCTCGAACTCATATAATTCCTTCAGCAGTTCTTCGTTAAAGGAGCATGCCAGACAAGTGCCGTTTGGCATAGCAAAAGCATATGTTCCGCTATCCATACGTATTCCGCTGGGGCCGTCCGCGCAACATCCTAACGGGATACCGAAAGCCGACAACCGCCCGGTGACGCCGCCGAAGGCTCCTGCGGTACCCGGCGTTACCTTGGAAGAACACATTCCTTCTCCCCTTACGATACAGCACAAGTCTTCATCCGAAAGCTGTGCAATAAAGTCTTCCATCGAGGCCCTTCCTTCGGAAACATCCTCCAATTTTAATCCTTTATCACCCGTATAGGCGATTTCCTTCGGAATATTCTCGCCCCGTCTTTTCATAGGGTCCACCGTACCCATAGGCACCTCTTCATACCTTACATGAAGCTGTCCGCCATCTCCTGCTGCGGGCTTCATTCTCTGGTAAGAAACAGAAGGTGCCATCGCCTCCTTCAGGGTTTCCACCACGGTAAGCTCTGCTACATCGATGCTTCCTGCGTATTCCGCCTGCCTTACATCTCCACCTATATAAATGCCATAGCTTCCTTCCTCCAGCACATAGCTGTATCTATGGCCTGTTACTCCGCTGTCATCATAGGATGAAAACAGATATTTGGGACAGGAAATTTTCATGATAACGCTTTCCTTCGGGCTAAGTATCTGGGTCTTAGCAAATCCACACAGTACTCTGGCAGGCTTTCCGAGTCTGCCCTGAGGTGCCTCACAATATATCTGAACGACTTCTTTCCCTTTATATTCTCCGATGTTCGTAATCTTCACCAGAACATCTACCTTATCCCTTGTCTCCTCCAATTTCTCAAGCCTTCTTTCAAAGGAGGTATAAGACATGCCGAAGCCGAAGGGGTAAAGCACCTTCTCTTTCGCAAAGGTCTCGAAGTACCGGTATCCTACATAAATATCCTCCGCATAAAAATTACGTTTATCATCTCCATAGTTCGCAGTAGACGGATAATCCTCGATATTTCTTGCAATCGTGTCCGTCAGCCTGCCGGAAGGCGTTACTTTGCCGCTAAGAACATCTACAATGCCGCTTCCTCCCTCTTGTCCTCCCTGCCATACATACAACACCGAGGAAGGATTGTTTTCCTCCACCCATTTCATATCGATGGTATTTCCTACGTTCAACAGGACAATGGTGTGCTTGAATACCTTGCACACCTCACCTATCATATTTAATTCTGTCTTTGTAAGAAGGTAGCTTCCTTCCTCCGCTTTGTTATCCTGGTCTTCTCCTGCCGTGCGCCCGATTACGACTATCGCTGCGTCCGAATCCTTATTGGCTGCTTCCACGAATTCCGGCTTCAAAGGCATCTCTTTCTGAAACCACGGCTCCATCGCCCAGCCATCGCCCACCTCAAAGGGATGCTCCTCCATCCAGCTCTCATATGCTTCTTTTACCGCCTGATTTACCGTAAAGCACTTTTCTGCCTCAAGCGCCTCCAGGATTCCGGTGACATATCTGGTATTCACCATTCCTCCTGAACCCGTTCCGCTTTTATAATAGTGAAATTGTGACCTTCCGAAGATCGCTACCTTCGTGTCCTTTGAAAGCGGGAGCAGATGTCCGTCATTTTTAAGCATTACGATTCCTTCAGCCGCTGCTTCCCTGGCCTTCGCTGCATATTCATTCAAGTCAAATATCTTGCCGTTCATTTCGTACCTCTTTTCTCTTACTATAAAATAGTCTTTGGCGAAGCAATAGGCCTTCTTCTGCTTCGCACAAATATATTGACTTCATTTTTCTATTTCATAGTACCATAGCCACATTCAATGTACTATCTTCTTTTATGACTTATTTTTAGGTCGATATTGACTTTTATAACATTATTATTTACGGTAATAACTATATTTATAGGTTATTATTTACCAGTTTCCAAAGAGGCATCTCTCAAGCGGCAGTAAAGATTCTCGTCTCCCTCCTCCTTATAGGTTTCAAAGGTTCCGGTTACTGTCACTTCGGCCTCATCCTCCGGATATTCCTCAGGGTAAGCATGACTTCCGTCCTCCCAAATAAATTCCAATCCCTGCGCGCAGCAAGCGGTTGCATCCTCTATGATCACATAGTGGTAGTACTTAGCTGTGGGTTCATAGTATGTAGCATAATATGTCCCTTTCATCCTTATTGTTTTGCCGACATATTCTTCAGGATTTATCATCAGCTGATAGACAGTGGCATATATCATATCGCTTCCCATAGCGGTCAGATCATAGTCAATATTATCCTGATTATTTACCGGCTCCTGTGTCAATTCCGCCGTATCGTTCTCCTGATTGTTCCCCTGTTGCCCGGAATCCTTTGTTATATCTTTTGCCACATCATTTGTTACATCTTTTACCGTGTCCGTTGTCTCTTCCGTTTGCTGGCTCTGCTGAGCCGTCAGCCCGCCGTCCGCAACATTTACCTGTGCTTCAATAACTTTATCAACATTATTTTTCCCGCCCGGCAATCTGTCTTCCTTCCCAGAGCATCCACTCAAACTAATCAGTACACCCATAACTAAAATTACATATTTTTTAAACTTCATTTTTATAACCATGCTCCCTTCTACCCTATCATCTCTTTACTATTTTTCCTATCATACAGCTGCCAAAGAACACCACGATATCCGCAGCTACTATCGTAGAACCGACCGGAGTCGAAAATAGTATAGATATGAGCATCCCAACTGAGGCACACCCAACGGAGATGACCGCCGAACAGATAACCACGCCTTTAAAATTCTGAATGATCCTCATTGCCGATAATGCCGGAAATATGACCAACGCCGATATGAGCAGCGAGCCTACCAGATTCATCGCCAAAACAATGATAACCGCAGTTACCACTGCAATAAGAAGATTATAGCCGTCGGCATTCGTTCCCGTCGCTTTCGCAAAGCCTTCATCAAAGGTAACCGTAAATATTTTATTATAGAAAAAACAGAATAAAGCAACAACCAGTATCGACATTATCACACAAATCCAGACCTCTCCCTTAGTCAACGTCAATATGGAGGTGGACCCGAACAAGGTGCTGCATACATCTCCTGATATATTTGCGGAGGTAGAAAACAGATTCATAATTAAATAACCAATGGCCAGCGAGCCGACCGATAGCATCGCTATCGCCGCATCTCCTTTGATCTTCGTATTCTGCCCCGTTCTTAAAAGCAAGACAGCCGTAGCAATCGTAACCGGCATAACGAATATCGTATCGTTTGCCAACTTGAAAATCGTTGCAACCGCCATTGCACCGAACGCCACATGGGATAGTCCGTCCCCTATAAACGAGAATCTTTTTAAGACAAGTGTTACTCCGAGCAAAGAGGAGCATAAAGCGATCAGCGTTCCTACGATCAACGCATACCGCACAAACGGGTAATCCATATAAAACTGCAGCTTCAAAATGATATTATTCATTCTTATACCCCCTGTCCGCTTTAGCGTACGTGGAATCATTAGCTGAAAGCACTTTTCTTTCATCCTCCCTTCCCGCATACTGGAATCCTTTCCATTCACTGCTCCTTAAATATTCTTCTTTGCTTCCAAAGAATGACTCCTCTCTTTCCACATGCAGAATATGGCTGGCATAACGGACGGCCGCCTGAATATCATGAGAGATCATAATAACGGCGATGCCATCTGCGTTCAATTGCTGTATGATGCGGTAAAACTCCGCCGCCATCTTTGGATCCAGCCCGGTAACCGGCTCATCCAGCAGCAGCACCTTCGTCGTGGCACATAGTGCCCGTGCCAGCAGCACGCGCTGCTGCTGGCCGCCGGACAAATTGCGATAGCATTGCTTTCGCAGTTCCCACACAGCCATGCTTTTCATATGTTCTTGCGCAAGCTGTTTCTGCGCTTTTCCAAAAAACGGTCTTATCCCGCATTTGGGCAGCGTACCGGATAAGACAATTTCCCATACGGATGCCGGAAAATCTTTCTGCACCACCGTCTGCTGCGGAAGATAGCCGATTTCATAGGGCTTTAAACCGTCTCCTATCGTAATCTTTCCGCCTAACGGCTCCATTAAATGAAGCAGCGTTTTTATCAGCGTACTTTTTCCGGCTCCGTTTTCCCCTACAATGCATAAGTAATTTCCTTTATTTACTTCAAATTGAATATGTTTGGCTATTACATTTCCATTATAGCCAAGCGTCAAATCCTCGCAGGCAATATAAGCCATAGTAATCCTCATCCTCCTAGTTTAAAGCTTGCTTCAATATTTCCAGGTTATCCTTCATTGCAGAAATATAGGAAAACCCAGCCTCTATATCTGAATTTGTAACCGACTGCAAAGAATTCATAACCAGTATCTTCTGGTCCTTACCTGCCGTATTGCTCTTGATCGCTTCTGATATCTTTTCATCGGAATTTTCAATCACGAGAATTACCGGCAATTTCAAATCGTCTACCTTACCTGCCAGAAAAGCTATCGTTTCGAAACTGGCCTCCGTCTCCGCACTGCATCCGACAAATGCCGCATAATAATCCAATCCATAATCATCTACCATGTACCGGAAAGGAAAACGGTCGCCGAACAGCACCGTATTTGTTTTTCCGGAGAGAACAGCCGTTTCGTATTCATCATCCAAAGCTTTCAGTTCTGTTATATAATCGCTGCTATTGTTTTTATAAATTTCTGCATTATTGCTGTCAATATCGGAAAGTGTCTCCTCAATTACTTGAACCAGGACCTGTGCATTCTTAAGAGAAAGCCATACATGCTCATCATATTCTATTTCTTCTCCGTCTTCATGCGCGTCTCCTTCTTCATGCACGTCTTCTTCTTCATGCGCATCCCCCTCTTCATGCTCGTGTGCATCCCCATCCTCGTGTTCGTGCTCCTCCTCTTCCATTCCTTCAACAAGCTCCTCTTCTTTTACCTCGCTTCCGAGCGCGTCCATCAGGTTAATTACCCGCATGTCTTTATTCGTTGCCTCTTTTAAAGCATCTTCTACCCACCCATCAGATTCTCCGCCTACATAAATGAACAAATCGCACTTGGCGATCTTAGCAATATCCTCTGCCGTAGGCTGATAGTTATGCAGGTCCACCCCGTTATCCAGTAAAAGCGTCAAATCAAAATCTTCCGCCCTTTCTCCCATTACCTCTTTTACCCAGTCATAGGATGGAAAAGTAGTACATACCACACTAAGCTTATTATTTGATGTTACTGCTTCGTATTCGGCTGCTTTATTTCCACAGCCTGAAACAAGCCCTATACACAGTATAAAAGCCAAACTGATTATCAATATTTTATTGTTTTTCATAATAACTCCTATCTGTGTGCTTTAGCACACGTATAAATCAGGATGTTGAAAAATCTTTTATTTTTCAACCTAATCCCCATGTTTCCGGCGCCTGCGAATTTGGACGCAGGCACACAATTTCAGTGTGAAAATTACATCTCACACCAGCCTCCATAATAAAAATCGATACACAAATAACGCCAAGCGTTCTTGGCGCAATCGCTTTTTCTTATGAAATCAATTCAGTAATTCTACCTTCAGTAAAACAAGGGTATTTCTTACGCAGACAGACCTCTCTGAAACCGCGTAAATTCGCGTGAATACGCAAAGAACTATCGCAACAAACGATAGCATGGGAAGAATCTTTATACTTGAAATAAAGTGTACGGCCGCCTCCAGCTGTATACATACAGCACAATCCTTGCCTGAGCAGTCATGCTGTGTATTTGAAACAACATACTCGTAAGAAAAAAGCAGGCAAATTAATAAAGCCAAAGTACAAACTATGGAAAATACCCTATCTCTTGCCTTCATCATCCTGCCTCCGTTCCTAAATCAATCGTCAAGCCTGCACTCGTTACATAATCCTATCAATACTGAGCCCGCACATTCCAGTTTAAATCCATGATGTTCCAACAGGTGCTCCTTAATCTCACTCATGAAATCGCAGTCCAAATGGAGAATTTTACTGCAGCCTCTGCACTGCATATGAACATGCCCAAGACAATTCGCACGAGGTCCGGAATATTGATACAGGCTGCTTTCGTTCTCCGCCGTCTTATATTTCAGCACGATTCCGCTATCGGTCAGCTTATCCAGATTTCTGTATATAGTAGCCAGATTTACCAATATATCGTTCTTCTTCATATAAGAATATATATCGGCAGCACAGAAGCCATGTTCTTTATTTTCCTGTAAATATTCCATAATAGCCGTCTTACATTTTGTATTATAATTTTTTTGCATGGCTCTTTACCTCAAAATGCAAATCTTTTGCATTTTTAAATTATAGATTTTTTATTTTGTCCTGTCAAGTACTTTTGCGAGCAATTTGCATATTCTGTTACTATTTTGCTTATGGCTTCACAGCGGCAACTGATGCGTGAAAATACTTATGAACGGTATTTTGTGGTTGCAAAACTCGGATTTTCTGCCCATGCTCTTTATTCGCCGGAAACTTCGCTTACAAAGAACATATCGCGTTATTGAAGGCCGAATAATAACCAAATTCTTGCACCGTATGAATCCTTGTGTTACTGTAAATACAGTAGGTTCCTATCATACCAAAAATAGTGATTGGAAACATTCAAAATGGAGGAAAGCATGTTATTAAGAAAGTATGTTCACGAAGATTTAGATTTCATAGCACAAATCAATTCTTTTGCAGCCGTCCAACTGCAATATAACAAAAGTATTTTACCGGAAAATATTGTTTGTGCAGAACGAGATGGTTCCGTTATTGGCATTGGTTTCTTACTCATACATCAGACACTTGAAACGCAAAAATTACAAATTACTCTCTCTACTTATACGGATAATGAACATCAAGATAATATCGAAGCAGATAACTTATTGATGGACGGCCTGATAAATCGATTCCATCAAATAAAGAAAGAAAAACCTGATGTAACGGTACGTTTGCGTATATGCTGCGAAACAGATGAAATTGATGATATGCAATTTTTTATACATAAAGGATTTTCTATCAATTCTGCTATCCCTGTACTAAAGTATGACCTGACAAAGAAAATCACACATTACAAAATACCGGAAGGCATAACCATACAAAAGCTAACGTTTAACGAAGCAACTATGAAAGCTTATCTTGATGCAGATTCTTTATCGAGCAGGGAATGGGAATATGAATGCGAAGCAGATATTTGGTTTAACACAGGCGATCCTTCCTTTTCATGTTACGCCGCAATATGTGACGGGAAAATTATAGGTGCAATATCGATCTGGAACATATCTGAGGAACGCGCAGCAACGGAGAACATTTTTGTAATCCCCGAATTTCGAAGAAAAAATATTGCGCGTGAATTGGTTTCAACCGCATTTGAAGAATTAAAAAATAGAAATTTGAAAATAGCAACGCTTTCACTCAATGGCGAAAATCTGCCAGCAATGAAGCTGTACTTATCCTGTGATTACTCGTTGTACTACAATTTGATTGAAATGTTATGCGAGTAACCACGGTTCCTGATTATTATGAACATATTGGCTAAGGCCGTAAAACTTCAGCACGTTAAATATCGGACTCCCAGCTCACCCTGAGTATCAGTATGGTCGTGATAAGTGCCGCCGCATAATTAGAAAAAAGATTCCCCCAAAATACGGAATAATAGCTTAAATATGACTCTGTGGCAAGTATAAAAATATAACGCAGCAGCCATACTCGCAAGATACTCATTACAAGAGTAATCTTTGTCTTACCTAAACCAATGAAGGCTCCCTGTTCCACCATACAGACACCAAATCCTATTACGGAATAGGTATAAATATGAAGCGCTTTGTTCGCTACCTCGAGCACCTGCGCTTCTCTGGTAAACAATATCGTCAAGTACGAGGACAACGGCACCACTATGACGATAAGTACAGCCGCAGTTATTGCGCTGACAATACAGCCTATCAGACAGGAATACTTCGCCCTTTTTACCTGCATCGCTCCTACGTTCATACTCACCATGGTAGTGATTGCCGACGCAAAGGAGGATGGAAGAATAAAGCAGACAGAGGTAATACTATTTGCAATCCCTTGTCCGTTCAGAACAATGGAACCATACTTCTCCACTTCGTTGTTGATCAGAAAGAAACCAAGATTCAGCATCAGGCTTGAAAGCATGGAAGGAAAGCCGATATACAACAGCTTTTTAATGATTCTATGGTCGAAGTGAAATCCCTGCATTTCCAATCTGTCGCCGTTTTTCTTAAGGAACAGCTCATAAAACATCCAGAAGGTAATCAAAACATTGGAAGCTAAGGATGCGATTACCGAACCCACAAGTCCCCAATGCAACACGTAGATAAAGAGCGTGTTAAACACAATCTTGAGAACCAGCATGATAATCATACGTATGAAGGAATCCTCCGGCTTGCCGTTTGCATTTTTAATAGCGTTATAGATGGATTCCAAAAAAGAAAAAGGAATGACCAGCGCATTTAATGATATATAGACGAAAACATTATGTGCAATTTCCTGATTTACATGACCTGACAATCCGAATGCCACTACCACCAGCAGAGGAGCCAGAACAATTCCGAGTATAAAGGCAAAAATAATCAGCTGTATTGTAGTGCTCTTGCTCTCTTTAAAATCTCCTCTGCCGTTGGCCTGGCCTATAATCGCCATTCCGGCAACACTGAGCCCCTGAGAAAGAGCTGTTGTCATATTTACCACCGGAGTACAATAGGTTACGGCGCTGGCTGCCGCAGTACCTACCAGATTATTCAGAAACAGCCCATCGATAACCGGTATCAGCGATTGCACCAAGCCCATCATAAGCGAGGGAAGAGACAGCATTAAAATCGTGGGAACTACATTTCCCTTCAATATCAAATCCCTTCTTTGTTCCATATTCTGACTTAAAAATTTTAGTTTCATTGCTCATCACCTGCCAACTCCATAGAAAAAAGCATACCTCTCATCTGAGAAATATGCCTATTCGCGGATTTCTGAATCCAAGCTCCCGAGGGGATTCGAACCCCTGACCTACGCATTACGAATGCGTCGCTCTACCAGCTGAGCCACGGAAGCAATCCGGCATCTGCGATACCGACAAATGCTATTATAAAGGCTAATGACATTTTTGGCAAGATAAAAATATCCTTTTTTAAACTTTTTTGTTTTTACGACTTTTTTCTATTGTTTTTTAATTTCATCCTTAGAGGCAATTTCCTCTTTCACATACACGTCCATCTGAGAAGACGGTATGCTTATTCCTGCTTCGTCCAGCGCATATTTGATATTTTCCGTTATCCGCCATTTGCCAGCCCAGAAATCATCCATGGAAAACCAGCACCTTATTCCCACATTTACACTGAAATCTCCCAGCTCGCTGATATAGACGAAATGCTCTTCTTCCTTTAAGACCGCTGTATCTTCGTCCAGAACCTTCTGCAATACTGCCTTCGCTTTCCTGATATCCGCATCGTAGGATATCTTTACAACAATATCCATCCGACGGTTATCACATGCGGTTACATTCGTCAGACTGGAATTAGCAAGCGTGCCGTTTGGAAGCACGATTACCTTATTGTCCGCAGTCGTAAGCTTCGTATAGAACAATTCTATTTCCTTTACGACACCTTCATTGCCTCTGGAATCTTCCTTAATGTAGTCTCCTACCTTAAAAGGCTTCAGCAGCAAAATGAGCACTCCTCCCACAAAGTTAGACAAGCTTCCCTGAATGGCAAGACCGATGGCCACACCGGCTGAGCCTAACAACGCCAGTATACTCGCCGCATCCAGCCCGAATCCAGATGCAATGGTTATAATCAGCACCGCGTACAAGGATGCCTTTAAAAAGGAATCAATGAACTGCACTACACCGATATCCACGTTCCCTCTCCCCAGAGATTTCTTTATGATCTTGCGGATCAACTTAATAAGCTGTATTCCCACAAGAAGAACTACGATGGAAAGCAGCACCCTCGTGCCTAAATGTAATGCCTTATCCGGCAGCTCATAAAGGAACTTCTCAATTACACCTATATCGATAGGCTCCTCTGTCGTAAAAGATGTCAAAACCTTCAAATAATCCATATACATATACATTTCCTACCTACTTTTTCTTTCCCGGTTTCTTCTCTGTCAAAACAATACATCCTTTGCCTCCGCTGCGGACTCTTTCCTCCTCCAGACGCGCTTCTTCCGCGGCTTTCAGCATCCGCTCGGCACGCTCCTTGGCTTCTTTTGCCTCCTCTAAAGCTTTTTCAGCCTCCGCCTGCTTTTCCTGACGTTCTTTTTCCAGAGCTGCTATCCTCTCCTGACGCTCTCTTTCAAGGGCCGCCTCTTTTTCTTTGCGGATTCTCTCTTCTTTTCTCCTCGCGGCTTCCTTCTCCTCCTCCGGAGTATAAGGAATATAACTGAATACGCTTACGGACAGCGGCGCGCTTATTACCTGAATAGAATAAGGCCTGTCGTCGAATTCCTCCTGCTCGGAGCAGACTATTTCCCCGTTGACCACACCCTCTCCGCCGAAAGCCGCATCATCCGTATTCAATATTTCTTTATACTTTCCTTCAAGGGAAACACCTATGGTATACGTCCTTTGCACATTGGCGAAATTAGCCATCACTACCAAGGTATCCTCCGGCACATCCGACTTACGCATGAAAACGAGCATACAGTCGTTAGAAGAAATACAATTGATCCATTCGAATCCGTCCCAGGAAGCATCGCACTTATAGAATGCAGGATAATTTTTATACAGCTCATTTAAGGTCTTTACCAAATTATGAATGCCTTTATGGCTGTCATACTGGAGCAGCCCCCATTCCACTTCACGCTTCTCGTTCCATTCATCGAATTCAGCAATATCCTGCCCCATGAACAGCAGCTTTTTCCCCGGATGAACCATCATATAGGCATAGGTCAGCCTCAGATTGGCGAACTTTTCCTTAAGTTCTCCGGGCATTTTTCCTATCATCGTCGCCTTTCCGTGTACGACCTCATCATGGGAAAATACAAGCATAAATTTTTCACTGTACGCATAAACCATGCTGAAAGTGAGCTCATTATGGTGGTGATTTCTGAAATACGGATCGTAAGCGATATAACCCAGATAGTCGTTCATCCATCCCATATTCCATTTTATGTCGAAACCAAGTCCATTATCCTCCACTTCTCCCGTAACCTTAGGCCACGCGGTGGATTCTTCCGCAATCATCAGAACTCCATCGTCCCTTTTTTTCACGATGGAATTCAAATGTTTTAGAAATTCTATCGCTTCCAGATTCTCGTGGCCTCCGTATATATTGGGGAGCCACTGTCCGTCACTTTTTCCGTAATCCAGATACAGCATAGAAGCCACCGCATCCATGCGGATGCCGTCTGCATGATATCTTTCTATCCAAAACAGTGCATTGGCAATCAAATAATTGGATACCTGCGGCCTGCCATAATTATAGATAAGCGTTCCCCAATGGGGATGATAACCTCTTCTCGGGTCCTGATGCTCGTAGAGGCAAGTGCCGTCGAAATTGGAAAGCCCTTGAACATCCCTTGGAAAATGCGCCGGAACCCAGTCCAGGATTACTCCGATGCCCGCCTTATGCATCTCATTCATAAAATACATAAAGTCCTCATTGGTTCCGTATCTGGAAGTAGGTGCATAATAGCCGATTACCTGATATCCCCACGAGCCGTCAAAGGGATGCTCCATTACCGGCATAAGCTCGATATGGGTATATCCCATCTGCTTCACATACTCGATGATAAGAGGTGCCAGTTCCTTATAATTTAGGTAGCTGCCGTCCTCTCCTGCCCGAAAGGATCCGAGATAAAGCTCATAAATACTAATGGGCTTATCCTGTCCCTGTCTTTCCTTCCTCTGTGTGAGCCACTGTGCATCCTCCCATTTGAACCGCCCCTTTTCGGAGCTCATTCCTCCCCGGATCACGGATGCCGTATCAGGGCGAAGCTGCTGCCCAAAGGCATAAGGATCGGCCTTTAAATAAGTCAATCCACCCTTTATCTTCAATTCATATTTGTAATTCTGTCCCTCCTTCGCATCAGGAACAAAAATCTCAAAAATGCCGGAATCTCCAAGTTTGCGCATCTGATGGACTCTACCGTCCCAATCGTTGAAATCTCCCACTGCGCTCACCCGCACCGCACCCGGTGCCCATACGGCAAAATAAACGCCGTTTACTCCATCCAATCTCTTCGGATGCGCTCCCAGCTTTTCATAAACGGTATAGTGAATACCCGCTGCGAACTTATCCATATCCTTTTTCTCTATCTGAGGTGCGAAGTTATAAGCATCCTTCACCTTTTTAAAATTTCCCTCTTCGTCCTCTACAATATATTCGTACTGCATGGGTATCTTGCCCGGTATGAGCGCCGCAAAAAAACCTTCTCCGTCGGCCAGTTCCATTTCATAGCTCTTTTTATCCTTTTTGTCCTGAATAAGAACGCTCTTTGCCCCGGGAAAAAATGCCTGAACCAGCGTATGATTCCCTGCCGCATGCGCTCCCAAAATCTCATGGGGATTATCCGACTCCGAATAAATTATAGCTTCTATTTTCGGCCAATTCATTAACTTATACAGTTTATTGTTCATAGATACCATGCCTCGCTTTCACATTAATCGTTACTGTTCACTCCGTTCTAAGCAACGCATGATTTCTGCAATGCAAAAGTTTTGCATTTCAATTCGCTCCGCGAAGCAGAAATCATCTCTTGAATCACGTTCTTACGCAGCTTAACAGCAAGTGTTAAGCTACTGTGTGAACAGTAACCATTACTCTTTTTTCCTTCAAATTTTATGAATAAACAAGCCGCTCCTGAGCTTGGGTTCAAACCATGTGGATTTAGGAGGCATCAGCATTCCTGCATCGGATACCGCAAACAGTTCTCCGATGGAAGTAGGGTACATGGAAAACGCCACTTTCGCATCGGTATGTACTCTGCGCTCCAACTCCTTGAGCCCACGGATTCCTCCTACGAAATCAATCCTTTTATCGGTCTTCGCATCGCCGATTCCCAGTACCGGACATAACAGTCTATTCTGAATGACCGCTACATCCAAAGCCTCTACCGGATCTTGCCCGGTATATGGCTCTCTTGCCTCAAGCTTATACCATGCCTCTTCCAGATACATACCGAAAGTTCCTTTTTCTTCAGGCTTATAAGGAGTTTCTCCCCGTTTCTCAATATGGAAATACTCTCCCACTCTTTCCAAGTATTCCTGGGCACTAAGTCCATTCAAATCCATAACTACGCGGTTATAGTCCATAATCATAAGCTGGTCGTCGGAAAATAAGACCGAAAGAAAATAGTTAAATTCCTCTTCACCAGTATAATCCGGATTTTCCCCTCTTCTTTTCAAAGAAACCTTTACGGCAGAGGCGCAGCGATGATGTCCGTCGGCGATATAAATGCTTTCTACCTCTTCGAACGCTCTTCTAATTCTGCCCACCGCTTCCTCTTCCTCTATTTTCCACACTTTGTGCGCAATGCCATCCACCGCTGTAAAGTTGTAAAGGGGGGCACTTTCTCTTGCATTTTTTATCTCCTCCCGAATAACGGGATGGGAACGGTAAGCCAGGAATATAGGTCCCGTCTGCGCCTTGCACGCATCCACATGACGAATGCGGTCTATTTCCTTATCTTCCCTCGTATTCTCATGTTTCTTTATCGTCTGGGAAAGGTAATCATCCACCGAGGCGCAGGCCGCAATGCCTACCTGTGAACGTCCCTCCATTACCAGTTCATATACATAGTAGCAGTCTTTCTCCTCCTCTACAAGCTCGCCGTCCCCTACCATCTTCCACAGAAGCTCATGTGCCTTCTCATAAACACAATCGGCATAGGTATCCACTTCACTTCCAAACTGAGTCTCCGCACGATCCACTCTCAAAAAAGAAAGCGGTTCCCTATCCACTTCCCGCTTCGCCTCTTCTCTATTGTATACATCATAGGGAAGAGCGGCTATATGCTCTTCCAGTCCTTTTTGGGGCCTTATCGCTTTAAAGGGTTTTATCTTTGCCATTTTTTTATCCTCACAAGTATTGTTTTATAGTTACTGTTCACTCCGTTCTCAGCAACGCATGCTTTCTGCACTTAAATTCGCTTTGCGAAGCAGAAATCATCTCTTGAATCATATTCTTACGCAGCTTAACAGCAAGTGTTAATCTACTGTGTGAACAGTATCGTTTTATATACAATTATTCTAACAAATTAACCTATGCAGCACAAGCATCAAGTGATAAAATAAAAGTCAGTAAAGAGTAAATGGAGGAAAATAAATGACTGTTGAACATATTCAGATATGGGAAAGAATCAGCAAATATGCCGAGGAGGTCTTGGGGGACATCGATCCCCAGAAGACAAAAATCTCTACTCAGCTAGAGGCCTTGAAGCCGGTAATGGAGCAGATTGCCAAGGAGAAAAATATGACCCTCGAGGATGTGTTTATCCTCTATATGGACCTTGCCAGCCAGGCAGGCGTTCAGGCAGAAGCGAATCTTAAATCGGAGCTTGAAGAAGACGGTATGAACGGTTTTTCCAATATCGCTAACTCTCTGAAATAAAATAAAAAGGATATTTCCGTTCTATCCTCTATTCAGGGGATTACAGACCGGAAATATCCTTTTCTATATACTAAATATTATTTTTGCTTATTTTACCACGCGTACTCGGAATACACCTTCGATTGTCTTAAGCTTGTTTACCATTTCCTCCGTTGCAGCATTTTCCAAATCGATCATCGTATACGCAACTTCTCCCTTGGACTTGTTCATCATATCGGTAATGTTGATCCCTTCATCTCCAAAGCAAGCGGTAAATCTCGTAATCATATTCGCCTTATTCTTATGGAAAATCGCTACGCGGCCGGCCTGAGTGCATACTCCCATATCGCAGTCGGGATAATTCACACTATTGATGATATTACCGTTCTCCAAATAGTCCATCATCTCCTTAACCGCCATCTTCGCGCAATTATCCTCAGATTCCTCCGTGGAAGCGCCCAGATGAGGTACAACGATACAGCCTTCCTGACCTGCCGTTATCGTATTCGGGAAATCCGTCACATACTTACGCACCTTGCCGGACTTTATTCCTTCGATGACATCTTCTTCATTCGCAAGCAAATCTCTCGCGAAATTAAGAAGGACAACTCCCTCTTTCATCTTCGCAATCGCCTCTTTGTTGAGCATTCCTCTCGTAGTTTCCACAAGAGGTACATGAATGGAAATAAAATCGCAGTTTTCATAAATCTCATCTACGTTCAGAACGTGCTTTACGTCGCGGCTCAGGTTCCATGCAGCGTCTACGGATAAATAAGGATCATAACCGTATACCTCCATGCCCAAATGCCTGGCTACGTTAGCAACCTTGATACCGATAGCACCCAGACCGATCAAGCCCAGCTTCTTATCCTGAATCTCCGTACCGGCGAAGTTCTTTTTCTCTTTTTCTGCCGTTTTTGCAATGTTCTTGTCATCTTTATTGGCTTCTACCCAGTTAATACCTCCTACGATATCGCGGGAAGCCAAGAGCATACCTGCTATTACCAGCTCCTTTACACCGTTGGCATTCGCTCCCGGAGTATTGAATACGACAATACCTTTTTCCGCACATTTATCTAACGGAATATTATTCACTCCCGCACCTGCTCTCGCCACTGCCAACAGCTTCTCGGGCAGCTCCATATCATGCATAGCGGCACTGCGTACCAAGACTCCGTCAGCCTCATTTACATTTTCCGTTTTTTCATAATTCCCCGTAAATTTGTTCAATCCGATATCCGCGATCGGATTCAGGCAATGATATTTAAACATCTCTACATCCTTCCTCTCATCCTTATTCTATCGATACGTCGCCGCACCTTCGGCATTATCAAGCATTTTTTTCTTCAAAAGCCTTCATGAACTCAACGAGCTTTTCCACACCTTCGATAGGCATAGCGTTGTAGATGCTGGCGCGCATACCGCCCACACTTCTATGTCCTTTCAAATTCTCGAATCCGGCTTCCTTTGCTTCTTTTACAAATTTGGTGTCAAGCTCCTCGTTTCCTGTTACAAAAGGAACATTCATCAACGAACGGTCTTCCTTCCTTACCGTTCCTTTGAACAGCTTGCTTTCATCGAGAAAATCATAGAGAACCTTCGCCTTTTTCTCGTTATATTCCTTCATAGCGTCTAAGCCGCCCTTCTTTTTCAGCCACTTAAAAACTTTTCCGCAAATATAGATGCCATATGCCGGAGGCGTATTATAAAGCGAGCCTTCATCCGCATGAATCTTATATTTTAACATAGTAGGAGTACCTGGCAAGCAATCCTCCGTAATCAAATCCTCTCTGATGATTACGATAACAACGCCTGCAGGCCCTATATTCTTCTGCACTCCGCCGTAAATTACGCCATATTTTGTTACATCCACCGGCTCGGACAAAAAGCAGGAGGATACGTCCGATACGAGCGTATGTCCCTTGGTATTGGGCAGCGTCTTGAATTTCGTTCCGTAGATGGTGTTATTCTCGCATATGTACACATAATCTGCATCTTCCGGGATGTCCAGATCGGAGCAATCGGGAATATAGGAAAACATCTTATCTGCAGAAGAAGCCACGTCTATCGCTTCCCCGTATATCTTTCCTTCCTGATATGCCTTTTTCGCCCACTGTCCCGTAACGATATATGCCGCTTTTCTATTCTTCATCAGGTTCATGGGAATCATTGCAAACTGCTGGCTGGCACCGCCCTGCAAAAATAATACCTTATAATTATCCGGTATATTCATAAGCTCACGCAGATCCGCCTCCGCCTCTTTGATAATCGTATCATACGCCTTGGAACGGTGGCTCATCTCCATTACGGACATGCCGGTTCCTCTGTAATCTAACATTTCATCTGCAGCCTCTTTTAATACTTCTTCAGGTAGCACTGCCGGACCTGCTGAAAAATTATAAACTCTGGACACTTCTCCATCCTCCTATTTTATACATAAAAATC